>CAYYMI010000020.1:0-42030 GCA_964472905.1 uncultured Hellea sp. | reverse complement strand
CTGTTCAATGTGCCTTGGCATGAACGGCGATATTGGCGCGCCGGGCGATTTGGTCGTCTCGACCTCCAATCGTAATTTCATGGGCCGTCAGGGGCCGGGCGTACGCACTGTTCTCGCCTCGCCTGAAACAGCTGCGGCCAGCGCCATTGCAGGTGTTATCACTGACCCGCGTAAAGTCGGAGCCGCAGCATGAGTTTCAAACCTTTAACAACCGTGACATCTAAAACGATGGTTCTGCCTGTCTCAAATATTGATACAGACCAAATCATGCCTGCCAAATTTTTGTCTATGACAACCAAGGCCGGATTGGGCGAACATGTCTTTGCGAATTTGCGCTATGACGCGGATGGTAACCCAACAGATCATGAGCTCAATTCAGACGAGGGCAAAGCCTGTGAGATTTTGGTCGCGGGGCATAATTTTGGCTGTGGGTCTTCGCGCGAACATGCGCCGTGGGGGTTAACCGATTACGGCTTTCGCGTGGTTATATCTTCTGAGATTGCCGATATCTTTCGCGGGAATTCTTTAAAGAATGGATTACTCCCCATCATCATCGATAAACGCGCCCATGCATGGCTACTCGATAATCCCGGAGCAGAGGTCACGGTTGATTTAGAAAGCTGCGAAGTGCGCCTACCTCGTAATGGAGGCACCTATAGTTTTGACGTTGATGCCTTCTCCCGTCACTGCCTCATGGAAGGCGTGGACGAGATGGGTTATCTGGCGGCACAAGACGACGCGATTACGAAGTTTGAGGCATCACGTGACTAATATAAACTTTTCCTATCTGCCCGGTGACGGCATTGGCCCTGAAGTCGGGGACGCGGCTATGGCGGTTCTGAACGCTGTGGCCAATAAATTCGGCCACACCTTAGAGCCTGAATTTCACCTCATCGGCGGCGCGGCGATTGACGCGCTGGGAACGCCCCTGCCGGATGAGACCTATGCCTCTTGCGAAAAAAC
This sequence comes from uncultured Hellea sp., assembly GCA_964472905.1. Lineage (GTDB taxonomy): Bacteria > Pseudomonadota > Alphaproteobacteria > Caulobacterales > Maricaulaceae > Hellea. The sequence goes on along the minus strand of CAYYMI010000020.1, from coordinate 41,067 downwards.
GGGCGCGATATTACTTGGCGCTGTGGGCGGGCCGAAATGGGATCATTTGAAAGGCGCGGATAGGCCAGAGCTAGGTTCGCTTCTGCCACTGCGCAAGAACCTAAACCTCTATGCTAATATCCGCCCCTGTAAGCCTTACCCTGCTCTGATTGATAAAGCGCCGCTGAAACGTGAACGCCTAGAGGGTACAGATTTCGTGGTCATGCGCGAACTCACAGGGGGTATATATTTCGGCACAAAGGGCCGCGATAATTTAGGCGCCTATGATGAGTGCCGCTATTCAGAGACCGAAGTTGAACGCATTACGGTTAAAGCCTTTGATCTTGCGATGAGCCGTAAAAAGAAAGTCACCTCGGTTGATAAATCCAACGTCCTTGAAACATCGCGCCTCTGGCGCGAGACGGTGATTAAAGTCGCCGCGCGCTATCCCGAAGTCGAGCTTGAGCATCTTCTTGTCGATGCCATGACCATGCATATGCTCACGCGCGCGCAGGATTTTGACGTTGTCCTAACGGAAAATATGTTTGGCGATATCCTCACCGATGAAGCCTCTGTCCTGGCGGGCTCTATGGGCGTTATCCCGTCTGCCTCGGTCTCCGATGGCACAACGGGGATGTATGAACCCATTCATGGCAGCGCGCCCGATATCGCGGGAAAGGGCAAAGCCAATCCATTGGCGATGATTTTATCGGCCGCTTGGATGCTGAACCTCTCATTCGGGCTAGACCCCGAAGCCAGCGCGATTGAAGCTGCTGTAGAGGCCGCGCTCGAAGGCGGTCACACAACAGGTGATTTGGGCGGAGGCCTATCAACCTCGCAAGTCGGAGACTGGATAGCGAGCCATGTCTCCCAAGAACATAACAATGGTTAATCTCCCTAAAGTTAACCTCAATGATCTAAAGGCGCGCATAGATGCGGCTGACGTTTACGCGCTGGCCAAACGCACGCCGTGCCAACTCGCGCCGAAGCTCTCCGCAGAGCACGGCCTGAATATCTGGCTTAAACGCGAAGACCTCCAAGATGTCTTTAGTTTTAAAATTCGCGGCGCGGCGAACCGCATGGCGGGATTAACGGACGCGGAAAAAGCCAAGGGTGTTTGCGCCGCAAGCGCGGGCAACCATGCCCAAGGCATGGCGGCAGCGGCCAGCTATTACAAAACCAAAGCTGTCATCTTTATGCCCGTCACCACGCCGATGATTAAAGTTGACGCAGTTGAAGCCAGAGGCGCAGAGACGCGGCTCATCGGTGATAGCTATGATGAAGCCTGTGAAGCCGCCATCGACTATGCCAAAGAGACCGGGGCTGTCTTCATTCATCCCTTTGACGAGCTGGATGTCATTGCAGGGCAAGGGACAGTCGGCAAAGAAATTTTGGAACAAATGCCGCGCGCGCCAAAAGCCATTTATGTCTGTACGGGCGGCGGCGGATTAGTCTCTGGCATAGGCACATGGGTCAAGTCCATATCGCCCGAGACTAAAATCATTGCGGTTGAACCCGAAGGCGCCGCCACCCTTAAAACATCACTCGAGGCAGGTAAGCCTACACCGCTCAATAAGGTTGACGGCTTTGCCGATGGCGTCGCCGTGAAACTCATTGGAACCAATACATTAGACATATCCAAATCCGTCGTGGATGAATGTATCACAGTCACGAATGATGAAATATGCGCGGCGGTGAAAGATGTTTTCGAGGCCACTCGGACTGTTGTCGAACCGGCGGGCGCGGTCGCCTTGGCTGGCATCATAAAACATAAACGCGCCTGCCTTGCCCCAGAGGGGGATTGCGTGGTGACGATATCAGGAGCCAATGTTAATTTTGACCGTATCGGCCACATCGTTGAACGCGCAGAACTTGGCGCGGGTGAAGAAATGCTTTTTGCCGCAACCATTCCAGAACAGGCGGGCGCGTTTTTAAATTTCATCAAAGCGCTTGGCGATCGTGCCGTCACAGAATTTAACTACCGCTTTGCTGAAAATGACGACGACGCCCATGTGCTTGTCGGGATAAAGATAAAATCATCAGCGGTACGCGAAGACGTTGTGAAGTCTATGGCGGCTCATGGTATAAGCGTCCTAGATCTCTCGGAAGACCGCCTCTCCAAGCGTCACCTACGCCATATGGTCGGGGGGCGCGCCAGTAAAGATATTGATGAAGTCATTTACCGTTTTGAATTTCCTGAACGCCCTGGCGCATTGACGGATTTTTTAATTAATCTGGATGCGCGTTGGAATATCTCGCTCTTCCATTACCGCAATCACGGACATTCTACGGGCCATGTTCTTTGCGGATTTCAAATCCCTAAAGGCGATAGGCGCGACCTAGAAGCCAGCCTGTCCAAGACGGGCTATCCGAAGACCGCTGAAACTGAAAATGTCGCTTATGATTATTTTCTAAGGGCTTAAGTTAAGCTTAGACCTTAACCGCTAACCGCCCAAATGGCCCTTAACGATAGCGCCAGCTTTGCCCATATCGAGGCGGCCCGCAAAATCTGTCTTCAGGCGACCCATAATTTTACCCATATCCTTAAGGCCCGTTGCCCCGCTTTCTTCAACAATGGCGGCAATCGCCTCTTCCATCTCAGTTTCAGACAAGGCCTTAGGCATAAATTCTCGGACAATTTCAATCTCGCTACGCTCGCGATCCGCCAGTTCTGGACGGCCATTATCCTCATAGGTCTTGGCGCTTTCTTCGCGCTGTTTCACCATCTTGGCCAAAAGCGAGAGAATTTCAGTTTCTTCAATGCCGCCGCACCGATCTTCGGAGCGCGCGGCGATATCTCTATCTTTAATCGCAGCCGAGACGAGACGCAGCGTTGACACGCGTAAGGAGTCCTTGCTTCTCATCGCGTCTTTTGTCGATTCGGTGATAGAGTCGCGGAGCGTCATTTGGGCTTCAGCCATAAGTTTGTCCCTTCAAATTGGTCTCACCTTAATGGGTTTAACCAGGTACAAAAAGCAGCCCCACGCGCTATTTGCAGGATATTCACAGGATTATATAAGATTAATTCATCCATTTGCCAAGCATATGAATATTAAACCTTGAATCCTGCCCTGCCCTGACTAAAACACCGCACAGCAATTGTGCCTGCGCCTGAAAAGGGCAAAACGGGGATTTATGAGCGTCGAAACCAAAATGCAAGCCTTTAATCAAACAGCCACGGGCGCCCTTGTTTTGGCCAATGGCGAGGTTTTTTATGGACAAGGCTGCGGAGCGGCCGGAGACGCCATTGGCGAGGTGTGTTTTAATACGGCCATGACAGGTTATCAGGAAATCCTGACAGACCCCTCTTATACGGATCAGATCATCTGCTTTACCTTCCCCCATATAGGGAACACAGGCACAACAGTTGAGGATGAGGAAGCCTCTACGGATAAAGCCCAAAGTGCGGCGCGCGGCGCTATATTCAAGGCCCCGATAACGCCCGCCTCAAATTGGCGCTCTGAATTGGAACTTGGCGACTGGCTAACGCAGCGTAACATCATTGGTTTGTCCGGCGTAGATACACGAGCGCTGACCGCTTTTATTCGGGATAACGGCATGCCAAACGGCGTCATCGCCCACGCGCCTGACGGAAAATTTGATATTGAAGCCCTGGCGGCTAAAGCTCGCGGCTGGAACGGCTTGGTTGGCAGCGACCTTGTCCCCTCCGTTGGCACTGAGACAGGATTTGACTGGACAGAAGCGCGATGGGTCTGGCCCGAAGGCTTTGAAAATAAAGAGGGTATCAAATCCGTTGTCGTCATCGACTATGGCGTGAAGCGGAATATTTTACGTAACCTTGTGACGGCAGGAATGAAAGTCACTGTTGTTCCCGCGATGACGCCAGCCAAAGATATCTTGGCGCTTAAACCTGACGGCGTTGTCTTATCCAATGGACCGGGCGACCCGGCCGCAACAGGCGAATATGCCATCCCCGTCATTCAAGAGATCATAAAAGCGGACATGCCGATCCTCGGTATTTGTCTCGGACATCAAATGCTGGCCTTAGCTCTGGGCGCACAAACGATGAAAATGGACCAAGGCCATCACGGCGCTAACCACCCCGTCAAAGATTATACCACGAACAAAGTTGAAATCGTGTCGATGAATCACGGCTTTGCCGTCGATCAAAAAAGTCTGCCCGACACAGTGGAAGAAACCCATGTGAGCCTGTTTGACGGATCCAATTGCGGCATCCGCCTAAAAGGTAAACCCGTCTTTTCTGTCCAGCATCACCCCGAGGCCAGCCCCGGCCCACAGGATAGTTATTATCTATTTGAAAGATTTGCTGACGCTTTATAGGTCTCGCCAAAAAGTAGATAAGATGGTGTTTTGACATTTAATGCCAAGCTTCATACTGACAATGCATGAAAAATAATTACAGACGCGTTTGTGCAGCTCTCGCATGGGCGACAATCATCACCCAATACATATTGTTGGTCGCGTCAAAGGAATATGGTGGCGTTTTACCATCCACCGGAATTTATCTGGGCTATTTCACCATTTGGAGCAATATTCTGGTCGCCCTCGCCTTTTCAGTTCCTTTTTTAAACCCAACGTCGAAACTACGGATATTTTTAGAACGCCCCGCCATTCGCGCGGCTATCGCGCTTTATATCTTAATCGTCGCCATCGTATATTATGCCCTGTTGGCGAAAATCCATCATCCAGTCGGATTGGGAGTCATCACCAATATAGGCCTACATTTCCTCCTGCCCGTTCTTTACATCTTAGATTGGCTGGTCTTCGCAGGTAAGCGTGGATTGCAATATAAACACCTTCCTCTTTGGATAATTTTTCCGCTCGCTTATGGGGGGTTCAATATTATCAGGGGGATGCTTACAGGCTTTTACCCCTACCCATTTCTGGATGTAACTACGCGCGGCGCGATGGGCGTGACCATAGCTATGCTCGTTTTTGCTGCCGTTTATTATGTCGGCGGAGGCGTATTTATTTGGGTTGGCAAGCGGATTATCGCGAATAAACCTGCTTGATTAATTCGGTTGCTTTACATTTCCATTGGCCATCAAGCTTTCAGCTGCCGATAATATCGCCTCTTTAGCGGGCCTCGGAATGACATGAGTGAGGCTGTTTACATAGGCGCTATCAGCTTCATGGAATGTTCCCAGATCAGGAATAACGCCCTTCACGCGATCATCAAACAACCCAACAAGACGTACCATAAAATTAGGAAAATCGCCACTGGGGAGTTTTTTATACTCTGGATAGGCCTGTCTCAAAACAGTTGCGATGCCCGACATCCATAAAGTTTCACCTGCTGCCATAAGGCGCCGACCGCCCGCCTCTTTAGCCGTCATGGCTCCGACATGGATTGAGGCACAATCCCTGACATCAACAATGGGATAAGCCACTTTCGGCGTGCGCGGGAAATCCCCGGCAAACATGGCCGTAATAAGCCCGAGAGAGGCGCCGCCATTCTGATAACTATCTGGCCCAAAAACCAGCCCCGGGCAGACAGTTGTGAGTTTTGGCTCAAGGTTTTGAGTCTTCACATAATCCCAAGCGGATTTCTCCGCGCGGGTTTTGGACACGGGATAGGCCGTGAGAGGTTTCCAATCAGGATCAGACCAATCAGATTCTTTGACCAGCATCTTCGCCCCACGGCCCTTTTGCCCCATCATGGAGACCATAGAAGATGTCATAACAATGCGCTCGGCACCTGCGCCTAGGCCGTGCTCGATAACGCGCATGGCGCCCGCCCGCGCTTCTGGTACCAAGGCCTCACGATCACTCGGCGCTTCAAGTGGAAATGGTGAGGCGATATGTTGGATATAACGGCAATCTTTAACCGCGTCTTGCCATCCCGCATCAGAGCCTAGGTCTGCTTCAAAAAGTTCAAGCTTGGAGGTATCAGAGCCATGAGCCGCCAGCTTATCGACAATTTTTTGGCCTTTGGCTTTATTGCGAACAGTTCCGCGAACAGCATAGCCTTTTTTGAGCAAACGCTCTGTGACGTGAGAGGCAATAAAACCAGACACGCCGGTGACAAGAATACGGTCAGTCATATCTATCTAATCTTATTGGGACAGGATCGGTTATAAATTTCAATAGCATCGGGCATCCAACCATTAAAATCATCAATCCGCGTTTGCGGAGAAGGGTGTGTGGATTGAAATTCAGGAGGGTTAGCCCCGCCAGCTTGGCCCATGCGTTCCCATAGTTTTGGGGCTTCGCGTGGGTCATAACAAGCTCGGGACATCAAAATCAAACCGATATAATCGGCCTCGGATTCATGCTTACGCGAAAAAGGGAGGGCAAAGCCATATTGGCTAATCCCGCCAAAGACACCCATGACCGCTTTTTGAGCGCCAAAATCCATACCGCCAGCGCCCATCGCGACGCCTGCCCCGACAATACGCTGCATATTTTGTTGCGCCATACGCTCAGCCCCGTGATGGGCCAAGGCATGAGCCACTTCGTGCCCCATAATCGCCGCAAGACCATCTTCATTCTCAGCGACCGGAATTATACCCGTATAAATCGCCGTATATCCACCGGGCAGAGCAAAGGCGTTGACCTGCTCGGAATCAATAACGTTAAAGGCCCATTCAAAGCCCGGATCTGAATCAGAGGCGGCGCGGGCTATTTTTGCGCCTATGTCTCGAACCGCATCGACGACAGGGCCGCTTTGAACCAAATTTTGACGGTTATCAGAAAGTATTTGCTGGTAGCTTTGTAGGCCAAGCTGCATTTCAGCGTCATGCTTCATCGTGCGAAGCTGTTTGCGGTCCGTATAGGGCACTGTTTTTTGGTTCGCGAAATAATAGACAGCCGCCCCAACAGCGAAAAGCAGCATGATTTGCCACCGAAACCCGCCGCGACGCCGGCGCATCCCGCCCGTGCGTCTATTTTGTGTACGATAAACCATTTGTTACCCTTTTAGCATTTTTTGCAGCATAACATAATTTTTGCGCCTTTGAATACTTGTATCAACACAATCGTTTCATTAAAGGGGGGCAATTTGGTTTATCGGCCAGATTCGCAGTTAATTATTACGAGCTAAGGCCCGACTTCATGCCAAAAAGAACTGATATCCAATCTATCCTTATTATCGGGGCTGGACCGATTGTTATTGGGCAAGCCTGTGAATTTGATTATTCGGGTGTTCAGGCCTGTAAAGCGCTCAAAGATGAGGGCTATAAGGTCATTCTCGTTAATTCTAATCCCGCCACAATTATGACTGACCCCGGCATGGCGGACGCGACTTATGTCGAACCGATTACGCCAGAAATCGTCGAGAAAATCATCGCCATCGAAAAACCTGATGCGCTCCTGCCAACCATGGGCGGACAAACGGCACTGAATACCGCCCTCGCCCTTGAGCAAATGGGCGTGCTAGAAAAATACGGCGTGGAAATGATCGGGGCGAAAGCAGACGTAATTGACAAAGCTGAAAGCCGAGAGCGTTTCGCCAAGGCCATGACTAAAATCGGACTAGAGAACCCCCGCGCGACCATTATCACAGCTCCGCTTGATGCAAATGGTGAAGCTAATATAGCTGAAGGTGTGGCCGAAGCCGTCAAAAAGCTTCCTGAAACAGGCCTACCTGCGATTATCCGCCCAGCTTTTACGATGGGCGGCACGGGCGGAGGAGTCGCCTATAACCAAGAAGAGTTTGAAGAGATTGTCCGCTCTGGCCTGTCAGCCTCACCAACAAATGAAGTGCTTGTCGATGAAAGCCTTTTGGGCTGGAAAGAATATGAGATGGAAGTTGTTCGCGATAAGGCCGATAACTGTATCATCATCTGCACGATTGAGAACATTGATCCGATGGGCGTACATACGGGCGATTCTATCACCGTCGCGCCTGCCCTCACCCTGACCGATAAAGAATATCAACGCATGCGCGATGCCTCGATTGCGGTGCTGCGCGAGATTGGCGTGGAAACAGGCGGCTCTAATGTGCAATTTGGCCTGAACCCCAAAGATGGCCGCATGGTTGTCATTGAGATGAACCCACGCGTTTCCAGATCATCCGCTCTTGCGTCTAAAGCTACAGGTTTCCCGATTGCCAAAATCGCGGCTAAGTTAGCCGTGGGTTACACGCTGGATGAGCTGGATAATGACATCACAGGCGCAACGCCTGCCGCCTTTGAACCGACCATTGATTATGTCGTGACCAAAATACCCCGTTTTGCCTTTGAAAAATTCCCGGGCGCAGAGCCCGTTCTGACAACAGCCATGCGCTCTGTCGGGGAAGCCATGGCCATTGGCCGGACATTTTCAGAAAGCCTGCAAAAAGCGCTACGCTCTCTTGAAACAGACCTGACAGGCCTTAACGAGATCATTCTGGACCCCTCTGGCGAGATGTCAGCCGATGAGCTGAAAAACGCCATGAAAGCTCGGCTCTCTATTTTAGCCCCTGATCGTCTTTTGGTCATCGCCCAAGCCTTCCGCCAAGGCTTTACCGTGGAAAAGATATTCCAATATACGCAAATCGATCCGTGGTTCCTCCGTCAAATCCAAGACCTTGTGAAAGCCGAAGAGTGGCTCAAATCAAATGGCCTTCCTAAAACGGAAGCGCAGTGGCGCGCGATAAAATCCGAAGGCTTTGCCGATGCCCGTATTGCAGAGTTGACGGGAAAGACAGAGCGCGACGTGCGTAAGGCACGCCGCAAGCAAGGCGTCAGACCCGTCTATAAGCGCGTAGATACTTGCGCGGCTGAGTTTCAAGCCAAAACCCCTTATATGTATTCAACCTATGAAGTCCCAAGCTTTGGCGGAAAAGTTGATGATGAAGCCCGCGTCTCAGACCGCGATAAAGTTATTATTCTTGGTGGCGGGCCAAACCGTATCGGGCAAGGCATCGAATTTGATTATTGCTGTTGCCACGCGGCCTATGCCATGGGCGATATGAATATTGAATCCATCATGGTCAATTGTAATCCTGAAACTGTCTCAACAGATTACGACACCTCAGACCGTCTTTATTTTGAACCTTTAACAGAAGAAGATGTTCTTGAGCTTATTATGACGGAACAACAGGCCGGAACGCTGAAAGGCGTGATTGTTCAATTTGGCGGCCAAACCCCGCTTAAACTGGCTGAAGCCTTGGAAGGTAATGGCATTCCGCTTTTAGGCACCATGCGCGACGCGCTGGACCGCGCGGAAGATCGCGAGCGCTTTAAAGCTCTCGTCGAAAAACTTGATCTAAAACAGCCCAATAACGCCATTGCTCGTAATGCCAAAGAAGCCGCCGCTGCGGCCAAAGTCGTTGGTTATCCTCTTGTGCTACGGCCCTCTAATGTTCTGGGCGGGCGCGGGATGGAAATTGTTGATAATGACGCCGAGCTAAACCGTTATATCTCTGAAGCGGTCAAAGTCTCGGGTAAATCCCCGCTCTTGATTGATCAGTACCTGCGCGATGCCATTGAAGTCGATGTTGACGTTATTTGTGATGGCGAAGCGGTTTATGTCGCTGGCATCATGGAACATATTGAGGAAGCTGGTGTTCATTCAGGCGATTCCGCCTGCTCGCTCCCCCCTTATACATTATCTGATAAAATCGTGGCTGAACTGGGCCGTCAAGCTGAGGTCCTTGCCCTAGAGCTAGGGGTTATAGGCCTGATGAATACGCAATTCGCGGTTAAAGATGATGTTGTCTACCTCATTGAAGTTAACCCCCGCGCCTCTCGAACTGTGCCCTTTGTCGCCAAAGCCATCGGGCAACCCATTGCCAATATCGCGGCTAAAGTCATGGCGGGGATGAAACTCTCCGAATTTGATCTATCGCTTAAACCGCAAAAACATATTGCCGTTAAAGAAGCCGTCTTTCCTTTTGCGCGTTTCCCAGGCGTGGATACTGTTCTTGGGCCTGAAATGCGCTCAACAGGGGAAGTCATGGGATTGGCTGAAAGCTTCGGCATGGCCTTTGCCAAAAGTCAGCTGGGAGGCGGGGTCAACTTACCGTCTTCAGGAACAGTTTTCATTTCTGTTCGGGAGCAGCACAAGCCTCTGATGGCGGAACTGGCCAAAGATTTAATTGCGCTGGGCTTTAAAATCATGGCGACGGGCGGAACTACCCGTTACCTTCGGGAACAAGGCATAACCGTTGATTATGTCAAAAAGGTTCATGAAGGCCGTCCGCATATTGTGGACGCGATGAAAAATGGCGATGTGCAGCTTGTCTTTAATACAACAAGTGGGAAACAATCCCTCAATGATAGCTTCTCTTTAAGACGCACAGCGCTAACTCAAAAGATACCTTATTTCACCACAGCCGCCGCAGCGCGCGCCTGTGTACAGGCTTTAAAGGAGCTCTCCAAAGACGATTATCAAGTCGAAAGTTTGCAAGCGATAGCAATGGCTTAGCAAGATTCATCTCTTGACTCTGATGGATGATTTTTGCAGATTAAGACGTCCAAACTTATTTATCGTCTCCTTTCGGAAAATGGGAATCGGACATTTTTAAACGGCAGGGTGGCACCCCTGCCGTTTTTCATTCCAGCTCTCTTTATCCATTAAAAAAGCCTCCCATAATGGAAGGCCCAAAATATTAGATATATGCCGCTTATCAGCTCGTTTTGTTGACGTGATAACGGGTTAGATTTCCATTATCGACATCAAAGATGAAGTCTTCCAATAATTGACGTGTGCAGTCTTCTTCAAATTTTTTAATGCTGAGCGGAACTTTCCCTGGTGTTATGCAAGATGTTTCAGCTTTGTACGCCAATGCCTTGTAAACACGTTCCACACCATATTCTGTTGCCAGGTCACGCTTATCTATTGTTGTTGTGACGATATCGGCAGCAGGATTCGCCAATGCGGGTGTTGAGAGGGCGAAAGCGCCGCCAGCCATTAAAGCTATTGTCGTCGTTTTAATAAGATGTCTCATCTTAGGGTCTCCTTTGTTGAGCATTTGGAAATCAAATGCATAAGTGAACCCGTCATCGACAAAATGGCACTCCGCCGATGACGGAATAAAGAGATCACCAGTTCGAAGGGGATATCTCCTTATTGTTTATCGATAACACACAAATTTCTTGACGTCCAGTTTTTATTATCGAAAAACGATAAATTACTTGTAATGTTTTGGAATGTCGCAAAAAGAAGGTTTCGTCTTTGTAAAATATTTACGCTCTTTGGAGAAGAATAGCCGACATAGAGTAAGACCTTTTCCCTTGATTCCGTGGTAAAAGTCCTTATGTCTGCGCGGCTTAAGAATTTCTGGATGAGACAATGCAAAAATACCCGATGACAGTTGGCGGACACGCCGCTTTGGAAACCGAATTAAAGCATCTTAAATCGGTTGAACGCCCTGAGATTATCAATGCGATCTCGGTCGCCCGTGAGCATGGCGACCTTTCTGAGAATGCTGAGTATCATGCCGCTAAAGAAAAACAGGGGTTTATTGAAGGCCGGATTCAGGAACTTGAATCTAAACTTTCTTTGGCGCAAGTCATCGACACGTCCAAAATGTCGGGCGAGACAGTTAAATTTGGCGCTATCGTCAAAATCGTCAATGAAGATACAGACGAAGAAAGCACCTACCAAATTGTCGGCGAAGACGAAGCCAGCGTTAAAGACGGAAAAATCTCCATCACCTCTCCGATTGCGCGGGCTATGATTTCAAAAGAAGTCGGCGATGCCTTTGAAGTTATCGCGCCGGGCGGTTCCAAAGGGTATGAAATTTTGGAAGTCACCTTTAAATAATGACATCTGAGCCGCTTAGCTGCTTAGTCATATCAGACGGGCGGCGCGGTATTGAAAATCAAGCCTTAGGACTAGCCGAAGCGCTCGCGCGATTACGGCCCGCCGACATCACCCCTGTTACAATTGATAATGGAACGGCTTTCAAGGCGGCTAGCCCAACCCTTCAATTTGCCCTTAAGTCTAAGCCGTCTGATTACGGCCTGTCTGGGTCGCCGCCAGATTTGGCCATAGGCTGCGGACGCCAAGCCATTGCGCCTCTTTTGGCGCTCAAAAAATCGGCGCCAGATTGTTTTACCGCTTACATTCAAGACCCGCGGATTGACCCCTCTCGCTTTGACCTCGTGATAGCGCCTGAGCATGATAATTTAACGGGGCCAAATGTTGAAACCATGATCGGTTCTCCGAACCGCATTATCAAAGCAGAGATTGCTGGGCGCACAATTAAATTCTCAGACCAGCTCGATATCTTACCCATGCCGCGCGCGGCTTTGTTGATTGGCGGGGATTCGAAAACCCATAAATTAACGCCTGAAATACACTCAGAGCATATGACAACGGCGAAAGCCTTGCTCGCAAAAAACCTAAGCCTTTTAATCTCAACGTCGCGGCGCACGCCGGAGTTTGCGCAAAAAGAGTGGGAAGCCCTCGCCCAAGATCATAAGAACATCTGGCTCTATGATGGATCAGAGCGCAATCCTTATATTGCTTTTCTTGGCGGGGCAGACTTTATATTCGTCACCGAAGACAGCACCAATATGCTGACCGAAGCGGCCAGCACTGGCAAAACCGTCTTTCGGCTCCCGATGCAAGGCCAAGCCAGGAAGTTTCAAACCCTTTATGACCGCCTGCATGAGCGCTGCAACATTGACCCTTTTACAGGCGAGCTTATCCCTCATGAGTACGAACCACTCGCTGAAACCGCCCGCATCGCCGAAAAACTCTGGGTGCATTACGACGCCCGGAATGCCGTTATGAATTGAGCTAATGAATTGAGAATCGGTTTATCTTGTGATAGAGATTCGCGATTATGCAGATTAAACGTCATTTCACCACGGCAGGGCAAAGCCCTTATGCCGACATCCCCTTCGCCAAGGTGCGAAGCGAGGTGCGTGATATTTCGGGTGAAGCCATCACCGAAGCCGTTGAATTTGAAGCCCCTGAAAACTGGTCACAAGTCGCCTGTGATATTCTCGCGCAAAAATATTTTCGCCGCGCGGGCGTCCCCTCTCATTTAAAAGCCGTCGATGAAGACACTCTTCCTGACTGGCTACGCCGTCACATCGCCGATGACACCAAGCCCAAACGCGGCAAAAAGCTGTTTAAGCTAAGCGGCGAAAAAGATGCGCGTCAGGTTTTCGACCGGCTCGCGGGCTGTTGGACCTATTGGGGCTGGAAGGGTGGTTATTTCAACGCCGAGAGCGACGCGCGCAATTTTTACGACGAATTACGGTTTATGCTGGCCTCTCAAATGGCCGCGCCAAATTCCCCGCAATGGTTTAATACGGGACTGAATTGGGCCTACGGCATTGACGGGCCTGCCCAAGGCCATAGCTATGTCGATTACCAAACGGGCGAAGTTAAAAAATCCGAGAGCGCCTATGAGCACCCTCAGCCTCATGCCTGTTTCATACAATCCGCCAAAGATGATCTCGTCGGCCAAGGCGGGATTATGGATTTATGGACCCGCGAGGCGCGATTGTTTAAATATGGGTCAGGCACGGGATCCAATTTCTCGGGGCTACGCGGGGCGGGTGAACCTCTCTCTGGCGGCGGGGCTTCTTCTGGATTGATGAGTTTCCTGAAAGTCGGCGATACCTCTGCGGGCGCCATTAAATCTGGCGGCACCACACGCCGCGCGGCTAAAATGGTGATTGTCGATATTGACCATCCGGATATTGAGGCCTTCATTGACTGGAAGACGACTGAAGAGATGAAAGTCGCCGCGCTTGTCGCAGGCTCAAAAATTTTAAAGCGGCGTCTTAATGCGATTATCAAAGCCTGCATCAATTGTTCAGGCACCGAAGAAGAATGTTTCGACGTCTCTGAGAACGCCGCCCTTAAACGCGAGATCAAAGCCGCCCGCCGTGACGGCGTGCCTGACGGCGCCATACAGCGTACCTTGCACCTCGCGCGCCAAGGCATTGATACCATCGACGTCCCTGAACTGGATGCTGATTGGGATAGCGAAGCCTATAGAACTGTCTCTGGTCAAAATGCGAATAATACCGTCCGCATCACAGATGTCTTTTTGCAGGCTGTTAAAAATGACGAGACATGGGATCTTATTCGGCGAACAGACGGCGCTGTCGCGAAGAATATTCGCGCGCGTGAGCTATGGCATAAAATAGCAAAATCGGCGTGGTCATCGGCTGACCCCGGCGTGCAATATCACGACACGATTAATGCGTGGAATACGTGTTCAGAATCAGGCCCGATAACGGCGTCCAATCCCTGTTCGGAATATATGTTCCTCGACGATACAGCCTGTAACCTTGCCTCGCTCAACCTGATTAAATTTAGAACTGATGATAATCAATTTGATCTGAAAGCTTTTGAGCATGCGTCGCGCTTGTGGACAATCGTGCTGGAAATTTCTGTCTTGATGGCGCAGTTCCCGTCCGAAGCTATTGCGCGGCGCTCTTATGAATTTAGAACATTAGGCTTGGGCTACGCCAATTTGGGCGGGCTGCTCATGTCCTGCGGTATAGGCTATGATAGCACTGAAGGCCGGGCGGCCGCTGGCGCGATAACCGCCGTCCTGACAGGCACAGCTTATGTGACCTCCGCCGAAATGGCGAAATCCATGGGCGCCTTCCCGCTTTATAAAGATAATGCCGAGCCGATGATGCGGGTTGTTCAAAACCATAGACGCGCCGCCGAAGGCCGCGTGGCTTATGAAGGGCTGTCCTATCAACCCATGCCGCTTAACCGCACAGACTGTCCCTTTGACGGTTTATGTCAGCGCGCAGTCGCGCTTTGGAAGAAAGCCCAGAAAATGGGCGCAGAGACAGGCTTTAGAAATGCTCAGCTCAGCGTCATCGCGCCGACGGGCACAATCGGCCTACTCATGGATTGTGACACAACCGGCATTGAGCCTGATTTTGCTTTGGTCAAATTTAAGAAACTTGCCGGCGGCGGGCATTTTAAAATCATCAACCGCTCTGTTCCCCGCGCGCTGAGCGCGCTTGGCTATTCCGAAAAGCAAACCAAAGACATCATCACCTATGCTTTGGGCCACGGAACGCTCAAAGGCTCCGACGGCGTTAATCACGCCCGCCTGAAAGAGCGCGGCTTTAAAGACCATGAATTAGGCTTGGTTGAGGCTGCCCTTGCTGAGGCCTTTGATATTCGCTTTGTCTTCTCGCGATGGACCCTTGGCGATGCGTTTTGTAAAGATGGGTTGGGCCTGACCGAAGAACAGCTTAACACTCACGGTTCTGACCTTCTGCCCTTACTTGGATTTGAGGCGGCAGATATTGACGCCGCCAATATTCATTGCTCCGGCGCCATGACGCTTGAAGGCGCGCCGCATTTATCCGCTGAGCATTTATCTGTTTTTGATTGCGCAACACCTTGCGGACGTATCGGGACGCGGGCGCTGAGCGCGCAGTCGCATATTTTAATGATGGCCGCCGCGCAGCCCTTTATTTCAGGCGCGATTTCAAAAACCGTCAATATGCCCGCCAGCGCGACCATTGATGAATGCGCAGATATTTATCTTCAGGCCCATAATCTCGGGCTCAAAGCTATTGCGCTTTATCGCGACGGTTCCAAACTCTCACAACCGCTGAACTCAGCCGTCTTCTCGGATATGGACCTTGATGAGCTGGAAGACGCTATAGATAAACCGAGCGCGGCCAAGGCCGCTATCGGCGCGGAGCGCATTGTCGAAAAAATTATCGAACGCGTGGTTGAAAAACCGATTGAGCGCGAACGCCTGCCGGACCGTCGCACGGGCTATATCCAAAAATCATCTGTCGGGGGCCACAAAGTCTATCTGCATACAGGTGAATTTGCCGATGGTAGTCTCGGCGAGATTTTCATTGATATGCATAAAGAAGGCGCCGCCTTTAGAAGTCTGATGAATAATTTCGCCATCGCGATATCCATAGGCCTGCAATATGGCGTGCCGCTCGAAGAATTTGTTGAGGCCTATGTCTTTACGCGTTTCGAACCGTCGGGCCATGTCACGGGCAATGACCGGATTAAATTTGCCAATTCTATCTTGGATTATATTTTCCGCGAGCTTGGCATTTCCTATCTGGGCTGGGACGACTTGGCTCATGTTGACCCCAATACAGCGGCGGGCGATCAATTGGGGCTTGGCGCGGCGGAGCGTCACCGCGAAACCGAAGATGAACAGCTCATGCTGCCTGGATATTCCAAAGGCTTTAACCGTGAAAACTCAGGCGATGATAATATCGTACCTTTCTCGGTTCCCAAAGCCGATAATGACGATCCACTGGCATTAGAGCTAGATGAGGAAACGCTGGATATAGATTTAACTGAGATTCAAAAATCTGGTACATCCGGCTCAGTCTCGGCAGCACCAACAGCGGCGCAAACCGCGCGCTTCCAAGGCTATACGGGAGACCCTTGTCCTGAATGTGGGCATTTTACCTTAATCCGCAATGGCACCTGTCAGAAATGCGATAGCTGCGGGACAACAACGGGCTGTTCTTAAGCTCTAGCCCTTGTCTTAACCTCTACGGCGACGGCGGCGCTTGCGCGTTCCGCCATAGCGCAACACCCCTAGAATTTCGCCAGGCTTGGGCCAATTTTTAGTCTTGGATTTAAATTCCCATTTGGCTTTTTCAAATTGCATCACATTGGCAATGCGGGCATCTAAGAAGTCACGGGCTTTGGCTTTCTCAGTATCATTATCCGAGAGCCAAACCGCCAAAGTACTTGTGATAACGCCGGCTAAAATTATGCGCTTCGAATAATAATTCCCATCCGTGCTTGTATCGCCAATCGCGCGCCAAATCGTATCTGCGCTGGCCCAAACTTGCTGGGGTCCCTGCCCCATCGCGTCAGGCAGGCTGAGCCGGGCCGCCGCCCTTCGCGCAGCTTCTTCATGCGGGCCAATAGCATAGAGACGCGCCAGCACGCCTGCCGTGACTTTATCGCGAATTTTCATCTCGCTTTGATCAAGCTCAGCAAGATCGCGTTCAACGCGTCGGTTCATCTCTTGCGCCCAGAACCCAATAAGCTCTAACGGCCCTTCGGGAAAATAGAGATCATCAGAGCCTTGAGGTAAATCCGTTTTTGAAACAGCCTCACGCAAGCTTTTTGCCGTCCAGCCGTCGAAAGCGGCGATGGGCAGCATGGCTTTTAAAATAGCTTGACGGGCAATAAGAGATGGGTCTGTCATAGCTCATTATAACCGAATTATTTTAAGATGTCTTGCGGCGTAATACCGTGCGTTTAAACCAATCCGTTACGCCTTTCACGCCTGCGCCGGACAGCACGCCATAGCGGAAAATACGCTCCGCCAACATAATAACGCCTATAGATATGATGCCTAAGAATAGGGCCGACAAGCATAGTTCCCATAAGGGCGGGTCAGCTGGCAAGCGGACTATGGCTGCAAACGGGGCCGATAAAGGAAACCAACTAGCAAAAACAAGGAGTGGGCTATCCGGAGATTGAATGCCTAACGGCACCACAAAGATGCAAGCCGTCAGAACCAACATAATAGGGGTGGTTAAAGTTTGCGCATCTTGCATGGACTCAGCCAAAGCTCCCAAAGCAATAAAAAATGCGCCGTAAAAAACATAGCCCAAGATTAGGAATATAAAGAAGAAACTGATCATTTTTACGGTGAAAGTGTTTTTTATAGCTTCGCTCATTTCGGAACCACCAAACCCAAAAAATAGAACCCCCACAATAGCCGTAAGGCCAAGGAGAATATAAGGTAGCATTGCTGTAATCGTCAGAGCCGCAACACCGAGTAATTTTCCAAAAATAATTTCCGAAAATCGTACGGACGCTAACATCATTTCCATAAGCTTATTGAGTTTTTCTTCTAACATAGACGTCAGCAGCATATAGGCTCCGGAAAAGACTGTGAGCCATAATACACCAGATAAAATGCCAGCAATCACATATGGAAATGTATCTTTGTCGGTTACAGCTTGATCTCCTTCCACTCCAGTATCCCTTTTAGTTGGGTCATAGCTTGTCGCGCGAAGAGCTTCATTGCGACTTGTAGAATAGCCGTCCAAACTTAGTCCTCCTGATTTCAAGTAATCCCGAGAGGCCTTCAATCTGAAATAATCATTAACTAAATTAACAGCAGGCGGATTATTAAAATTAGATGACCAGTAATCAATTCTAACTCGATTATTCTCTTCGTAAATATGGATGGCGCCGTTTAATTTTGCTTCCTCCCCTTTATAAGAAATTGGTTTTTCATTTTTTATATGGGACTTTAACGATTCAATATCGGTCTCAGGTAAATCAACAAAAATCATTTTTCCTTCAGGGTTCTTTAGATTTTTAGCAGCCCCCGGAGCTATAGTGTCAACATAGGTCAAACCTGCAGCTGTGCCTTCTTTGTCGACAATACGATTCAATTCCTCTTTTTGTTCTTTTGGAAGAGCAATTGAGATACCTTTAAGCATTGCTTCTTCAACTTCATTTCGCTTTTCAGTCTTATGGAAATTCACAATAGCTTCACCGTATTGTCCTGTTTCATCTAAAACTGTCTCATATCTGACAGGAGATACATCAATATCGGCGGCAGCAAAAAAGAACCCCATCGCTCCAAAAATGAAAGGCATAAAGAAGGATATCCAAAATCCCCATGTTTTGACATATCCGAGATAGTCACGCCGCGCGATGAGATAAGTTCGCCGCAAATTAATAGCCGGGAGTTTCATCGCGTAACCTCCCCGCTTTCAAGGTTCATTTCAGCGCGTAGATCATCCCCAACCATGGCAACAAAAGCTTCGTGAAGAGTTGGCTGTTTAGGTTCAAACCGCGTCAGGTTGATTTTCTTCGCAACACAGCGCTCCAAAATATCTTGGCTCTTGGCGTCATCTTTTAAAATCAAGTTTAGCGCGCTGTCCTCACGGCTCATAATGTCTTTGGAAAAAGGCGCCATCAGCGCTTTGAGCCGATCATCATCAGAGCCTATCACCATGCGGCGCGGGGCTTTGGACAAAGCCTCATCCGTGGAGCCGTCAAAGACTTTGCGTCCGCCCGCCATCAAAATAATACGGTCACATAGGCGCTCGGCATGTTCCATGACATGAGTAGAAAAAATAATCGTGCGGCCCCGATCGGCGATTTCACGCACGATAGATTCAAGCACCTGTTGATTGACAGGATCCAGCCCTGAAAAGGGTTCATCCAAAATATAAAATTCAGGGTCATGAGCGATGGCCGCCAAGAGCTGAACCTTTTGCGCCATGCCTTTGGACATGTCTTTATTCTTTTTCCGCTTAGCTTCGGAGAGCCCATATTTATCAAGCATCTCATCGGCTATTCGAAAAGCCTCTTTGCCCTTCATGCCGTTAAGCCGCGCCATATGGGCGATGCTTTCGCGCGCCGTTTGTTTTTTATACAGCCCGCGCTCTTCGGGCAGAAAACCAATTCGGCCAAAGCTGGACTCATGTCCCGGCTGACCCCCAAAAAGCTTGATGTCCCCGCTATCAGGTTTGATGAGACCCAATGCCATGCGTAAGGTCGTTGTCTTACCCGCCCCGTTCGGCCCCAAAAATCCAATAATTTCGCCAGGGCGTACGGTGAAGCTCACATCCTCTACGGCCATTTTACCTCCAAATGACTTGGAGACACCGTTAATGGATAAAGGGGAGTGTGGAGACATGATTTATATGTGCCTTATTGTTTATCGATAATCAATAGCTTTCGTAATGGGATGGTATATTTTTGAATAAAGGGTTACTGTTTCCCTATGAATGAGGACGTCATACGCCAAAAACTAACCGCGCTTTATGACGAAACCCTCGCCCTGTCCGAAGCGGCAAAAGAGAACCGCAAGCCCGTTGCCCTTGACCAACAATCCGTTGGGCGGCTCTCGCGCATGGATAGTCTGCAAGTCCAAGCCATGGATAAAGCCCAAGACGCAGCGCGTCAGAAAAAACGCCTTAAAATCAAAGCGGCCTTAAAGCGATTAGATGCAGGCGATTATGGTTATTGCGTGACTTGCGATGAACCCATTGGAGAAAAACGGCTCGACTTGGACCCCTCAGTCCCTTTATGTATTAGCTGTGCAAAATAGAGGGTCACATGCCAGACTTAATTCGCGGAAAAATTTACGACAACATTATGGAGACTATGGGCAATACGCCGCTTATACGCTTGCCGCGTATTACCGAAGGCGTGCCTACTGATTTATGTTATAAGCTCGAGTTTTTTAATCCTATCGCGTCTGTCAAAGACCGTATCGGGATCGCCATGGTTGAAGACCTTGAAGCCTCAGGCCAGTTAAAACCGGGCGGTACAATTGTTGAGCCGACCTCAGGCAATACAGGTATCGGTATCGCCTTCGCAGCGGCGGCCAAAGGCTATAGAGCCATTTTGGTTATGCCTGAACAAATGTCGATTGAGCGGCGCAAAATGATGAAGCTTTTAGGCGCAGAGCTTGTCCTCACAGAAGCTGCTGGCGGCATTCCGGGCGCTATGGCCAAAGCTGATGAGATATGCGCTCAGACGCCAGGCGCGGTCCAAGCGGGACAATTTGTTAACCCCGCCAACCCCGCCATTCACTATAAAACAACAGGCCCAGAGATTTGGAATGATTGCGGTGGAGAAATAGACGCCTTCATATCGGGCGTGGGCACAGGCGGCACGCTAAGCGGGGCGGGATTATTCCTCAAAGAGAAAAACCCCAATTGCCAAATTATCGCCGTGGAACCTGTCGGCTCGCCCATGATTTCAAAAGGCGAAAAAGGCCCGCATAAAATCCAAGGTATTGGGGCTGGGTTTATACCGGATACGCTCAATACAGATATTATTGATGATGTCGTGACCATCGAAAGCGAAGCGGCCTTTGGCACCGCCAAACATGTCGCAGCCGCGGACGGCGTGCCAATCGGGATTAGCTCTGGCGCGGCGGTCGCGGCCAGCCTTATTGTGGGCGCGCGCCCTGAGATGAAAGGCAAGCGCATTGTCACCATTATCCCAAGTTTCGCGGAACGCTATCTCTCGACCGCCCTCTTTGATTAGTTGGGCTTGGATCAATGAAGCTTTTTGATTAATGAGCGCCTGTCCTCAATGCGGGGTCGATCTACCCGATGAGGACGGCCCAACTCACCGTTATTTCGGCGCCTCACCTGCCTGTTGGGCAGCCTATTGTCAGGTCTTGGAGCGTGAATATGCCGATCCCGCCTTTTTTAAAAACCACCGCATGACCGTCGATGCCTATGCGCTTCAACATCCAGGGGATACATCCCCCCAAGCCGTTCAATCCATCAACATCCATTTGATTTCAGCAACGCTTATATTTAAATATAAGGCAAAATCTTACAGAGCACT
Organism: uncultured Hellea sp.; assembly: GCA_964472905.1. Classification (GTDB taxonomy): domain Bacteria; phylum Pseudomonadota; class Alphaproteobacteria; order Caulobacterales; family Maricaulaceae; genus Hellea. The sequence continues at coordinate 19,911 of CAYYMI010000020.1, read as the reverse complement.
TAAAGCTATGCAAACCATTAGCGCGGCATCGAAACGTGATAAGACTCTTTTTGATTGGCTCAAACCTCCCGCCTCATTGGGGCACATCACCGTTCTGGATTTGTTACCAATGACCCGCCTTGATGATCATCTTAAAGCCGTAGAAGATTGGGCGCGCTCTGCATGGCAAGCATGGGAGAACCATCACAATATCGCAGAAACCCATCTGAGGCGGTTCGGCTTTATATGACCCCCGATTCCATCAAACGTTACGCGCGCCACCTTGTGCTCAAAGAAATCGGCGGACCAGGTCAACAGGCTTTGCTGGATGCGCGCGTTGTGATTGTCGGGGCTGGCGGGCTTGGCGGGCCTGTCGGATTATATCTCGCAGCGGCAGGGGTTGGGCATATCACGATCATAGATGATGATGTCGTGGACGCGTCGAACCTGCAACGACAAGTCCAATTTGTGACGACTGATATCGGCATGGAAAAAGCGGCCGTCATGGCAGATACACTGGAGGATCTTAATCCTGACATCAAAGCTAAAGGCGTCATCGCACGCGTTACAGCTGAAAATGCGCAGAGCCTATTGAAAGGTCATGATCTGATTATAGACGGGGTGGATGATTTCGCCTCGCGCTTTGCCATTAATGACGCCGCTCTGGCGCTACAAACGCCTCTCGTCTCTGGCGCGCTGGGACGGTTTCAAGGACAGGTCAGCGCGCATTATTCAAACGGGAAAGGTCCGTGTTACCGTTGCCTCGTGCCAGATATTCCACCAGATGCTGAGACCTGTTCCGAGGTCGGCGTGGTTGGCGCGCTGGCGGGAATTATCGGCTCAGTCATGGCCCTCGAAGTCATCAAACTCATCACCAAGGCGGGCGATCCGCTTTGCGGGAAATTATGGCTTTATGACGGGCTGAAAGCCGAGGCGCGCACGGTGATCTTACCGAAAGATCCCCAATGCACGGCTTGCGCATTGTAGCCCGCTGAGCGTTTAGTGCTTTCCGCCAGTACGCTGGCCGCCAGATCGACCAGATGATCGCGTATTTCCGCGCGTGCCGCGCACACCGCCATTACGGCCTCTACCGGCATTTCCGACAAAACGGTTATTCAGTCCCCCAGCAATAGCTCTATTCCCACGACCATTAAGTCCGCGATTGCCTCCGATAGCACCACCAATATTACCTCCGGCAGTAAGCCCAACACCGCCAGTGTTAAGCCCAACATTGCCTCCGGCATTACGACCAGCATTTAGTCCCGCATTAAGGCCTCGATTATTAAGCCCAACATTTAGTCCGGTATTTACTCCACCGTTAAGGCCGCCTCTACCAACGCCGCCTGTGATGAATCCACCTGTACCAAATCCGCCTACACCAAATCCGCCACCTGTACCGAATCCACCAAGTCCAAATCCACGACGCCCGAATCCGCCCGTAACAAATCTTTGTCCGCCAAATCGGCTGCCGCTCTGAGAGTAAATATTATTCGGGGTGAAAGCAATGCGGCGGTCTAGGTCAAGCCGTTGTTGCGCCAGATTATTTTGCGATTTCAATTGCGCGTGAGCGAGACGGTTTTGATTAGCGATTTTCTGCTCTTGCAGCTCAAGCGCTTTATATGACGCCACCGCTTTATGATCGATTTGCAAAGGCACGCCGCGATAAACTGAGACGCAGCATTCATGACTGACATGAAAACCTGCGCCGTTATTGGCGTTGGCTGAAAGGGCCGCCGTCGACGAAAGACTGACGGCCATGATTGTTACGAGGGTTATTTTTTTCATCATTAACTCCATTCACTAGGCCCAGTGTGACCGAATTTTCGGCAAAAACCATCCCATACATCAGAGACGCGAGTCACATAAATGTTAGTCTCTCGCGCGCAGAAGCCGTAACATTTTGGCACAATTTCAGAGCTTCATTTAAAGCTTCAGTCGATTTTCATACAAAACATCAAACTCCGGCTGCACGGCTTCAAGATAAGGCTGATAGGCTTTATCCAATATTGGAAGGCTTTGCGGCGGGTTTCCAAACCCCGTGGAACTATGCACGGAATGATACCAATAAGGCGCCCAAGCCCCGTCTTCGGGCCGTAGGCCCGCCTCCCAAGACAGCATGGCCGGGTCCCACGCAATACCGATGGCACCGCAAAGACGCTCCAGCATCACATCCGGCGCGCGCAATATATCTGAGCTATCAATGACGGGCGGGCGGCCTAAATCCTCCCACAGGCGGCGCTGGGATAGAAACCCTAAATCTTCGACGACAAATTCCGCCCGTCCCCGCACATATGACGCAATCACGCGGACGGGCTCGCGGATGAGGAAAAAATGCTTGGCGTCTTTGGCCCACGCCATCGGAAAGCCTTCGACCATATGTTGGGGCATATGTTTTTGAAAACTATAGGGCGTTGAGCTCGCCGCCAGACACATCCGCTGGACGGCTTCAGGGTCGGTTTCATGGCGCGCCAAGGTTTCCTCCCGCCCCGGGTGAGCTTTACCCGTCGCGACCAGATAAGGCGCAAAGAACGGCTCATCCATGACAGCGCAATCGGCGCGCGCGCCAAAGCTGCGCATCATGGCCGTGGAGAGATTTCTCGGCCCCGACCACATAGATATTATCATGGGGCTATAATCATGCAGATGTATCTTGGTGAATTAGCTTCAGATATAACCCTTGAAGCCTCTCCACCATCGCCCCGCGCTGCCCGCTCCCGATGACGCGGCCATCAATTGCTCCGACAGGGGCCAGCCCTGCAAAGGTGCCCGTCGTGAAGGCTTCCTCCGCGCCGTAACATTTGGCGAGGGGAAAGTTCTTCTCAAAAACGGGAATGTCATTGGCGCGGCACAGATCAATGATTTTACCGCGCGTTATCCCGCCCAGACAATAATCCCCGCTCGATGTCCAAACCTCACCTTTACGCACAATGAAAAAATGCGTCGAGTTACAAGTCGCGACAAAGCCTTGCGGGTCGAGCATCAAGCCCTCATCCGCGCCCGCTTTGATGGCTTGGATACAGGCGGTGATACAATTGATTTTGGAATGAGAGTTCAGTCCCGGGTCCTGCACATCAGCGCGCCCTCGGCGTACAGACACCGTGTAAAGCGAGAGCGGCTTTTCCGCCGTCTTAGGGTCAGCCTTTTTAAATTCCGGCGCTATAACAATGGTGGCGTCAGAGACCACCACGCGCGGATCTTGATAGGGCGTAGAGCGCAGACCGCGCGTGACCATAAGACGGATATGCACATCCTCTTGCATCTCATTGGCCGCGAGCGTTTCATAAAGCCGCGCGCGCATGTCGTCTTGGCTGATCCCGATATCGAGGTCCAGCGCCGCCGCCCCTTCCCAGAGACGATCCAGATGATCGCCCAGAAAAGCAATCCTGCCTTGATGCACCCGCAGCCCCTCCCAAATCCCATCGCCGAGCATGAAACCGGAATCAAAGACATTGACCACAGCCTTATCGCGCGACACCAAAGCGCCATTGACGTTAAACAAAACGGATTCATTGCGCGGATCGGCAATATAAGCATGAGAGCCATAAGACATGGCCTCAGCCTATCATCCTGATGGAGCTTTTCAAGCGGGAGAGGTAATAAGCTCTAAAACCGTGCTATTGATTTATGATGTCATATATGCTATCATAAATTATGCAAAAGGTCATTATAGATACCAATATTTTTGTATCCGCTTTACTCAATAAAAATGGAGCCCCTCGAAACATCATACGCCACGCTTTAAATAATGACATCCAACCCGTTTTTGGAAATGCTCTATTCAGTGAATATGAAGACGTGCTATCTCGCGATAAACTCTTCACGAAAAGCGTGTTATCAAAACAGGAACGAACCTCTCTTTTTATGGCTTTGCTATCAGTGAGTGATTGGGTTCCCATTTATTTTTTGTGGCGGCCTAACCTCCGAGATGAAAGCGACAATCATTTAATAGAGCTGGCCATCGCAAGCGGGACTAAAACAATTATAACCGCTAATAAAAAAGATATGCAGCATGGTGATTTAATGTTTCCCGATTTAAACATTCAAACCGCCGGAGAATTTCTTAAACGAAGGAAACTATCATGAGTACGCTAACAATCAGACTACCCGATGATCAACATGAACGCTTAAAAGCGTTAGCCTCACGGCGGGGTCTTAGCCTGAACAAATTATTCGAGGAGTTTTCGGCCAAAGCCATTGCTGAATTTGATGCTGAAACACGATTCAAATTATTAGCGGCCAAAGGCAGCCCCGAAGAAGGGTTAAAATTACTCGATAAATTAGACGCGCATTTTAAATAAGGCGCCTCGTCACCAAGTAATTATGCAGACCGATTTATCCCATATTGATTTTCGGCCCTTTCCGGGCGTTGCGGGATTGGATGTCTGTGTGTTTGACGTCGATTTAGAGCGCCAAATTGTTGATGCCGTTTTCCGCTTCCCGGCCAATGAGACTGTCGCCCTTCACCGCCATGTCTCGCAGACCAATATGCTTATTCTGAGCGGCGAGTTGATGATCTATAACGATAATGGCTCTATTCGAGATCGCCGGACAGCAGGCCAATATTTCACAGGCACGCAAGACGATGTGCATATAGAGGGCGGAGGCCCCGACGGGGCGGTTGTCTTCTATAGCGTGCGCGGTCACGGCAACCCGTCTATCATCGAGCTATTAGATAAAGACCACACCGTTATTGGCAGTCTCTCATTTGAGGATGCGGCGAGGCTATAATAGTGGTTTAGCAAAAGCGGGCATTTTGTTCACTAAGAATTTATCAAACCCACGGTAGCTCGACTTCTTGCGTTAATTCTTTAGTATCGTTCTGAATGGCTTGAAATAGTGCCAAATTTAACTTATGTGCCCGCTGTTGTTTTTGACACAAAGAATTCATGCGGTCTGCTAGCCTCTGGCCTGCATCTGTTTTTGCTCCAACAATATGTCTCACTGTTCCCATCAATGACAGTAAACGGTCTGCGCAAGCACGCGCTTCATTAATCGTTTCAGCTGCGTGATATTCTGTCCATTTATCACGGATTTTTTCATGCATTTTACGCGGCGCAATAAGATGAGAGCCAACGATACCCACTCCGGTCACAAAGATAACTTTATTCCCCGTTCGAATATTTAACTTATGTGAGCGTAGGCCTCTCTTTGCAATAGCTTCTCTGATGAAACGGATGGCTTCTCCGGTAATCATCGAGCCAGATATGGTCAAATCATCAACCCAAAGACTCATAGCCAGACCATGCATTTGACAATATTCATATATTTCATCGAATAGTTGCCTGTGAACCAGTGTCATCAATACAGGTGTTAATGGGGAGCCAAGGAAGACTATACCATCTACTGTGCTAAGATCGGCAAATAGCCTTGCGACATCATCATACATACCAAGCGTGTCAACGCACCAATTCCTTACCATGTCCTTTGTAGTGGAAGGATAAAACTGTCGAATATCAAGAGTTAGATAGGCGGTTTGATTTAGGTGAGCTGCAGCATTATCTCGCTGTGATTTCCCCTTGCGAGGACTCATCAAATATTCTGGCTGTTTTATCTTGTTTAGCTGATATTTGTATCTTTCGTGAGTAGTTCGTAGCGGTCCGTTTGGATATATTAAATCCCGTTGTTTTCCGTTAATTTCTACCGTACGCCTCACGACACATGTTTCTTTGTACCAGCGTTGCCTGTTAAGCTCCGCTCTTGGAACTCTAGCTAAGTTGGCTAGGTCTCTCTGTGTAGGTTTTTGTGAGAAAGGAGATCGACTTAAATCATATATCTCGGAAGGCGCTTTACGTTTTCTTTTAAATCTTGGCATCTATCAGATCCTGAGGAGCGAATTTCTCCAACAAATCAAGTACTCTATCTGCAATGAAATGTTTGCCTCTACGAGACGGCGGTAAGTTCTCAACCTCCTCAGCGAAAAACATAAGTTGGGAAAGTCTAATTCCAAGTTTGTCACTATAACATTCTAGTACATCAAGCGTGACAACTTTTCGTCCAGATTCAATTTCTGAAATCAATGATTGCGAGATATTCAGTTTTTTTGATAGTTCTTTTTGAGTGAAGCCCCAATACAGGCGAACAATCCTAAGAGCATCATTTATTCGTGCGCGTTTCACATTGCTCATATGTTATCCAATTGACGGCTTTTCGAGGTCGCACTCAATCTCTCCACAGGTGTAGACAGAATGCCGCTATCTGACCCAGTGCAACGAGGAATTTGAAACTCCAACGTAGTAACCGAATTTTCCAGCGAAGGCGCCGCCGCTCGTGATGTGATTTTTTGTCCGTCATAATAGTCTCCTTGAAAAGGCCAGAATTGGCCCCCAGAATTCCAAGGAAAGTTATGAGCGACGTTTGACCTCGACTTTGCCGCACCCCGGCCCAGAGGGGTGCGGCGCACGGCCACTCCCTGCTGCCAGACGCAGGTGCTAATCGGAACCACGACGGTTCCACAGGGCGCACGGCCCCCATTCAAGTCCAGTATACTTCGACGGTTCAACATCATGATTCGATATGTATTAGAAAATTAGCTTCGATGCAATAAAATATCGCTTATTGCGATATTTTATTTATTTAAACTACTTCATTACTAATACAGGCACGTTCTAACCTGTCTTTCAGTCCCCCATACATCCAAGCTTAATCCTCAATTATAAAAAAATTCAAAAACTTAATCCTCACTAACTTGGACGGGGGTATGTTGACTTATGAATTTTGAAACGAAGACATATCGCATGAAAGTCCAAACCTTTCCTATACTTGGCGGGCCTCTTGAACGGCCCTCTGGGGCTGGCTCTGCGGTGGCCGCGCACGGGGAAGCTGTCTCTAATTTTGGCGTCTCTTATCTTAGTGACTCTGGTTTTGGCCTATGGGGATTTCTCGCATGGCTCCAGCTTTGGTTTTCTGCTTTGGCGGACCGCTCATTGATGAGTGTCTTTGCCCGTGATGAGGGCGCCGGCCCCCAAGGTTATCAACGCCCGCCCTCGCTTTTGCCAGAGTCGGCCCGCGCGGCCTATGCCCCGCGTATTATGGACAATCGGCAAACACGGCGGATATTGGCGCGGGGCCTGCCGCCCTCACGTCTCTATGCCGCTTTGCATCATTTGAACGCACGGCGTTTGAATATTGGGCAATTTATGGAACGGGCCTGCAAGCTCTCGGCGTCAAACCGTATTGTGATTTACCGCCTGAGCGGGCGTAAGCGGCTGTGCCAGCGCAAGGGTGAATTCGCCACTCTTCAGACAGGGCCAAGGGGAACCTCTGCCCCGCGAAATAGCGCGCTTAGCTTTGGTCAGAATCTTGGAGTCTGCGACGCGCATCTCTGGCCGAGTTAGTTTGAGTCCTCACAGATAATTTAAACACTCCATTTTAACCCCTTGCAGCGACCAAAATCCGTTTTGGCCGACCCTATCCCCCTGCCCGTCTCTCAGCTCATAATATCTTAGCTGTTTATATCTTTGCAGATAGCCATTGCTCCGCCCCGTCACATGGGGCAAAACCCTGGCTATGAATTGGCTCTCCAAATTAACGCCGCCGGGCGTCAAAGATATATTCTCCAAAAAGGACAGTCCGGATAATCTCTGGATGAAATGTCCGAAATCGGGCGAGATGGTGTTTTCGGCGGACCTCGCCGGATTGCTCCATGTTACGCCCGCCGGGCATCATCTGCGCATTGGGCCGGAAATGCGCATGGATTATACTTTTGATGATGCGGCCTATACCGAGGTCGCCATTCCCGAGGTGGCCAAAGACCCGCTGAAATTTAAAGACGATCAGAAATATACGGACCGCCTTAAAAAAGCGCGCGCCAAAACGGGCGACCAAGACGCCATGAGTATTAGCGTGGGCAAAATTCACGGCATAGAGACGGTTGTTTTGGTGCAGAACTTTGCCTTTATGGGCGGCTCTCTTGGTATGGCGGCGGGTGAAGGCTTTATCCAAGCGGCGGAATATGCGGTGGCGCATGAGCTGCCCCTTATCGTGTTCACCGCGGCGGGCGGCGCGCGTATGCAAGAAGGGGCGCTCTCGCTTATGCAAATGCCGCGCACAACTATTGCGGTGCAGGAACTGCGCGAGGCGGGACTGCCTTATATTGTTGTGCTCTGTGATCCAACCACGGGCGGGGTAACGGCCAGCTATGCCATGCTGGGTGATATCCATTTGGCGGAACCGGGCGCGCTCATCTGTTTTGCTGGGCCGCGCGTGATCGAAGAAACCATTCGCGAAAAACTGCCCGAAGGATTTCAGCGCGCTGAATTTTTAGAGGAAAAAGGGATGATCGACCGCGTTGTCCCGCGCCGCGATATGCGCAAAACGCTGGGCAAGCTTTTATCGGTTCTGATGAAAACACCAATCGACCATATGCTTGAAGATGCCTAACCCTATCTCGGGCGAGAGCGTCGAAGAGGCCCTTGCCACGCTCACCGCGCTCCACCCCAAGAAAATTGATCTGGGCCTGAACCGGATTTTGCGCGTGCTCAAAAAGCTAGGCAATCCGCAATTGCGCCTGCCGCTCACCGTTCATGTCGCGGGGACAAATGGGAAAGGCTCGACCGTGGCTTACCTGCGTGCTTTTGCGGAAGCCGCGGGGCTTAAGGCCCATGTCTATACCTCGCCGCATTTGGTCCATTTTCGCGAGCGCATTGTGGTCGGCTCTGCAGAAATTACCGATGAGGCTTTGGTTGATGTTTTGGCGCGTGTGCGCAAAGCCAATGGCGGCAAGCCGCTGTCCTTTTTCGAAGCGACAACGGCGGCGATGTTTTTGGCCTTTTCTGAAAGCCCTGCCGATATCGCGCTCATCGAAGTCGGGCTGGGCGGGCGCTATGATGCGACCAATGTAATTACGCCGGCCTGCTGTGCCATCACGCCGATTGATTATGATCACGCCGAATTTTTGGGCCGCGACATCGCCGAGGTCGCGCGCACTAAAGCGGGCATCATGAAAGCCCATGCCCCTGTGATCATCGGCCCGCAAATGGATATTGTGCGCGCCGTGCTCGAGGCCGAAGCTAATAAAACACGTAGCGAGGCTAAATTCTGGAACGAGAATTTTCGCGCCTACCGCCAACATGGGCGCTTGGTTTTCGAAGATGATAATCAACTTATGGATTTGCCTTTGCCCGCCCTCATCGGAGAGCACCAAATTATGAATGCTGGCACCGCTATTGCCATTGCCCGCACCATGCAAATTCCAGAAGCGGCGATTGAAAAAGGGCTGGGCTCGGTTTCTTGGCCCGCCCGTATGCAAAATCTCAGCTCGGGCGCGCTCGCGGATAGGGTCGCTGAAGTCGGAGGCGAATTATGGCTGGACGGTGGACATAACCCCCATGCCGCGCGCGCCGTGGCCAATGTTATGGCCGACCTCGAAGCGCAAAATTCGCGCCCCCTTATTTTGATCACAGGGATACTCGCCAATAAAGATATAGGCGGATTTTTAGACGCCTATGAAGGTCTGGCCAGCGCCGTAATCGGTGTGTCTATTCCGGGCCACACGGCCTTGGCGCCAGAGACGCTTTTAGAGGTCGCAGGGAAACGCGGCCTGATTGGACAGGTGGCCGATGATATTACCGACGCCGTGCAGCGCGCTATCACGACAGGCAAAACCCTCTCCCCCGATAACGCCAAACACCCCGCGCCGCGTATCTTGATTTGCGGCTCACTTTATCTGGCCGGTGAAGTCCTTAAATTAAATTCATGAGCTCAAATAAAAAGGCGGCCAAAGCCGCCCTTATAATCAGGTTTTACTTAAATTTTAAGCAGACGCGCCATCGGTATGCTCGCTCACCCATTCTGAGAGTTTTGTTTTGGTCATGGCGCCGACTTTTGTGGCCACGACTTGACCGCCTTTAAAAATCATCAGGGTTGGAATGCCGCGCACATGAAATTTACTGGGCGTTTCTGGGTCGTCATCAATATTAACTTTGGCAATTTTGATCTTGTCGCCCATCTCGTCTGAAATTTCTTCAAGCGCCGGGCCAATTTGTTTACAGGGCCCGCACCATTCTGCCCAAAAATCGACGAGAACAGGGGTTTCGGATTCGATGACATCGGCTTTGAAGCTGGAATCAGATACTTTGACGGTTGGCATAGGAGGCTCCCAAATAGGTCTATTAATCTACAGACTAGGTAGGAAGCGCAGCAATCTGCGTCAAGGCCGCATCCAGACGTTTATCATCTAGCACCATGAGGGATGGCCCGTCTGTCCACAAGAGCGCGGACACAATCTCGTGAGCCGGATATATCTCGCGCGCAAGCTCTCGGTAAGCTGCCATTTGTCCCCAATAGATATCAGCAACGCCGTCTTGAGTTTGAGGCGGCGGACGATTGGATTTATAATCGATGATATAGACATGGGTTTTGGTGACGCTGATACGGTCAATTTGCGCGTTTAAATAAATATCTTCAGGGAGCGTTTTAGCTGAGCCAGCCAATGAAATCTCGGCGCGGCTATTGGGAGCAAAAATATCAGCAAAATTTGGATTATTCAGGACGGCAAAAACTTCTTGCGAAACTTGGTCACGCTGAGCCTCGGTCATATGTGAGTGGCCCGTTAGGATTTTTTGCGCCATCTCTTGGCGTTTAGAGACGTCAAATTCTGGTAATATCTCAAGTAATTTATGAATAAGGTTGCCCCGTTCAAACCGTGTTTCCATATCTTTACTCAAGGGCGAGCGCACAGGCATATCATAGCTTGGCGGCGGCGCGAGTAGGTGGGACGGCGTGACTTGACGCTTGGCTCGGGCTTCTTGAGGCGGCCTTGAGGATATCCAATACGGGAGGGACATATCCTCCATAGATGGCTGATCTTCTTGTGAAACCCACGCCTTTGCGCCGGTCCCAAATGAAAGGCCATCACCAAAAGGCGTATCTATTTGATTTGATTGTAAGCTCTCAAACGCGCGTTCTGCATGGGTGTACCAAGACCCCTTGGCAACAGTTCCTTGTTTCTGTCCTGTCTTATACCCGCAAATAATGAGACGAGACTCAGCGCGGGTAAGCGCCACATAAAAGAGCCGCAAATTTTCTTGAAGGCGTTTATCTTTTGCGGCGTCCTTACAGGCCGTGAGTTTTTCAGGCACTTTATTGGCGGCTGGCGCCAAAGCGAACCCTTTTTCAACTTTAATAACGGCGTCAGAACTTGTCGGCTTTTGCGTTGTATCCGGCAGGAAAACGACCGGGGCTTCAAGGCCTTTCGAACCATGGACGGTCATCACTCTCACCTCGCGGCTGCCTCCGTCCATATCGCGCTTAAGCTCTTGCTCATCACCGGCGAAGCTTTGCACAAAATGCTGAAGCGACGGAGAGCTTTCGCGTTGATGGGAGAGCGCGCGGGACAAGAAAGCTTCCATCGCGTCTTTGGCCTCTAATCCCAGACGGGTAAAAATTTGTTTTTTAATCGACGTCTCTTGATTAACTTTCATATCCAGGACGCGCGTAAAAAATTCATATGGCGCATATCGGGAAGCAAACCCGATAATCTCCTCAAGAAGCTTGGATATATCAGGCCGTTTGGATTGCAGGGCTTGCCACAGGCTTTGCGTGTCTCGGCGGGCCGCAACACCGAACAACGCCTCATCATCAAACCCAAAGACCGGGCTTTTGAGCACTTCAGCCAAGGATAAGTCATCGGAGGGCAAAAGCGTAAAGCGCGCCAAAGAGAGCAAGTCTTTAATCGCAATCGCGTCTTTCAGCTTGAGCCTATCTGCCCCCGCCACCGCCACCCCAACGGCTTTAAGATTGCGGATAACCGCATCAAAAAACGCATTGCGTTGGCGCACAAGAATAAGAACGTCACCGGCATGCATCGGGCGGGTTTGCCCCGTGCCTCTATCGAACACAGCTTCGCCTGTCTCAATCCAGTCTTTAACTTGTTTGGCGACGGCGTGGGCTAATTGCTCGCGCGCGTCTGATTGGCTCAGCGCGTCAACGGGCGTTGTATCCCAAGGTTCGCTATCGGATTCGATGTCTGGCCTGTCCACGGCGGGCCATAAATCGACTTGGCCGTGGTCTTTGCGGTTTGCGGTGTGGCGCACTAAATCCGAAGCTGGTGCATAACTATCCGCATCGAACATCTGCTGAATAACTTTATCTTCGACAAATATCTGATCCACGAATTTAAGAATTTCAGGCGCAGACCTAAAAGACATTTTCATGCGAACAATACTGTCATCATTTCCTGATGTATGCTTTCTAATTTCGTCTAAAAACCGTTCTGGCTCCGCGCCCTGAAAGGAATAAATAGATTGTTTCTCATCGCCCACAGCAAAAAGCGTTCTGGGGTTTTGAGATTGTCGGTCAGGATTATCCTGCTCAAAGGGTTCAGAGAGAGCATTAATGATTTGCCATTGCGGCGGAGATGTATCTTGAGCTTCATCAAGTAAAACATGCTCAATACCGCCATCTAATTTATAGCTCACCCAATCGGAGACTTCGCTACGGCATAGCAAGTCTCTGACGAATGTAATTTGATCATTAAAATCGAGGCCGCGGCGCGTCTGTTTTGCCGCTTTAAACCGCTTGGAAAATTCACGCGCAATCACGAAAAACGCTTCGGTCAAAACAAGACATTCCGTTGATTTAATTTTATCCACTAAGCGCAGCACGCGCTCACGTTCACTGTCATATCCATCTTTGGGGTCATTAGAGAAAAAAAGTTGGGCATAATCTCCCGCTTTTTTTGTGACTAATGACTTGATGGCGCTGTCTTGTTTGGAGGTCAGGAATACACAGCTATATTGCTCCCATGCTTTGACAGGGTCTTCAATGGCAAAAGCCGCCAACATCCGTTCGGCGCGTGTCACATCCCCCGAAGACGGACTCCCCAGCATTTCATTGGCGGCTTGTGTAATTTGGCTCTTAGGCGCCGAGTCCCAGCCATAGGCCTTCAGCTCATCGCAAGATTTATAGGGCAGATCAATATCCAGAAATTCAGCAAGCCCGTTGATACCGCCGCTTTGATCCCACAGCTCTATTTTCTCGCCCGCAAAGGACATCCATTTAAACAAGTCGTCTAAGCTTTGTTCCGCTTTTGCCGAAGTCAAAAGACGAATGGCTTGGTTAAGCTCCCCGCCTGGATTCTCGGCGGCGGATTTATAAATTTCATCGCGCACAGCCTCGCGCAGAGGCTTCATTTCGGCTTCATCAATCGGTTCAAATCCGGGTAGAATACCCGCCTCAATCGGAAAACGCACCAAGATACGTTCACAAAAGGCATGGATGGTTTGAACTTTTAAACCTTCTGGTGTTTCCAAAGCTTTGGCAAATAATTGGCGTGCGGTCTTAAGCGAAACGCCATGGTCAGATGTACCCATTAATTCAGTCAGCGCGCCGTTTAAGTCATCGTCTCCTTGAATGGACCATTTACCCAATTTTTCAAAAAGCCGGCTTTGCATTTCAGAGGCCGCCGCCTTGGTATAGGTCAAACACAGAATTTTTTCTGGCGGAACGTCTTGCAACAAAATTCGCGAAACGCGGTCCACCAAAACACGGGTCTTGCCTGAGCCCGCATTGGCCGAGGCCAAACGCGAGGCCGAAGGATTAGCGGCTTGATGTTGCGCTCTAACAGCGGCGATATAGTCTGGGTTATCGACCATCACCCTTCACCAGTGGACGGTTCTGCGCCAAGACGCATCCATTCATCACGGCGCGCCAGATGATCATAATCCCCATAGTCATGGGTATATTGCGCGCGCGGTTGTGACGGATAAGATGTCTCGATTTGATCATAAGTCTCAATGAGTTGACCCAAAGCTTGAATAGCTTCCACAGCATAATCAGGAGCAGGCTGGGCCTGTCTATCTGTATGGGTAAGTGGGTATTCTAATTTATCATCCCCTGCCCCTTTAAGGCGGATATAATTCAGCTCCTCGACCTCCCCTACAGTTTGCTTATCAAAAGCCCCTTGCTGTAACATCGCGGCCGATAAGGGAAGTTGGGGGTCAAAGCCAGCTTTGACAATTTTCACTGATGAAGGCACGCCTGTTTTATAATCCGTGACCGCATAACCAAGCGGGCCTTTTTCAATCATATCAGCATAACCCGTCAGCGTGAAATCATAGTCTTTCAAATATAGCTTAGCCCCGACTTCCACGCCGCGCATCGCCCATCCTCGCTGACGGCGATCCGTCATCCATGTCACGATTTGCGCCGCTATCTTTTCAAGCCGCGCTCTTTCCTTGGCAACATCATACTCAGGATAGTTAAAATCTTTCAGAGCCACTTCAAAACAGGCAACTAATCGCCCCGCTGCATCTTTGGGTAACTCTTTAGGGTGAGCCCGCGTGAAATTTTCAAGTCCCTTATGCAAAGCATTACCGTAATCACGCACATCTAACGGACGATCAAGATCATCAAGAGGAAAGAGCCCTAATATGTGTTTGGCATAGACGGAATAAGGATCGCGTATCCATGTCTTGATTTGCGTAATGGAGAGCTTGCGTCCGAGGGGCCATCTCTGATCAACAGGCGGCGTTGGCGCAGGGCGGCTCTCGGGTTTAACGTCCTGCGGGGCTACAAAATCCAATGCCCGCGCCCAGCCTAAATAATCTTGAGCTGATAAGAGGGCTGTATCAGCCGTTTCAGGTAAGGCCCCTTTTATCAGCGTTTTCAACCGCCAGAGCCAGCGCGAGGCGACTTTCGGGCCATCATCAGAGCGCTTTGAGCGCGTTAGAATAACATCAGGATTAGCCGCAAGTTCGGCAAAGTCATGGGCGGATAATCCGAAACGGCGCTCTGGCAGGGATAGATGCAATGTTTCGCGCATACCGCGAGACAAAAAGGGCTCTATTGATGGAGCCGCCGGCCAAATACCTTCATTAAGACCGCCCAGAATAATCCGGTCAGCGGTCAGCATCCGCGCTTCGAGCGGGCCCAAAATCGAAAGCCTTGGATGCATGCCATAACGCGGGCGCACCACCTTGCCCCGCATCAAATTCCCAAAAAGCCGCGTAAAGCCTTTTATATCCATACTCGGTAAAGGGTGAGCATAACTCATGAGTTCTTCGATGAGTTGGGCCGCTTTCTCGCCCGCATCATTGACCCAAAGCCGCGCTGCGCCGTCTTGGTCTGGCGTGCTGGCCAAGGCTTCAGCCGTCTGCGCTAAGGCTTTCGCCCAGATATTTGCTGACGCGTCCTTAAGCTCTAAGAGCGGGGTAAAAGCCGCGTTCAAACTTGGAGTTGCGCTAAAGTCTATCAGGTCAGGTTTATCACGCTTACCCCCGCGAAGCCGCCTCTCAAAGCTTGTCCAGTCCTGCCGAATATTTGGCATACCCAGAAGCGGATGTTTACACAGAACGGCAAGATGAACTTCGCTATCTTGATGTTCATAATGTTTTAGTATGGCTGAGAGAAACGCGCCTAATTGGGTTTCCTCCAGCGGTTCGCCTTGCGAATAGTCAACCTCGACATTCCAGCGTCTGAGGCGCGCTTTAACGCGCCGCGCCAAGGCAGGATCAGGTGTAATTAAAGCGGCCGTTTTATCGGGTGTTTCCAAAATCTCTCGCATGATGAGCGCAATACTGAGCGCTTCTTCCTCATCATTTTCTGCCTCGATGAGAGAAAGCCCTTTTATGGCGTCCTCAAAGGGCTTTGAGCCTTTAGCGGCACCATTTCGGATAGCCGCAATTCTGTCCGGCCAATCTCCCGTATCTTGAACGGGAACCATAGCTTCTGAAATAATCTGGCGGCGGGCCATTTGCGTCTGCGTGACCTTTGCCGTCGGCCAGATATCTATATCGGCCCTCTCAATTCCAATTGTAGTAATGAGTTTTTTAAGAGAGTTTTGAGGATGTTGGGGGCCAATTTTATCCCAAGATATTGTTTTCAAATTTTCAAGACCCGGGAGGATAACCATCCCTTCATCCATATGAGCCACACAGCGCATAAGCTGTGCAGACGCGCCTAATGTCCCCGTCGAACCCGCAATGATGACCGGATATTTCGGTGGATCTTTTGTCCAAATTTCTGTCAGCGCGTCAAGCAAAGCAACGCGGCGTTCAAAGGGTTGCATGAGGCCAATTTCTTTGAGGCGCTTGGGCCAAAATTCCTGCACAATTTTATAAAGCTCTATCGCGTTTTGGAAATGTTTGGCGGCAAATTTCTGAATTTCGTCCAATTCGGAAATACGGGATAAATCAGCTTTTTCCATATCCGCATCATCAAGAATAGAAATGAGCGGATCGGCCAAGGCCAGAGCGCCCGCCGCGTCCAGCGGCAGATCAGATGTTCTTTGATGAGCATGAAACACTAGCTGTGCTATTTCAAAGCGTCTTTGCATGGGATCAATACTTGGCCGCACGAGGCCCGCCAATTCACCAGGTTCAAAGGGCGGCTCTTCGGGATTTATATCGGCAAGCGGACGCATACGCGGCAGCAGGCTGGCCCCCTTATCCCCGACAAACGCATTACCGAGTGCGCGCACAGCCCGGCGCGTTGGTAGCAAGATTAAAGCCTCTTGCAGGCGTTCGCCATAGATCTCTCTTAAACCCGTCGCCAGACACGGCAGGAAAGCCGCCCCCGAAGGCATGTTATAAACATGAGGTTTAGGCATCTGGACCTAAGACATCTGCGCCTAAAATACGCGACTGCTCCAAGACGGCTTCAGCCGCCGTCACAGCGCGAGGGTCACCAACATGCATCCAATAGCCCGGTAGCTGCGTCCCAAATAGTTTTTTCCGCTCCAGGCTTTCATCCCAAATTTTATTGCGCGAGAAGGCTTCAAGCTTGAACGGTTTCGCCAGAGACGGTTTGAAAATTTGAACCCCTGCATAGACATGATCCGCGCTCGCGCCAGTGCGCCGCGTCATCCGCCCATCTTTGTGAATATCAAAATCACCTTTGCCGGCATAGCCGAGTGACCACACAGCCCGCGCGCAAAGCAAAAGCTCATCCATTTTAGCCGGATTCCAATGAGATATGAGGTGTTCCAGCACGGGCTCAAAAGGCAGCCAAATTGCATCAATATTGCAGATTAAAATCGGCGCGTGGCCCAAAAGCGGCAGAGCTTTCACAACGCCGCCGCCCGTTTCTAGCAGGGCCTCTCTTTCATCTGAGATAATAATTTCAGGGCCTTGTCTGCGCGCTTTCAGATGCGCCTCAAGATGGTCAGCATGGGCGTGAACATTGACGATAGCCCGCTCGATGCCAATATCTGACAGACGAGCCAGCATATGATCTATTAACGGGCGGCCATTCACCTCCACCATGGCTTTAGAGCGATCATTAGTCAGAGGCCGCATACGCGTGCCATGCCCTGCCGCCATTACCATCGCCGTTTTAATCATGCTCTGTTTTATCATGAGAGCGCCTCTGGGACATGCGTGGATACCCACGCCTTAAGGCGAGCACATTTTGGATCCTCAAGGTTATTTTGAAAATGCACCGCCACGCGCGGGATCAAATCCCGATAATGCGGCTTCTCATCTCGCTCGGCCAGACGCACAAATATACCGAGAATTTTAGCGTTGCGCTGCGCGCCCATCACGGCATAGGCCGTTTTAAATTTTGAACCATATTTCAGGCCTGCTTTTTGGCAAAATCGTTTCATCAAAGGTTTCGCCAGATCGGGCGATACATCCCGCCGTGCATCTTCGATGAGGCTGACAAGGTCATAGGCAGGATGTACGAATAGTCCGTCTTGAAAGTCAATGAGCCCCACACGCTCGGTCGCTTGACGCTCGGGGAGCCAGAAAATATTTTCAGCATGAAAGTCGCGCAGGGCCAAGCCAGAGGCGTGAGCGTCTAAGGATTTAAACAGCTCAGCCCAAATGTCGTTCCAGTCTGCGCGCGTCTTGCCTTGAATATCTCGGCCAAAATCTTTGGCATACCAATCAAGAAATAAATTAGCTTCGGCTAATAATGCGGCGCTATCATAATCTCTGAGACGCCATGTTTTCCCGCCAAACTCAGCGGTAGGCGGGAAGGTCGAGCGGTATATCGCCGCCAGCGTATCAATCGCGGCCTCATAAAGCTGTCGTTCCTGTGACGCATCATTTTCTATCACCCGTGCATAAAGATTATCCCCTAAATCTTCGAGTAGCATAAAGCCCTTATCAAGGTCAGCCGCCAATATGGTCGGCGCGGAAAACCCGCGCTTTGTCAGCTCATTGGAAATACAAGCAAAAGCTTCGGGATTGTTCCCCGCTATGCGCGCGAGCGCATTATAGCCCAAAGCCTTGCGGTCGGTCAGGCTTGCGCCTTCAGGTTCGCTCGGCGTTTCGGCCCCAACAGGACTATCCATCAAAACCGCCTGTTTATCGCCCAGTGACAAGCGCTCATATCGGCGCGAAGACGCATCTCCCGGAACGGGGGCGCGGTCTGCCTTATCCCATGCCGCGGCCTTTAAAAATGACCTGATCTCGACTTCGCGCTTATCCAAAATCAATATCTCCAAATCCCGTTAATCTGGCCACGCGTCCCTCGCCATCAAACCCGATATCAACTTCCAAAATATCCTTCGGGAGCAATGGGGCGATTTTATCAGGCCATTCAATCAAGCAAAGCGCCTCTTCAAAGGCGTCGAGTAAGCCCAGCTCATAGCCATCTTCGGGACGCTCGAGGCGGTACATATCGCAATGCCAAATTTCGTAATCCGGCAGCTCATAGGTCTGCACGAGGGTAAAGGTTGGGGACGGCACCTCAATATCACCCAAGACAGCGCGCAGCATACCGCGCACCAAGGTGGTCTTGCCGGCGCCAAGCTCGCCTGTCAAAGCCACGACGCTACCTGCGGATAAATGGCCGATCAATGACTTGCCAAGGGCGAGTGTGGCGCTTTCATCAGGAAGAATAATCGACTGCATGCGGCATTGATACGCGCTTGCAAAATCATCGCAAGCCCTTACATAGCATTTGCAACAGCTACAGGCGAATAAACACAGGACGGTCTCATGCCAAAAATCACATTTATCGACGCAGATGGAACATCGCGTGAGGTGGAAACCAAAAACGGAACCTCCGTGATGGAAGCGGCCGTTCAAAATATGATTCCCGGCATTGACGCGGATTGCGGAGGCGCGTGTGCCTGCGCGACATGTCACGTCTATGTTGCTGCCGATTGGATGTCTAAGCTTAAAGATAAAGACGATATGGAAGATAGCATGCTCGACTTTGCCGAAGAGGTAAAAGACAATTCACGCTTGTCCTGTCAAATCCTGATGAGCGATGACCTTGACGGGATTACGGTCACCACACCCGCCAGTCAGTAAGGTTTAAATCTTTTAAAAGTATTTGAATCGCTGTTTTTTAAATCTAATCAACGTTTTCAATCACCTGACTTACGGCAACTAAATTTTGCATCCTTTTCGCCCTTAGCATCGTAAAAATGACGCAATAAAGGACATGAAATATCGGATGTTGAATCGACGAGTTCTAGATATTGTCCAGTGTCAGTCTTGATGTAAAACTGCGCCGCAACACTGGAATAGGGGTTGTCGGGTAAATCAATCAGAATCATGGAATATTCATCCTGGTCTCGGATGGAATGAAACTTTATTTGATCAACTGTATTTTGCATCTTCTGCATAAAAACATCTTTTCCAACCCTATCCGAATAGGCCTTCCATTGGGCAAATGCCTTTTGAGGATCTGTCGTCAACTGTGCTGCCGATTCTATGTTATATGCGGCCAGAGATTTCCGAATGTTATAATATGTGTCTTGTGAATTATTGGACGGGGCAGAATCAACCTGTTTAGAACATGCGCAAAGCAAAGCTGATAAAATGATCCCACATGTCATAGTCTTAATGCTGAAGGGCTTCATCGTTACGTCCAATCTGTTTTCATTTAGTTTAAGGTATCCTTACATAAGACATCAAAAAACTGTTAAACTAAAAATGAGCTTAACGACCGCTTTGAAGGCAAAAGCGGAACTTAGCTCAGTATCTTGTGTGGATGGCTCCCTTTTTGCAAGTTCTTTTTGACGTTTCAGCATGCCTT
>CAYYMI010000019.1:0-43888 GCA_964472905.1 uncultured Hellea sp. | reverse complement strand
GCGATTGTGCGCGGTCTTGATAAGTGAGTTAAGTGAGAGGCGGTGCCCTGACGGAGCGCGCAAATAGCTTAAGGGACTGCGTCGACGATGCTTGAGACGCATATACATTGGTCTGAGAGAAGCTATCGGCGCTAAAATCATTTGTGACAGCTATCGGGTTAGAACCGTCTAGATCTATCTCTACATTGTCGTCATCTTCGTCTGTCGTAACCAGGCAATAGGCGCATGAAGCTTGCTCATGCTCTGGCTCGTGGTCATGCTCTTGCGCGTGCGCGTGCTCGTGTTTATCGGCATGAATATGCTTAGCCGACGAAAATTGCACAAGCAAAAACGCCTGTATGACAACCATACAGAATCCAATCCATATATGTCTTGCTGATACCCTCATCTGAAGGCCTATATTTTATAATCTCTAATGGGTAAACAAAAATGTTATAAAATTACGCGATGAATTTACGCTATGACTAAGACCCAGTATGCCCCATTTGAGAAGAAACGGCATCGTCTTAAAATTGTTCAATACTGTTGAAAAACTCCTAGGCGTAATTAGCCTGTTTCTGTTTCATTATTTTTTGCAGCTGAGCTTCTAGGCTGGATGGTGGATGATAAAAAGATCGCCCCGCATGTGACATTGCTGGAGACACCAGGACGTCGGAGCAAAAGCTTCAACGCAAAAGGACTTACATATGACAAAGCCAAGGATGTGTTTACCTGTCCGTGGGGGCAAGGAGCTCAGGCAGTTCTGGCGCAATTATAAAACCCCGCGAAGCGGTATCACCAAAGACAAGAAACGCCTCTACCGATCTAGGAATACGGATTGTGATCCTTGCGCTTTAAAAGATAAGTGCTGCCCGACATCGCCATTCAAAAGTTTGGTCGTTCAATCTATGAACATGTACGCATGAAGTCCGACGTTTCAGAGAACCACCCGAGTACGAACAGTCAAAACACGACAGGAAGAAGGTCGAAATGGCTTTCGCTCATCACAAATGCTGTACTTGGCTTCCGACGTCTTAGACTGCGCGGACCTACTGGTGCACATGATGAGTTCCTTCTCGCGGCAACCGTTCAAAACTTACCAAAGCTCACCCGATATGCCCAAACACTCAACAGACCGACTATGCGCCCTGCTTAAACACAGAAACAGAAAATAACGGCACAAAAGCCGTGACCGAACCAAGTGACCAAAATAATCCAAGAGTTTTTAAACACTATTGGGCTTTTAAGACGCAGACCTAACGATAATCTATGGCCATATAAAAAGTGAAATGTCTTTATTTTACGACGGTGTATCAAATACTGTATCAAGTCACACTCATAAATATTTTAAGTTATTGATATTATTGCGCATTTATACCATATCAATTCCGGTCGCCCGCACCAGAATTGATCAGATTTATTTTGTAGCCTCTCAAAGCCAACTTCACATGATCGTATTTGCAGTCCTATAATTGGGTTACATCATGACCATAAAGGTAATTCTGTCTTTTATGTATCGCGGCTGGTGCAATTTTCCCAGCTAACCACATAGGGCCATAAGTTTTGATTTGTCCCAATCGCGATGATTGATGAAATGTCTTAGCATTACCTCTTGAGCCAGCTTGAACATGTGAAGCTCGGTCATATCGAAGATGCTGATAGGTCTTTAGCGCTTCTTCGATTTTGACATTTGGTTCTGAAAGAGTTTTGGCTACGACCCATGCATCTTCAACCGCCATAGCGGCCCCTTGCGCCATAAAGGGTAACATAGGGTGTGCCGCATCCCCCAAGAGAGCGACACGGCCATCAACCCAGCGTTCAAGAGATGGACGATCAAAGAGCGCCCATCGATATAAAGTCTGCGCATTTTTGATAATATTGATGATTGTGGAGTTCCATCCTTTGAAATCGGCCAAAGCCTCTTCCTTCGTACCTTTTTCAGTCCACGATTCTTTTGTCCAATCATCACGTTCAACAACAGCCACAAGATTAGCGAGTTTACCGCCCCGCAGACGATAGGTCACACAATGGCGTCCCGGGCCCATCCAAGCGCAAGCCGTTGGATTGGGTATATCTTCACCCAATTTTTCTATGGGCACAACGGCCCGCCATGCTACATTGCCCGTAAATTGGGGTTTTTCAACGCCTAGCATTTGGGTGCGCGTCGGTGAATGTATGCCGTCTGCGCCAATAAGAACTTCACCCAAAACCTGTCTACCATTCGTTAGCTTAGCAATGATGCCATCACCTGTTTGCTCGTACCCCGTAACCTCATGATTTAACCGGACAATATCCTCACCCTTATTTTTTACAGCCTTTAAAAGAGCTTCAATATAATCGGGCCGATAAATGTGAAGATAGGGTGATCCCCAATTTTTAATCGCTCTGTCCGCCAAAGGGATTTTGAAAATATAGCGGCCAGAAATACCCATGCGGGTCTCGATACTCTCAGGACGAAATGCATTTGCCGCCAGAGCATTACTCATCCCTAAGGCCTCGAAAACTTTCATAGCATTGGGCGAAACTTGAATGCCGGCCCCGACCTCACCGAGCTCTGCAGCCCGCTCCAATACTGTCACCTCATGCCCGTGATGAATGAAGCATAAAGCGGCCGTAAGCCCACCAATTCCGCCTCCCGAAATTATGACTTTCACTAATCCTCACTTCCCGTAAAACTTAGCTACCCTTATCAGGAACATTGTTTTCCTACCAAGCGCGTTCTTTACACCGTAAAATCTCTATGAGATTTAATTTTATCTTTGTCGGGCGTAACAAGAAAAGTTATTAAGCGTTTGAATGAAACTTACTCTCATCATCCTGTTTTTTATAACCGCAGCTCTTTATGCGAGTGTCGGCTTTGGGGGCGGCTCGACCTATAATGCTTTATTGGTTATGGCGGGCACGGATACCCTCGTGCAGCCCCTCATTGCCCTCGCCTGCAACATTATTGTCGTTAGCGGTAATGTCGTTCGATATTACCGCGCAAAATTGCTGACCTTTAAACGTTATATCCCGTTGATAATTTTATCTGTGCCCATGGCTTGGTTTGGCGGCAGCCTGCCTATACCACGAAAGCTATTTATAGGCCTTTTGGCTCTTGCTCTCATATTTGCGGGCATTCGTCTTCTTTTCGGGACATTCATGGCTAACAAAGAACAGGTCATATCTACACCAAATATAAAGGCCATTTCCACCGCTCTTATTGGCGGCGGCGTCGGATTTTATGCGGGGCTTGTCGGCATAGGCGGCGGTATATTCCTCGCTCCTATTCTGCACTTCATGCGCTGGGGGAATGGGAAAGCCATCGCCGCAGCGTGTAGTTTTTTTATTCTTGTCAACTCGATTGCAGGGCTCATTGGTCAAAGCCAGAAACTCGCCCACATGGAAGAGCTTGAAATGGCTCTACCTTATTGGCCCTTACTTCCTGCCGTATTTCTCGGCGGATTTATCGGTAACCACATCGGCATTTTTAAACTCTCAGACATATGGATCAAACGCCTCACCGCGATATTAATTCTCTATGTCGCCATGAGACTATCACTGAATTGGTTGACCCTGTAAGATCAGACACCCTCCTCCATCAAATAGCGCGGCCCGGTGCCCTGCTCTGCAGCTACGTCATTCTCATTATAAAGTGCACATTTTTGCAGTGATAAACACCCACAGCCGATACAGCCCGTTAGTTTTTCACGCAGGCGTGTCAACGCCGCAATGCGATTATCAATATCAACGCTGAAGCTTTGACTGATTTTTTCCCAGCCTTTGAGCGTTGGCGTGCGTTTATTCGGGAGCAGGTTAAGCTGCGCTTTGATATCTTTGAGCGTAAAACCTAATTTTTGTGAGATAATAATAAAGGATATACGGCGAATATCAGCAGCTTCAAACACGCGTTGCCCCCCTGTATTACGGCCCGCGCTCACTAATCCAACCTCCTCATAAAAACGAATGGCGGAGACCGACACGCCCGTTCTTGCTGCAACTTTGCCGATTAAAATTCCTTTTTTTGCTTGCCTCATGATTACTCAACTTTCTTGGAATTTTCTCTTGACCTCAACTTAACTTGAGGTCGTAGCTTAAGAATATAAATTATGCAATTCATCAAGGAGACGATTATGAGCCCTGCAATTTTAGAACATATAAATATCACAGTTCTTGATCCGGATAGCTATGCCGCCAAGTTTTGTAAGATATTTGACTGGCACATTCGCTGGTCAGGTTCATCTATGGATAACGGGCATACCGTTCATATCGGCAGTAAGGATAGTTACATAGCGCTTTATACCAACAATACGTCCGCCGATAAAATACGTTCGAGCTCTTCAGCATATTCTGAGTTAAATCATATCGCCATGACAGTAGAAGATTTAGACGCTGTGGAAGCCAAAGTCATCGCGGCAGGATATAAACCCCATAATCACGGGGATTATGAACCGGGACGACGTTTTTATTTTCATGATGAAAATGGATTGGAATATGAAGTTGTAAGTTATTTATAACAAAAGCAAGTACAATGCCAGAAGGATAAGTCTGGCCGTTTGGTGATCAAAAAACTGTTCTCTGTGATTGTAAAACTATGATTACAAAATTATTGGGGCATTACGATATCCATAATATCCTTTTCCATCCCAAGCCTAGCCATCAGGAAATCTTACTTCAACCCCCGCCAAGTCAGCCTCCACGAAGAGGCGCTATATCGTCATCCCGCCGTTTCAGTCGCGGCCGTCGTCGCTATGCCTCACGATAAATGGGGCGAAACCCCTTGTGCTTTTATCGAATTGGCCGAGGATAAAAAGGTAAGCGCCGAAGAGCTACGGCTATGGTGCAAAGACTTACTGGCGGGTTTCAAAGTTCCAAGTCAATTTATCTTCGCCGAAATTCCAAGAACCTCCACAGGGAAAATCCAAAAATTTGTGCTACGAGAGCAAGTCCTAGAAAAATAGCTAAAGTTCCATGACAGATGCTCGATCTACGCTGTATAAGACATGTTTGGATAGCGGATCATCTTTGGCTAAATTTGGATGTTCGAAATCCCCATCCATAACACGCTCCATACCAATGCGCTCCATCACTGATTGAGACTTGGTATTTGCATGAACCGTAAAAGAGAAAATTGACGGCATAGTCCAATTCGCAAATGCAGCGGCTAGCGCAGCCGTAGCGCCTTCAGTTGCATAGCCCTGCCCCCAATAATTGACTCCTAGACGCCAGCCTATCTCGTAGCACGGCGCAAATGAGACATCGAAATTCACATGCTTCACACCGATACAGCCCATGAAGTGATTATCTTGCCTGCGCTCCACGGCCCAAAAGGCAGGCTCACCTTTATCCATAAGCTTAGATTGATTGGCTATAGCCTCATCGCTTTGCTCTCGCGAGAGAGGCGGGCCCAAATATCTCATGACCATTGGGTCTGCGTTCATCGCGGCAAATGGCTCTTTGTCACTTTCCTGCCATGCCCGAAGGATAAGTCTGTCCGTTTCCGCAATTATCAAGTCATGTCCTTAAGCGCGGCGAAGGGATTATTGCCTGTGTCTAGCGGCGTCTCATCTTCGTCTTCATCCTTACTCACCAGCCCATGATTAAGCGGGCCATTACCCTGCCCTAATTTTGGCGCGGTTTTTATGGCTTGATAGACAAATTCTCGTGCGCTCATCACGGCTTCTTCGAGCGGCGCGCCGAGGGCCATATTGGCCGCAATGGCGCTGGCCAGAGTGCAACCTGTGCCGTGCGTATGACGCGAGTGGATACGCGGGCCTGACATGATGTTGGCACCTTCTTCGCTCACTAACACATCGACAACGGATTTGCCCTCCAAATGCCCGCCTTTCATCAACGCGGCATAGACGTTCATCTTGAGCAGCGCGTCCCCTGCGGGGGTGAGATCATCTACGTCTTTGATCTTAAGACCCGTCAAAAGTTCAGCTTCGGGGACATTGGGCGTGACCAAATCGGCAAGCGGGAGAAGCGTGTCTTTAAGCGCGGACAGAGCGTCATCCTTGAGGAGCGCGTCACCTGATGTCGCCACCGCGACGGGGTCGAGAATGATAAAGGCGTCGAGCGGCTCTATTTCTTCGGCCACGACCTCGATAATTTCTTTGGTGCCCAGCATGCCGATTTTGACGACATCTGCGCCTATGTCTGAGATGACAGAGCGGATTTGCGCACGCACTAACTCAGGCGGCATATATTCCACCTGCTGTACGCCTAACGTATTTTGAGCCGTGACCGCTGTAATCGCCGTCGCTGTATAAGCGCCAAAAGCCGCGCAGGTTTTGATATCAGCCTGTATGCCAGCTCCGCCGGAAGAGTCGGAGCCTGCTATGATAAGAACGCGGGGAGTGTTTATTTCAGTCATCTTCATCACTTGGAATAAATGCACGTCGAAGTTCATCTCTCTCTATGAGAATTCTAATAGCTTCAACAATTGTTTGCTTTGATAAATTGGGAAGAATCAACTCGTGATGACAATAATAACCTACGTCTTCCATGCTATTACATAGTAGATAGTCTTCTATCCATTTAGGCGTGGTAACAATTCCAGAAAATGTAACCCCATTATAATCGACAAAAATATCTACATTATCATTTACTTTATTTATTTCATCAAGCTGGTGGGAATATATCGATGCTGGTTTATCGTTTACAGAAAACACTTCTTCCCATTTTTTGAAATGATCATCCATTCGCCATCGCCTCCCAAACCTTGAGCGCTTGTACGGTTTCGCTTACGTCGTGAACGCGGAGTATATCAGCGCCGTTAGAGGTTGACCAGAGCGCGGCGGCGAGGCTCCCGCCTATGCGGTCATCGGATGTGCTGCCATCTATACGGCCTATGAAGGATTTACGCGACGCCCCCATCAGGAGTGGACAGCCTAGTTCTTTAAAGCTGGTTAGTTGACCCAAAATAGCGAGATTATCTTCATGGCGCTTACCAAAGCCAATACCAGGGTCGAGCGTAATATTGGCGCTGTCTATGCCCGCAAACTCACAAGCATCAAGACGTTTGGCAAGCCAGTCTTTGACCTCGAAAACTGTACTATCATAATGGGGATTATCCTGCATATTTTCAGGGTTACCTTGAGCATGCATCAAGATAAGCGGACAGGATAGTTCTGCGGCGACGCCTTCCGAACGTTTATCGAAAGTGAGCGCCGAGACATCATTCCAAATATCCGCGCCCGCCAGAACAGCCGCCTCGGCGACTTCGGGTTTACGCGTATCAATAGAAATAACAGGGCCAACCTCGAAATCACGCGAGGCGTCGCGCAGCTCAATGATAACAGGGACAGTGCGGCGTACTTCTTCTTTGATGCTGATTGTCTCAGCGCCGGGGCGCGTGCTTTCACCGCCAATGTCAATAATATCCGCGCCTTGGTCGATCAAGTCTAAAGCTTGCTGTACGGCGGCGTCTAAGCTGTCATACCGCCCGCCATCAGAAAAACTATCTGGCGTCACATTCAAGATGCCCATGACTTTTGGTCGTTTGAATTGCATTATGTAATCAACTTATCCACTAGAGATACGAAATTACTTACACGTTCAAACTTACCAACTGAAACTTTATATGTGTCTTGTCTTTTTGCCTTAACCCCAGTTGAGTCACCTTTAGTATGTCGGGCCTTAGGAAATGTTCGAATGTCAGCACATGGTTTAGATAACTCATTTCCAAACCACAAAAATTCTGTGAAATCTAATGTATCTTCTGAAACAACCATCACCACAATACATCCGCTAGGTCTATCTGAAATTTTGGCATTCGCGACAACCAACTTGCGTTTTGTGGATGCCTTTAATTGTATATGACGCACACCCTTTTGAAGCTCTAAAACTAAGTCATAACCAGATGCATCTATATCACTGTGAAGTAAATCAACCTCATAAATCTTGCGCCGCCATAACTCTCGCAAAACTTCCCCAGCAAATAAACTTTCAAGAAGTTTTTCGCGTCTCGAAGAATAATGAGAGTGTGGATTTACTTCTCGGTTCACTAAGCTTCAGGCTGAGCCCCGCCGAGCGGTTTTTTTCGCGTGGTTGGCACAGCAGAGACGGCCGGCTTTGAGCCCTTTGTCCCATCAGGACGCTTGGGTTTAATTCCGTCTGATAACAGCACCGTAATTTCATCTCCTGAAAGTGTTTCATATTCCAGTAAAGCTTCGGCTAGCGTGACCCAATTTTTCTTTTTCTTTTTCAGAATTTTGGTCGCTGTTTCATGCGCTTCTGTGATGATGCGTTTAATTTCAGATTCGATTAAGCTCGCTGTCTCAGGTGAGATAGATGAGCCGCGCCCAATTCCCGGATGAAAACTTTGCTGGTCCGTATTTTTATAAGCAATCGGCCCAACAGCATCTGAGAGTCCCCATTCTGTGACCATAGCTGTCGCGATACGGGTAACTTGTTCAATATCAGAACTCGCGCCCGATGAAACTTTATCATAACCAAAATGAATTTCTTCGGCGGCGCGTCCGCCCATTGCCATCGCCATGCGGGCAATCATTTCTTGGCGAGATTGCGAAATTTGATCACGCTCTGGCATATATTGCACCATCCCCAAAGCTCGTCCACGCGGGATAATTGTGGCTTTGTGGATCGGCAGGCTCCCTGGCATATTTAAGCCGACAATAGCGTGACCCGCTTCGTGATAGGCGGTCATTTCTTTTTCTTCATCGGTCATAGCAAGTGTGCGGCGCTCCGCGCCCATCATGACTTTATCGCGCGCATCTTCAAATTCGCGCATGGTGATTTTCAGCTTGTTTCGGCGCGCTGATAAGAGTGCTGCTTCATTTACAAGGTTCATCAAATCCGCGCCAGAAAAACCGGGCGTACCGCGTGCGATATATTTCACATCAAGCTCAGCCGCTATAGGCTTACCCTTCATGTGGACTTCGAGAATTTTCTCACGGCCCTGAATGTCCGGATAAGGCACTTCGATTTGACGGTCAAAACGGCCCGGACGTAATAGCGCTTTATCAAGCACGTCAGGACGGTTGGTTGCCGCGATGATAATAATACCTTCATCACCTTCAAAACCATCCATTTCAACGAGGAGCTGGTTCAAGGTTTGTTCGCGTTCTTCATGTCCGCCAGAGGTGCCGACGCCGCGGTGACGTCCTACAGCATCAATCTCGTCAATAAAGATAATACATGGCGCATTCTTACGGGCATCAGCAAACATATCCCGTACGCGAGACGCACCAACACCGACAAACATTTCAACGAAGTCAGAGCCTGAGATTGTAAAGAAAGGAACACCGGCTTCACCCGCCACAGCGCGGGCTAAAAGCGTTTTACCTGTTCCGGGAGGGCCTACTAATAAGGCACCTGTCGGAATTCGCGCGCCAAGACGTGTGAAACGGCCCGGGTCTTGGAGGAACTCAACAACTTCTTTGAGGTCTTCTTTAGCGCTTTCAACGCCCGCAACGTCTTCGAAGGTCACGCGTTTGGTATTTTCCGTCAGCATTTTAGCGCGGGATTTACCAAAGCTCATCGCGCCGCCACGTCCGCCGCTCTGCATGGACCGGAAAAACATGATGGATAAGCCGACAATCAGTAATAAAGGCAATGCATTAATAAGAACCGCCATTAACGTGCTTGTCCGTTTTACCTCTTTGAACGCAAAAGGAACATTGTTCTCTTGGAACATTTCAATCGTTTTTTCACTTTGATAGATAGGCCCATTAACTTCGAATGGCTTGTCTTCAGTAGTTTCGCCCGTGATTTTACCTTCTGTATCGTCAATAGTCGCAGACTGAATTTCGCCAGCCGCCGCTTTTTTCGTAAGCTCTGAATAGGTATATTCAGTCGGTATTGATGAGGCCTGCAGTGAATTTTGCGATACTGAAATCATCACGAGGAAGAGCGTAATTATTAGCGCCCAAACAGCGAAATTACGCATTGATTTATTGTCCATGACGGCTCACCAATTTTGTCTACTTAGAGTTCTATAACACATAGGCATTATAAAGTTAAAATAAAGAACCTATAACGGTTATTTTACATAGGATTTCAGGATTTATTCTGTTTTGGTTCAAAGCGTCGCAGTCAGTCTTGGTTGAATCAGGCATTTCACATCAACATCATCCAGCTCTTCAACCGCATAGGCCATATTTTGATAGGTAATAACAGGGGTTGTCGGTCTAGCTGATTTATGCGTGCTGGCAAGGCTGTTTTTGAGGGTCTTCGAGCGCGGAAATTTTAGATTATAATTGGGACATGTAACATATCCCTCTCCTTTGGAAGAGATGAGAAACCGACCATCCCAAAGCTGTGGAATGGGGGTAAGAGGCATTGATTTTGCTTGAGGCGATATATTTTTATCACTACGGCCTGTCACCGCGACGATATCGCGGCTCAGGATAATTTTGCCGCCATCTCTAACGACCTGCGCGCCTAAATATGTAAATTGATTTATCTCTTCTGATTTCAGCTTTTGGTAGAGCCGTACAAATTTTTGACGATTAATCGAGCCTCCACGGCCTCCGACGCAGCGAGTAGCTCGGCTCATAAACTCAGCAGACGGGAAAGCGGATAATGTTATCTCGCCTGATTTTCCAAATTGAACGTTCTTCAACTCAGCAAGATATCTCTTCCGTTCAACCTGTAAACCCAATGACAAATCTTTAGCCGTTGTAACAAAATCATCTTTTAAGCTTAAGCGCATCGTTAAATAATCACGCGCTTGAATACGGTTAAATTCTCGATTTTCATTACTCGGATCATCAACCCAGCTGAGGCCTTGGGCTCTATTATAATCTCTTAGCTCTTGCCGCGAAATATCTAAGAGTGGACGGCAAATAGTAACCTCTGCCAGCTCTGGCCACACTGCACCATAACGCATTGGCGACATGCCGGTTGCTCCACGCCAATCGGTCTTTTTATCATAGCGCATTAAAAGTGTTTCCGCCTGATCATCCCGGTTATGGGCCGTCAGTAGATATTTAATGCCCTGCAGGCGGCAGGCCTGTCCCATTAATCCATAGCGCGCACGCCGGGCTTTTTCTTGTAATCCAGTTTTGGGCAAGTTGTTTTGCCATGTAAAAATTTGCGCTTTATACCCGCATTTTTGCGCAAAGGCTTTTGCCGATTTTGCTTCATCATTTGACCCAGCCCGCAAGGCATGGTCGACAATAAAGACGGGGCCGTGTTGCGGATGACCTTTCAAGGCATGAACTAAAGCCGTACTGTCTCCACCTCCAGAAAAAGCTATTGCAAACTTATCTTTAGGATTAGCGATTAACTCTGCTAATTTGGTTATCAAATGTTCGGCAAGCATGACGCCGACTAGCAGTTTCTACTGGGGCTATCCAGTCTTCTAGCAACCCGTTCTTAACATCCAGTGCGAGCGGCTTCGACTCTAGCTTTTTCCTTGGTGCCGGAAGAGGCATTAGGAAACTGGTCTGGAAAGGTTGCCAATGTCTGGCAGGCTTCAGCCTTATTGCCAAGTTCTCTTAGGGTTGCGGCTAGGCGCACCATAGCATCTGGCGCTTTATCTCCCTTAGGATTCTCACGCATAGAGGTAATATAAGCATCTGCAGCATCCGCATAACCGCCGCGAACAAAATAGCTCTCTCCAAGCCAGAAATTTATGACGTCTTTATCTGCCGCATCAGGATTAAATTCCAAATATTGTTTAAATGCAGTTTGCGCGCCTACGAAATCACCTTCGGCAAGCTTTGTTTGACCAGATTGACCCAGTTGCGTCACATCATTTTCATAGCTCTGCTGAGTTTGGTAAGCCTCCTGAACGCCAATAGTTCGTTCTTTAAAAATAGGGGCGCTTGGAATTTCTGATAACTGATTTGGGTTGTAAGTTGGATCTGAGTATGTTGGTGAAGTAGAAGGCGCAGATTGAATAATTGAACCACCAGAATAACTCTGATCTTGTCCATAAGTTCTAGGCGCATAAGGATCAGATTGCACGATGTTTGAAGACCTCGTTTCAGACGACACTAAATCCACCGCATCCAAATGAATTTTCATACGATCAATCAAAGCTTGCTTTGTTTGAATTTCCGTGGCCATGGCTTCGACCTGCTTTAATAGAGTTTCGCGTTCATAGCGTAATGTTTCGACCTCGCCCGTCAGGGTGCGTTGCGATTTTTCTAGCGAGTCCATGCGTTGCATTAACCGCTCAGCAGCAGGGTCGCCCGTCAGCATTCGGCTTTCCAGAGTTGTCAGACGTTGCGCCAATTGGGCATCAACTGCGGCCAATTCTTTTTTACTTTGCGCATAAGCAGGCGCTGCGCATAATGAAGTTGAAACTAATAAGGCAGCGATAAATCTACGCATAGTCGATCCTTTCACACAATATCTGACGAATGATTACCCATCAAACATAAAGTTGGTCCATTAAAAAAGTCAGGCCAGAAACTGACCTGACTATAAAGCCAAATTATGGCAAGTCGTATTAAAAGGCTGTTAAAATTCTAACCAACAGCACCATTGTTTACATTTGTATGTCCGTTACGATTACGCGACCATCCAGCCTCGCTTGACCGGGCATCAATTGGGCGTTCTTTGCCATAGGAAACTGTTGTCAATCGTGACGGAATAATACCTTGGGCCACAAAATATGACTTAATGCTCTCAGCCCGACGCGCCGCTAAAGCGAGGTTATATTCGCGTGTGCCGCGCTCATCTGCATTACCTTCGATAACCGCTGTCACATTATTATAAGTGTTAAGCCAATCAGCTTGACGCTTCAGGGCACTTCGAGCATCTGAGCTTAAATCGTAACGGTCATACCCAAAGAAGACTCGCGGTTCGCCGCCAGCTTGATAGGCAAAATCAGCAGCAGACCCTGGCGTTGGTGCATTGGGGTCAATGGTCACAACAGGCGCCACTTCCTGTACAGGTGCTTGTTGAATAACAGGCGCCGCTTCCTCTACAGGTGCTTGTAAAATGACTGGCGCCGTTTCTGCCGCCTGTACAACAGGTTCAGGTTTGGGCTGTGTCGCGCAAGCAGTCAGTGTAATCATCAAGGATGACATTAGCAGAGTTGTTCTATTGAGCATTTTAACCTCTCTTATTGTTTTATCTCACACAGACAATAAAGCTTGAAGCCTAAGCCTACGCAAGCATTTTACGTAAAAGGTAATCAGAATAAGTCTTTATAACCTAAAATACGTCCTCAAAAGATTGTTTAATGTGCTTTGTGACCGAATTTAGGCATTGTTGAGCTAATCTTAAATCTTACGGCAATAAAGGAGACCAAGCTGGATCGGATGATTTTCCAGGTGTATTTATACGCCGAACATTTTGCCCAGTCAGGTCAACAGACCAAATTTCATTATACCCGTTTCGACCCTTTGTTTCTCTTGAGAATAAAATGACACGACCATTGGGCGACCATGTCGGGCTTTCGTCCAAATAGCTTTCGGTCAACTGTCTTTCATTCGAGCCATCAACATTCATAACGCCAATTGAATATCGTCCGTTGCGACTTCTAACGAAGGCAATCTTGTCTCCTCGCGGCGACCATACAGGAGCCGAGTATCGTCCCTTACCAAAGCTAATACGCTTCACATTCATACCATCCGAGTCCATTGTATATATCTGAGGCGATCCTCCGCGGTCTGAATTAAAGACTATGCGGCGGCCATCTGGAGAAAAACTTCCTGACACATCAATAGCCGGTTGAGATGTTAATCGTGTCGTCGAGCGAGAGCGTAGATCCATTTTATACAGATCGCTATTCCCCTTTTCCATCATAGACATAATCAGTTGATTGCCATCGGGTGAAAAACGCGGAGCGAAGGTCATGCCCGGAAAGTTTCCTAATAGTTCTCGGCGACCGGTTTCGATATCTAACAGATAGACTTGCGGCACAGTATTTTCGTAACTCATAAATGTAATTTTTTGCGCCGAAGGTGAAAATCTCGGTGTTATAACAAGATCTGACCCCGCCAATAAATATTGCGGCGCGTGACCATCTTGATCCATAATTGTCAGGCGTTTTTTACGATTGGTCTTAGGCCCTTTTTCATCAACAAAGACGATACGGCTATCGAAATAACCATCTTCTCCAGTCAAGGATTTATAGATCGCGTCGGAAGCCTTATGCGCCGTTCGTCGCCAGTTATCTGGCGTCGTCGCGAAACGCAGTCCAGCCAACTGTTTGCCCGCAAAAATATCCCATAGACGAAATTCCACCCGAATTTTCGTCGCGCTTTCTCTGATAATTCGGCCTGACACAAGCGCGTCAGCTTTAATCACTCGCCAATCAGCAAAAGTCGGCTGATAATCAATATTAGTTTGCCGTTCGATAAAGCTGGATGGGTTAAGAGACTTAAATAGCCCCGAACGTTCTAAATCCGCCCTCACAACACTCGCTATATCTGCTCCAATCACGCGGCTTTGAGAATCTGTCGCCAAAAAATCAGGAACAGCAATCGGCGTTGGATCAATATTGCCCTTTGTAATATCTATTTCGAGCTGAGCTTTAGCCATTCCCGCGGTAATAAAAACGGTCATGAAACTCATAAAAAAAGCAGCAAGCAAACGTGTCAAAATTTAAGTCCTTGGTATTCTAGCATTACGCGAAACATGCCGCGCGAATTATACATCTGGGCGAAAGTTTAGAGTCATCTCTCGCCATTGGCTATATTTTTCCGCAGGTAAAAAATCATATGGCTGGCACTTATTGACTGCACGAATGGCTTCATCCGCAGCCAATTTGTGAAAATGATTGATTTGCCGAAAATTGCCAAGCTTTACCTGATTAACATATCCATCAGGAAAAAGGCTAACATTAACAGGCACAATTAACTCTGATGGATTTGGCGCGGCAGCTGGAAAAGACCAGCATTTATACATGGCCGATTGAAGAGCATTAAGCTCCGATAAGGTCATAGAACTCCCCTCGCCAACGCCTTCACGGGCTATATCAGCAAAAACATAGGCATTACTTTCAGATTGTAGCGTTATTTGCTGATTACGCTCAGGGGCTTGTTCTCTAATTTTATTAATAAGCCCGGCTAATCTATCTAAATCGACCTCTTGGGGCTCTTCGGGCTCCGATTCCACCGGAGTCTCAGGCACGTTTATTACTTCATCAACAATGTCAGGGACGACCTCCGCGACTTTCACAGGTTCTTCAACGACCTCTTCCACGCGTTCTTGACGTTCGCCTTCGGCTTCGGCGTTTTTTGTGGGGGTTTCTAAAGTCATGACATCAGGTTCGGGTTCAGGTTTTTTAACAGGCTTAGGCGGTTTTATAGCGGCTTTAATGTTGGTGAGTTCCTCAATCGTAACCATTTCAATTGGGATAA
This sequence comes from uncultured Hellea sp., assembly GCA_964472905.1. Taxonomy (GTDB): domain Bacteria; phylum Pseudomonadota; class Alphaproteobacteria; order Caulobacterales; family Maricaulaceae; genus Hellea. The sequence continues at coordinate 28,643 of CAYYMI010000019.1, read as the reverse complement.
TTTTGGTGTCTTCAAAAGGTTTCACGTCCCCTTTAAACAATAGCAACCCGCCCAATAACGCTGTGGCATGTAAGCCAAGTGATATCAGAATTCCAAAGTTCATTTATTGTGAAATAGGGTCCGTAACGAGACCTAAGTTTGAAAATCCAGCTGAATTAACACGCGCCATAACCCGCATGACAGCGCCATAATCGCTATCTTGGTCGGCCCGCAAATAGATGCGTTCATCATATCCATTGGCTGAAACAGCGACCAAACGCGAGGCTAATTCATCGAGCGTAATTTCTTCCTCTTGAATAAATATTTTACCGTCAAAATCGACCGTGATCGTGACAGGTTCTTGCTGTGACGGCAGTGATTTCGCATCCGTTTTAGGAAGTTCCACAGGTACGCCAACGGATAAAAGCGGCGCAGCAATCATAAAGACAATCAAAAGCACCAACATGACGTCAACCAGAGGAGTGACGTTGATTTCGGCATTTAGGCGATGTTTACGCCCACGTCTGCGGCCACTCCGCCGCCCTCCGCCTGATGCTGTTCCAATGGCCACAGAGCTTACCCTTTCGAAATCTTACGTGACAAAATTGCCGAGAGCTCATCAGCATAGCCTTCAAGACGTCCCGCATATTTATCAATGTCAGAAGAGTATTTATTATAAAATATAACGGCAGGAATAGCGGCAATCAGCCCAAGAGCCGTGGCAAAAAGCGCTTCGGCAATACCGGGGGCCACAACGGATAAATTCGTATTTTGCGAAGCCGCAATCGCGCGGAAGGAATTCATAATCCCCCATACGGTTCCAAATAGTCCAATAAAGACTGACGCTGAGCCAATTGTTGCCAAAACTGATAAGCCGCGCTCAGCTTTTGAGAGTTCGCGGTTCACAACAAGGTTCATAACGCGGTCTATGCGTTCCCGCGTTGACAAAATAGCCGCATCATTGCGCGGAGATGTCATGCTTTCATCATATTCACGCATCGCCGCCGCAAAGACGCGTGCCATAGGATCACGCGTATCTCCCCCCATCGCTCTGGAGAGCTCATCGAGTGTTTTGCCAGACCAAAATGTTTCTTCAAATAATTTCGCGCGACGCTTCAGCAAAAACATAGTTATGCCTTTATCGACGGCGATCGCCCACGACCATATCGATGCTATAATCAAAATGATCATAACAAGTTTAACAACCCAGTCCGCTCTGACAAAGAGTGACCAAAACGAAAAATCACCATTGTGAATAGGCTCTAAAGTTGTCGCCTGCATGATTAAATCAATAAAATACATATATTCTTCCAATTGGTCGATTCGCCTATGACGCGAAACTAGCCTTATTTTGTGTTCGATTTAAGGGTAATCGTCCCAAGAGTGCTAATTAAGAGGTTGTAACGTTACAGGCTTAATAATCACAGCTTAGAAACAAAGTCTTAACCATACCCTTAAAGACTGTCATTTAAGATAAATGGCACATTTTTTCACATGTTCAGACATAATTCAGACATAGTGTGAGATAGACTGATTTAAATGGAGGCATATATGTCAAAACTCACCCCTATATTCGCCGTCACCCTTTTTGGGTCAATTGCGGCGTGTGCAACGGCTCCTGAACCTATCCCTGAACCAATCGTTATAGAAGCCCCAGTTCCCGTTTTAACTTGCGCGCCCGTATCATCCTTAAAAGCTGTCACAATACCCGCAGAAACTAAGGTTCAATATAGCACGACCTCTGTCGATGGTAGAGAAGGCCCTTCAATCAAACGTACGATTGTTGTTAAGCCTGCTCAAATTTTCTATGTCGATAGTGAAGGCCGTGAAGTTCTGGATATTTGCGAAGATGTTACCATTGGCGATACTGGACCGGGCGTTGGCGAAGTCATTGAAGGCGAAGGTTAGTTACTAACGCCCCCTAAGAGCCACGCGGATAAGGCGTTCCAAAACGCTGCGCATAATATTTCCCAATATCACGGGCATTGTTGATAAAACGATGCCCGTTTTTGCGCATAATCCCGCAATTCTCATATAACGGGCTTTCATCAGATAATAATAAAGTCGGGCAGTTCTGGTTCTTATCCCCCAACAAAGCCACAATATCCGCTCGCGGTTTGGCAATGGGTTGATAGTTAATGTCCATACTTTCCTTTATCGCAGGAAAATAAGACAGCAGCCCCCACATCTCGGCACATTCAGGGCAATATTCTCTGCGCTCATTATCGAAAAAACCAGGCGCGAGCAGGAAAAGCGTGTCACGGGACATTAGAAATACACCTCTAAAACCTTATCTAACCGGCGGCGCACAAGGGCTGTTAGTTTTTGAAGGCCATAATGATCAAGCACGGCGCGGTAAATATCTTCACGGCCCATAAATTCATCTTGCGTTCGGATTTCAAGCACTAAAGCCGCCAGCTCGCTCATCGGAATATCGGCAAAGCCCCTATGACCCAGATCGCGGATAATAACGCGAGGCTGATCAGGCAGACGGACAATCCAGCCGACGCTGTCCTCTGGGCCGTCAACCTCGCTATCGTGTTCCTTTTCTATCACAATCTCTCCGGCTTTGACTCCTGCCAGTAACGCACGTTCACACAGCTTACGCACAGGCGCGGCCAGTTTCATCACGCCGCTGGCTTTACCATAAATCTGAAATAAATTTAGCGCTTGCATTGGCCCTTCCGCCGCCAAAATTTCGGTCATGCCATGCATATATTGCGCTTGGCTCGCGCGGCGAACATCAGCGGTCGCGCGTTCTGTCCATTCTGCGAAGGGGGTGTATGGAATTTGGGTCATGTGTTCTCATTTGACGAAAAGTACAAGGTAGTTATAGATATATGAATGCAATTTAAAGATTTATCATCTCGAGGCGTATTTAAAATAGTTTTGATTGTTGATTATTTAATCAGCGCGTTATTATTTCCATTATTTTACATAGGTTATTTATTTGAGCCTGAATCCTACACCATACATAAAGAGCTATCATTTAGAGTTGCTGCATTAAGCATAGAGTCCCCTTTAGAAATCCCAGGAAATTTATTAGTTATCCCAATGGTGCTACTGATAGTTTTCATTATAGCTCTGATAAAAAGTGCGACCCTATATTTAATCGCGCAAAAAACATCCTTAGGTAAAATCAAAATTGACACCTACTTCAACAAATAAGGCTTAAGCCGCTCAATCATCCATTTCGGCGCGCGCTTTGGGCGACCATCTGGGGTGATGCAGGCCGCTTCGGATATGGCGGTGACGAGGAGCTCATCCCCACGGTAGCAAGCTTGGCTCACCCATAGCCTTGCGCCTTTGAACTTGTCATAGGTCGTGACAATCGTCAGGTGATCATCGACGCGGGCGGGTTTTTTATAATCGAGATTTATCTTACTAATCGCAAACGCCAACGGATCATCCGCCTCCCATAAATCAGCATGATAAAAGCCGACGAGGCGGAAATAGCTACTGCGCGCGCGTTCAAAAAACCGCAGATAATTGGCGTAATATACAATGCCAGTGAAATCGGTATCTTCGTAAAAAACACGAAGCGGATAGTGATGCTCCCTACCCTTAAAGCAGCCCATTGTCGGTTCCATTTCAGAAACGTTCTCGGCCTTATCCATCAGTCCCATCCCCAAATAAGGTTGGCGCGATAGGTTGAACGGGCGCCGCCAGTCCCAAATGCGCGAAGGCTCTGGCTGTGGCCACGCGGCCTCGAGGTGTGCGCTGTAAAAAGCCTTGCTGAATGAGGTAAGGCTCTATCACATCTTCGAGTGCATCGCGCGCTTCTGACAGGGCCGCTGCGAGCGTATCCGCCCCAACAGGGCCGCCGCCAAACATTTCGCAGAGTGCATGAAGATAACGCATATCTTGCTTATCCAGACCTATATCATCCACGCCTAAGCGTATCAGCGCAGCATCAGCGGCCGCTTTGTCCACCGTACTATGCCCATTATCTTCAGCCAAATCTCGTACGCGGCGTAAGAGACGCCCCGCAACACGCGGCGTTCCACGCGCGCGCCGCGCTATTTCACGTCCGCCATCCGCCGTCATATCCATATCCAGCTTGCCTGCGCCGCGCAGCACAATTTTGGTTAGCTCTTCGGTGTCATAAAATTCGAGCCGTACTGGAATACCGAATCTGTCCCGCAAAGGCGTCGCCAGAAGTCCTGCCCGCGTTGTCGCTCCAATGAGCGTAAAGGGCGCAAGGTCAATTTTAATCGAGCGTGCGGCGGGCCCCTCCCCAATAATCAAGTCGAGTTCGAAATCTTCCATGGCCGGATAAAGTACCTCTTCGACGACTGGATTAAGGCGATGAATTTCATCAATAAATAGTACATCACGCGGTTCAAGATTGGTGAGCAGCGCCGCCAAATCTCCTGCTTTGGAAATGACTGGGCCGGAAGTGGAGCGGAAATTGACCCCCAATTCACGCGCCACAATTTGTGAAAGCGTTGTCTTGCCTAGACCCGGCGGGCCAGAGAGGAGCAGATGATCGAGTGGTTCTTCGCGCCGCCGCGCGGCCTCGACATAAACTTTTAGGTTTTTAATCGCCGCTTTTTGACCCACAAAATCATCAAAGGTGAGAGGCCGAAGCGCACGATCACGCCCATCACCCACTTGGCTATCTGCGCCGATTATGCGGTCTTGTTCATCCATTAATGCCCATATACATGAAAATTACCGTACTGCACTTCATCATTTTCTGATTTCAGACGGTGAACAGCATCAAGTGTTTCGTCTGAACCTTCAAACTCTTGCTCTTTAAAAATAAACGCAGAGTCAAAAATAACTACACTGTATCCATCTTGGTTGAGTGCTTTACTGCATTTTTTTAGTGCTTTCGGAATATCTTCGGCGGATGTGGCGCAATTTACAAAGCCTCCGGCGTAGCCTTCGTTCTCCCAAGCTTTACTTTTCCCCGAAAGTTCTGCTCCAATAATGAAGACTATTTCACCCACTATTTACTCAATTCCTTAAGCGCCACCTTAATCAGATCATCCAGCGGCGGATCATCAGGAAATGTGTTATAGGCGGAGGCGACGGCCCGCAAGGCGTCGGATTGACCGATACCGAGATTTTGCAGCGCCGAGACAGCATCATTGCGTAGGCGCATATCCGATAAGCCTTCATTACGGTCAGCCTCAGAGGGAATCCCGCCGCTCGGCTTGGTAAAGACAGGCTGAAAACCACGGCCCGCAGGCGCTGGTTTGCCTGATAATTCTGTCGCAATGCGGCTGGCTGACTTTGGGCCAATACCTTTGGCCCGCGCAAAGGCTGATTTATCTTCAAGGCTGGCTGCCGATAAAATCTGCCCCGGCGTGAGAATGTCTAAAATCGCGAGCGCCGCTTTGGGGCCAACGCCTTGAACTGTTTGTAGGCGCACAAACCAAGCGCGTTCTTCCTCGGAATGGAAACCATATAGCGTAATGGCTTGTTCGCGCACGTGAGTTTCGACATGCAGACATACGGTCTCGCCAACGCCAAGATTACCAAGAGTGCGCAAGCCGCATTGCAATAAATACCCAACGCCGCCGACATCAATGATGGCCTCGCCTGTCCCCGCCATCAAGCACGTCCCTGTGAGCATGCCTATCATGACACCCTCCGATACAGTCCGCCAGCTGCTTTGACGCGGTGAGCATGACAAACGGCAATCGCCAGCGCGTCAGCTGCATCACCCGCTTTGACGCCGCAGCCCGGCATGAGGACATTCATCATATGGGCGACTTGGGCTTTATCGGCCTTGCCTGTACCCACAACTGATTTTTTCACCGCGCGCGCCGCATATTCACCAATACCAAGCCCCGCTATACTTGCCGCCAGCAGGCAGGCGGCCCGCGCATGGCCAAGCTTAATCGCGCTGCCTGCATTGGTTGCCTGATTATTCATAAAGGCTTCTTCGACGCCTGCCTCTGATGGATCATGCAAACGAATGACATCGGTTATGGTTTCAAACAACTCTCTCAGGCGCAAATGAAGATCAGCTTTGGGATTGGGCCGAATGACGCCGTGGGCTACATGACGCAATTTTGTCCCCTGTGCCTCGACAATGCCCCAGCCACAAGCCACTAATGACGGGTCGAGCCCAATAATACGTGTCGATTCCATAAAGAGAACAGTACGCGAACATTTAGGCATTGCCAAGGATTAAAGGGTTAACACATATTCAACAATACAACCAATTTGCTTAAGGGTTGGCGTAGCCTTAGATGGAGGCTTTATTACAAATATGAACTGAATGTTAACGGAGCTTTCAGCATGGCCTCAAATTTGCTAGGTTATGAGTGACTATGATTATGTTTTCAAAGATTCGTATCGGGATTTTAAGCGCCGCGCTTCTTATAACAACCGCAATTAGTGCTCCGGCCTTCGCAAATTCATCACCGACACTGCCTGAGCTATCGCCTCGTCAAATCGCTGGGGATGTTAGAGTCATAACACACCCGCAAACTGGGCAGCAGGATTATATACTTCCCAGCTTTGATCCCTTTGAAGATGATTCTACATTAGCAGGTACGGCCCAACTCAGGACGGCTAATAATACAGTCACAATAGATGGCCATGATATTCGCGGCGGAGCGGTGTTAGACCTGACCTTTTACTATAATACAAATTCGGCTGACCCTTATGACAATCGAGGATATGACGATGCAGCCTTTTTATCTGGTGATTATGCCGCTGTGACCGTGCGTGATTCTCGTATTTTGGAATGCTCTGAAGATATTCAGGATGTCGTTTATTACCATGAAGATTATTATGCGCCGTCATTTCACTCTAACCTCTACCGTCCTTATCGGCACTACAGTGGGTTTAGTGGCTTTGGCTCGCGGGCTTATGGTGGCTTTAGCTCCTTTGGATACACAGGCGGAAGTTTGCTTGGACGAAGTTTCATAGGCAATCGAGGAATTACGACGCGAGCTAACACCCTGAGGCGCGATATAAATAGAAACCGGCGTATAAATGAACGGCGCAGAGATTTAGAAGAACGCCTTAGAGATGCTAATGAACGGCGAGATGCCAATGAACGACGCAGAAATTCAGATGACCGCCGAAGGGACGCAGATGAACGCGTCAGAGATAACCGCAACGATGCAAGACCAAGACGCCGCAATAATGACCGCATTAGAAATAATAATCGCAGAGAAGAAGGCCAACCACGTCGCCGCTTAACAGACGAGCAACGCCGCGCCGTCATGGCTCGCAATGCAGACAGTCCCGTTGGAGCTAATAATAACACGTCGAGTAGACGCCGAAATGTTAGACCTAACACTGGAAGCCAAGGCGTCGTATCTCGGCGAAATAGTTTGCGTTCAGACCGCCGTGTAGGGCGCGAAATTAGAGCGACCAATGCGTCAACAGCTCGCACAACGCCCAAGCAATCTTCGAGCAACCAAGTATCGCAAAGAAAATCATCGTCCAAAAAAACGCAAAATCGTTCACAAAACAGCCCACAAAACAAATCTGGCAAACAAGCAAGATCTACGCGTAATTCGCAAAGCCATCGTAAAAGTGAAACCCGCAATAATAGTAGAAATTCTCGAAGTAGATCTAATCTTCGCGGAGCACGCATTATAGCCCTAGGGCCGCTGGCCTCTTTGTTTGGCCGCAGGAATGTACGCAAGGTATCGACTCAGTGCGCGCGTGAGGAAATATTAAGCCTGCATATTCCCCATGAGCGACTTGAAGCGGCCCGCTTTGATGGCTTAACTGTTGTTGTTTTGGACCGGACGGGTCATGAACGCCCAGTTTATATCCCGCCAAATTATATTGAAGGTTTCAGACAAGCGACTTCAAAGGTAAATACCGTGCGTCCACATGAAACATCTAGGCCACGAGGTTACCCAGCACCTATTGTGCCAGAGCCCTATCAACCTAACCCCAGTCGGGAGCAGGCTCCATGTCCAGCTGGAACAACGCCGCAAAGTGATGGCACCTGTCTGTCCACACCTGTCTATTCTGGCTATCCAACACAGTAATCTGTTTCATAGCGAGACAGTTAGTCCCAAATTCGCTCAAAAAACGATATTTACAGCCTGATTCGCCCTAAAAGGGCATGAAAATACTGGCATGCGGGTTGCAACACTTATTTCGAATGCAGAGGCAACTTACTCCCAGCCTCTTGTGTAGCTTCGGATCTTTCGAAAATACACATATTCCCACGTAGCGGTTTCTTCCTTTCCCGCTATTGTTAGTCAAAACTTTAACCCCGCTTCCCACAAGCGGGGTTTTTCTTTGCCTGCTTATTGACCCTGAACGGCGCAGGAGTATTGTCCTGCCAAATAAGGAAATGATTTTACGATGCTGACCGCTATTAAACGCGAATATAAATTCGTTACGGGCCTTCTCAGAATGTTACGCGCCGTCAAGGATGTTGATGCCGAAAGTGACCGGCTTATCGCGGATGAGCTAGAAAAACGCATTGATGCTTTTGGGCCTAATCTCGCCTTTATCGAGGGCGACCTTGAACTGACCTATGATGACATGGAAATCTACGCCAATAAAGTTGCGGCTTGGGTACAGGCAGAAGGCTGTAAGGCCGGTGACACCGTAGCCGTCTTCGTTCGAAACCGCGCACAATATGTGCCTCTGTGGTTAGGCCTAACCAAAGTCGGCGTTATACCTGCGCTTTTAAATTATCAGCTCACTGGGCCCGCCCTTGCGCATTGTCTCAATATTTCCGATGCCAAGGTATTAATCGTTGATCATGAAATGGCTGAAAGTTTTGAAACGGCCAAACAGGATATAAAACTCAACCTCAAAGTCTTTGGAGCCTTCGGAGATATGGCAGGTTATGAAAATTTTGATGCGGCCATAGCAGATCATGTTCCGAACCGCCCGCCAAAGACATTGCGTGAGGGTATCAAAGCCGGCGATCAATGTATGAAAATGTTTACCTCTGGAACAACGGGCCTCCCCAAAGCCGCTAAGGTGACCCATGTTCGGGCTCAAAATTATATGCGCGGTATGGGCGTGGGCGCTCGGGCCACGTCTAAAGACCGCATGATGATGGTACTGCCCATGTATCACGCGACAGGCGGCCTCGTTGGAATGGGCGCAACAATTTCAAACGGGGGGGCTGTTATTGTTCTTCCTAAATTTTCAGCGACAAAATTCTGGGATGAAGCCGTCAAATATAAGGCCACGATGTTTACCTATGTGGGCGAGCTTTGCCGCTTCTTATTATCAACCCCGCCTCATGAATTGGAGCGAAAACACAATATCCGCTGGATGATTGGAAACGGCCTTCGGCCCGAAGTCTGGGAAGGGTTTATCAACAGATTTAACATTCCTCACGTCATAGAATTTTACGGCGCGACCGAAGGCAATGCCAGTCTTATAAATCTGGACGGCCCTGTCGGCGCTGTTGGCCGCGTTCCGAATTATCTTAAATTCAAGTTCAATCTGGAAATTGTACGCTATGATGTGGATAGCAATCTAAACCCGCGCGGATCGGACGGGTTTTGCATTATGGCAGACCCGAATGAAACCGGGGAACTCATTGCAGAAATTCGAAATGATGATGCACGGTTTCGCTTTGAAGGTTATGAAACCAAAGAAGCCACCCAAAAGAAAATACTTCGTAATGTGTTCGAAAAGGGAGATGCATGGTTTCGAACAGGTGATCTCTTAAAACGCGACAAGCTGGGCTATTTCTATTTCATGGACCGTGTGGGCGATACCTATCGCTGGAAGGCCGAAAATGTCGCCACAGGCGAAGTCGCTGCGGCGCTCTCACGCTTTGAAGGCGTGACACAGGCTAATGTCTATGGCGTACAAGTGCCGGGATATGACGGGCGAGCAGGCATGGCGGCCGTTATTGCGGAAGGTCAGCCCGACATGGCAGCCTTAAAAGCACATATTGAATCGAGCTTACCTCATTATGCCCAGCCAGTTTTTCTGCGGTTATCGCAAGAGGCTGAAACAACCAGTACCTTTAAATTCAAAAAGACAAATCTTGTGAAAGCAGGCTTTGATCCCGCCAATATTTCAGAACCGCTTTATTATGCAAATCCTGCAACCGACGCCTATGAGTTAATTGATGCCAAGACTTATGAGAAAATATGTAATGGCGAGGTCAGATTATAGTCACGTCAGAGGATATCTTGAAGTTTTGGTTCGAGGAGACAGGCCCAAAACACTGGTATAAAAAATCTGATGCCTTTGATGCCGACATTCGGCGCAGGTTCGAAACTATAGCAATTGATCTCGCGACAGATGGTTCGGCTTGGGAAGTGTCTCCAGACAGTAATCTTGCCCTGATTATTATTCTCGATCAGTTTTCAAGGAACATGTACAGAGAGACAAAGGCTGCTTTTGCTTGGGATGATATAGCTCTTCTATCGGCTAAACGCATGGTCGACAAAGGCTGGGATCTAAAAATTGATCAAGACAAGCGAGCCTTCATTTATATGCCCTTCATGCACGCCGAAGATTTAACAGTACAGGATGAATGTATTCGTCTTGTTGATAGCCGGCTCAACGATCCAAATACGCTGCGCCATGCCAAAGAGCACCGTAAAGTCATAAAACGTTTTGGACGGTTCCCACACAGAAACAAAGCCTTAGGCCGAAAGAGTACACCCGAAGAACTTCAATTCCTGAGCGGCGGAGGTTATAGGCCATGAAAACAATTGGCATATTTATCTTTAATGACGTTGAGGAACTGGATTTTGTTGGTCCTTTTGAAGTGTTTTCGATGATTGATACAGTTCTCGCTTGGCAGGGAAAGGAAGGCGCGGTTAAGGTTATTCTGATTTCCCAAGACGGCCAAGATATTACAGGTAAAAAAGGCATGCGGGTTGGCGCTCATGCGGCAATGGTCGATATTGAAACTCTTGATGTCTTAGTAATCCCAGGGGGGCAAGGGAGCCGCGTTGAGATCGAAAATGAGGCTTTAATCAAATGGGTCAAAATGATATCTAAAAGCTGCGAATGGGTAACCTCAGTCTGTACGGGCTCTTTTATTCTCGCCAAGGCAGGTCTGACTAAAGGTAAAAAACTTACTACCCATTGGGGCGCTTTTGAAGAGTTTAAAAATCAAGGTCTTCAGGGTGAATTAGTCCCAGAAGTTAGGTATGTCCGTGACGGCAATGTCGTAACATCTGCAGGCGTATCAGCTGGCATAGATATGGCGCTTTGGATTACCGGGCAAATGTTTAATCCAGCCTTTGCAAGAGCCGTTCAACGCGGCATGCAATATGACCCCGCCCCGCCATATGCTGGCGACGTATAGATTAGATAACGAAATTTGCGTTTGTAATAGCTTCAAAGGCAGATTTAGGTTCACCATCTCTATCGAATAAAAGGGGGTGATTAAACCGAACCGCAGGTACGTCATTAAGCCAGCTATCGCCATCCCGAACACCCCATACACTCACAGATTCGACGCTTGAACGAAGTTTAAGACCATCAAATAATGACCGCATAAGCTGGGCCTGTTGCGCTAACATATCTGCGGGAGCAGTTTCTCCAATATCAGCGTCGCAATTAATTCCGCTTTCCCAACACGAACCAGGGTCTTGATAGAAACTGACATCAAGTTCTGTCACGTGATTGATTAGACCTCCAAATTGATTATCGACAGCATCTATCGCGGACAAGGCTTCATTAACACTTGTATTAAGTTGAAGGTGATATTGATGACCTACGCCGTCAATAGGCACGCCGCGGTTTCGGAGGCGCTGAACAATCTCAATAAGCCAATCACGTTTAATCGGATTTTCAGTCTCATAGTCGCTGTAGAATAACTGAGCTGACGGGTCTGCTGCCCGCGCTGCGTGGAAAGCCCAGTCGATGTAATCAGCATTACCTACGGCTTCAAACCAAGGCGTACGGCGGTCTGGACCAATGCCGTTATCGCCATTAAATATATCGACAGATGTAGCTTCGTTGACAACGTCCCATATTTGGATTCTGCCTCTAAAATGCTCAACAACGGTCGTGATATAATTTTCAAGGCGCGCCCGGATTTCTTCACGAGTTCCTTGATAAAAATAATCAGGCATGGCTTCATGCCAAACTAAGGCATGGCCACGAACTTCCATGCCATTGGCTATACCCCAATCGACAATACGGTCAGCTTCAACAAAATTGAAGACGCCTTCGGTTGGCGCGATTTGATCAGCTTTTAACTCATATTCAGGGGTAATGCTGTTAAATTGGGTTTGTGCAAGCATTGCAGATAGATCATTATCCCTAACACGGTTATCTGTCATCGCCGTTCCAATTTTGAAATTATTAGCAAATGTATCCCTTAGAAAGCCATCAACTAAGGTGTTGTCTCCAACGGGTGGTTGGGACGGCATAGGCGTTGGATCGGGCATTGGCATAGTCGATTGAGGAGGGACATCTATGGAGGAAGGTGTCTGAGTGTCACTCCCGCCGCCGCAAGCTGAAAGTAGCCATGCACTTGCCCCGCCAAGCAATTTTAATCGATCTCTTGCCGTAAATTCTACCATAACCCAAATCTTTGTCTGTCTAATTTTATTGGAGCATGAATACGCGGAAAACCTAAAATTTGAATGAAGTCCGGACTTAGATTACAGTAAGATTGCAACTATGGTTGACGGATGGTTAAATCCTCCCCACATGGACATCATATCTTTCATGGAACTCTGAATAAGCATGAGTAAAATTATAAAAAAACCCAAGAAAAACCCCAAAGAGCTAGCGGAAGATATGACCGTTAAAATCGCGGACGACATGAGCGCAAAAATGGACGACATGACGGCCAAGATGAAAGCGCGATTGGAAAAGCTCAAATTTGAACCTGATCAAATCGCAGATATTCACAATAACATCCGCCGCATGATTAACCAGTTTGATACGCCTGGCCCAGATATGAAACGGATCGTTGATTTCAATGTCCCGCATGAGGATTATCCAGTACCCGTGAGACTTTTCGTGCCGCATAATGCGAGTGAAGAACCCGGCCCCTGTTTTATATACCTTCATGGCGGTGGGTTTGTAACAGGGTCCATAGAGTCTCATGAAGGAATTACACGGCGCGTGGCCTCAGGCACTGGGTACCGCGTTTTATCCGTAGATTACCGCCTTGCGCCCCAGTTTCCTTTCCCAGCAGGACCTGACGATTGCGAGTATGTTTTAAAATGGGTCCTTGACGGATATGGGCAAGATGAATTTGGGATTGACCGCAATAATATATCTTTAGGCGGGGATAGTGCTGGCGGAAATATGACGGCTTATTTAGCGCAAAAATATCGCGACAAATTAAAAGCGCAGGTTTTGTTTTATCCCTTAATGCAATTAGTCAATTTTAAACCCCCTAAACCTGGTCCTCAGGATTGGCTACAACTAGGCTTGGTGGCCCTTAAATTTATCGATGAACATTATGTGGCTGACTCTGATCCACAGCAGACGCGTCTCTCGCCACTCTTTGAAAAAGATTTAAAAGGCCTGCCGCCTGCTTATGTTCTAACCTGTGGTCTTGATCCCTTAAGAGATGAAGGCAAATTATATGCGGACAATATGAAAACCCACGGGATATCTGTTGATTATGCTCATGAAAAAATGCTCCCCCATGGTTTTTTAAACTATGCAAAAGCTTTTCCAAAGGGCCGTAAAATTCCTCTTGATGCCGCAGATTTTCTCCGCAAGCATATGCAACCATAGTTAGGATATGTCTTAATGATTAAACTATATTATCACCCCATCTCATTTCCGTCACTAAGTCCTATTTTTGCAGCAGAGGCGATGGGTGTAAATTACGAAAAAGAAGTTGTTGATTTACAAACGGGGCAGCAAAATTCACCAGAATATCTGGCGATTAATCCTTATGGGAAAGTTCCTGCTATGCAGGATGGTGATTTCAAAATGGCAGAAAGCGCCGCAATGATGCGCTATATGGCTAGGCAAACGGGCTCTAAATTTTATCCTGACGATATCCAGGCACAAGGTGAAATTGATCAATGGATAGACTATGTAAATCATCATATTCGTAGCGCTGTAGCGCGGGTACAATTTAACCGTTTTGTCGCTCCAATGCTCGGTGCTGATGTTGATGAGAGCTCTATTCAAACAGGACTAGGTTTTTTAGAAAACAATCTTCCGGTTATTGAAAACCAGCTTACAGATAATGCCTTTTTATGCGGAGAGAAAATGACCCTCGCCGATATAGCTTTAGTCGCCGCTCTAGAGCCTGAAAATACGGCCAAGCTTGACCTATCATCCTATAAACATTTAGCGGCTTGGCTTAAAGCCCGACGGAGTGAAGCTTTTTATACAAATGTGCATAGTCATTTTGGCGCGGAGATGGGCGTATAAAATACGCAGCTGATACGGCAATATATGAGCTTGGACAGGATTTTTATGACCCGGTCCAAGCGGCTAAATTTCCGCAAACGACCTTACGATACAAAGATCCTCAAGCCGCAAAATCTGTTGGACTGACCTTAGAAGACGATGAGTGGATTAAGCATTTTGGCCAGTTTGAAAGCCTAAAGGATAATCTATCTGAACCCCTTGCTTTACGATATCACGGGCATCAGTTTCAAAATTATAATCCCGATATTGGCGACGGACGCGGATTTCTCTTCGCGCAGATGCGAGATGATAAAAACCGGTTAATGGATTTAGGCACCAAGGGTTCAGGACAAACGCCCTATTCGAGGCGCGGTGACGGACGATTAACATTACTCGGCGGTATCCGCGAAGTCTTGGCTACGCGTTATCTGGAATCGTTGGGCGTCAATACATCCAAAAGCTTCTGTCTCATTGAAACGGGTGAGGCCCTTCAGCGTAATGATGAACCCTCCCCAACGCGCTCTTCCGTGTTAACGCGCCTTTCCCATTCTCATATTCGGTTTGGTACATTTCAAAGGCAGGCCTACTTTAATGCGGTTGATAATCTGGAAAACCTCGTCAATTATTGTCTTACGCATTTTTATCCTGGTGCTGATGAGACTGCGGGTCTTCTGAAAGCCTGCGCCATAAACTCCGCCGATATGGTCGCCTCATGGATGGCGGCTGGATTTGTTCACGGCGTGATGAATACAGATAACATGAATATAACCGGCGAATGTTTTGACTATGGCCCTTATCGGTTTTTACCAACTCTACAATCTGATTATACGGCAGCTTATTTTGATTATAACAAATTATATGCCTTCGCCAAGCAGCCAGAAATCATGTATTGGAACCTTGCGCAGCTTGCCCAAAGCTTATCATTGATCTGTGATGATAAGGAATTGATCTTGGCTTTGGAGAGTTTTGCGCCAGCTTATCGCAAATCCCTTCACCAGCATGTGTTCAGACGTCTCTCGATAGTCCCTAAACAACTTGATGATGACATCGCCTTTATTCTTCAAACCTTTCGGTATTTAGAAAATAGCCAATGTGAGTGGCCTCAGTTTTGGCATGATTGGCAAAGCGGCGCAGGCCGATTGATGGCCGCAAAAAAATCAAAAAACAGTGCGTTTTATACCGGCGAAGAATTTGCAGATTGGCTAACGGCCCTAGGCACATATGAGGCAGCTGGGCCGCCGCCTAAGACAGACACACCCCCTAATTTGCTTTATGACGAAATAGGAGCCCTTTGGAAACCTATTGATGAAGATGATGATTGGTCGTTATTTGAGGCTAAATTAGCTAGCTATGAGCTAATCACATAAATTTCAGAAGACTCTTTTCTCTTTGAGTCTTATAGAGCCCATTGGAGGATATTATGAAATTATCACATCTAACAACATCTATATTAGCTTTCGGACTTTTAGCCGGGTGCGCGCAAGCTGAACAAGCCTCAGAAAAGGTAACCACTAGCGCAGCTGAAGCAACCGATACCATAAAATCGGCATCTAATGTCGTTAAAACAGCGGCAAAAAGCACAGCAAAAACAACACAGTCTGGTGTGTCTATTCATACCGCGGTTCCTGGAGTTTATAAGTCTGAAGCCACGCATGCTTATATTACCTTTCAATATTTACATCAGGGCTATGCGCGTCCAACATTGCGGTGGAATGATTTTGACGCGACTGTTAATCTTGACCCTTCAAATCCAACAGCTTCAACCCTGAATGTCGTAATTGATACAGCGAGTATTGATAGCGGCGTTGAAAAATTTGACCAACATCTCGTCAGCCCTGACTTTTTTGATGCAGCCGCGCACCCGAAAATTACCTTTAACAGTACATCTTTGATTGAAGCGAGTACGGGCAAAGGGTCAATCACTGGCGATTTAACGATGAAAGGCATAACCAAGCCTGTAGAACTTTTCGTTACTTTGAATAAAGTTGGTGAAAATTTCCGAAGCAAAAAACCAATGATCGGCATTTCTGCGACAGCCAAGCTAAAACGCTCTGACTGGGATCTTGGAAAATATACGCCAGTCGTCGGTGACGATGTTGATATCAGTATTGAAGTTGAGTTCATCAAAGAAGAGTAACTTCTTGGTATCTTCTGTAAGATATTCAAAAATCGCGATGATCCTACATTGGCTCATCGCGCTGATGATTATCGGGTTGATTGTTTTTGGGGTTTTAATGACTAATCCCGAAACGCCAAACAGATTTGCTCTCTATCAACTCCATAAATCCTTCGGGATTATGGTTTTAATATTATCGGGTATACGTCTTTTATGGCGTTTAACTCATAAACCCCCTGCGCTACCTGATGGGATGAAGCCTTTTGAAATTATAGCAGCTAAATTTACGCACATCACCTTCTACGTGATTATGATTGGGATGCCGCTTTTGGGATGGGCTATGGTTTCGGCCTCACCTATTCCTATCCCGACGCGAATATTTGATATCATCCCTTGGCCCAACATGCCGGGCATCACGCGTAATGAAGCCACAGCTGAGTTTTTCAAAATGTTGCATCATAATATCGGTAAATTAACAATCGCCCTGATTGTTTTGCATATTGGCGCAGCCCTGAAACATCAATTCATCAATAAAGATGGTCTATTGACCCGTATGTTTCCTCGAAGACATCGTTAAACGGCATAAAGGACTGGCTTCGAGATTTAGTCGTAAATAATATCGGCTTTAGTTTTATCTTTGACCTCATCAAGGCTTACGCCTTCGGCAAGTTCGGTCACACGGAAGGATGAATTCTTGGCCTTACGCTCAAAAACGCCCAAATCTGTAATCACCATATCAATACAATTTTGCCCCGTCAGAGGAAGCGTACAGGCTTTGAGGAATTTACTCTCCCCGCGCTTATTGGTGTGATCAAATAATGCTATGCAGCGTTTCACGCCAGCGACTAAATCCATCGCGCCGCCCATCCCTTTGACCATCTTGCCTGGGATCATCCAGTTCGCGATATCGCCCGTTTCTGAAACTTCCATCGCGCCCAGAATAGACAGATCAATATGGCCGCCACGGATCATAGCGAAGCTCGTAGCGCTATCAAAAAAACTCGACTTGGGCAGTGTGGTAATCGTTTGCTTACCGGCATTAATCAAGTCAGCATCTTCTTCACCCGCATAGGGAAATGGCCCCATGCCCAGCATACCATTTTCAGATTGTAGCGTGATATTTACCCCCTCAGGGATATGGTTCGCCACGAGTGTCGGGATGCCAATACCTAGATTAACATAGAAACCATCTTGAAGTTCCTTCGCTGCACGCGCCGCCATTTCATCTCTTGTCCAGCTCATGACTTACGCTCCCGAAGCGTTAATTGTTCAATTCGTTTTTCGCATTTAGCTTCGATTATGCGCTGCACGAATACGCCAGGCGTATGGATGAAATTTGGGTCAAGCGAACCGACGGGCACAATCTCATCAACTTCTGCGACTGTAACCTTTCCAGCCATGGCCATCATCGGTGAGAAATTTCGCGCTGTGGCTTTGAAAATCAGATTACCTTCTGCATCGCCCTTCCATGCCTTGATAATAGAAATATCGGCTTTCAGGCCTGTTTCCATGATGTGGGTTTCACCATTAAAATCCTTATGCTCTTTACCCTCAGCAATGATCGTCCCAACACCTGTTTTGGTATAAAATCCAGGAATACCCGCCCCGCCCGCTCTTATTCTTTCGGCTAAAGTGCCTTGCGGATTAAATTCCAGTTCTAGCTCTCCGCCAAGATATTGACGTTCAAATTCTTTATTCTCGCCCACATAGGAGCTGACCATTTTTGCGATCTGACGCGTTTCCAAAAGCTGTCCTAACCCAAAACCATCAACGCCCGCATTATTAGAAATCACGGTGAGGTTTTTCGCCCCGCTGTCTCGTAAGGCCGCAATTAAATTTTCTGCAATACCGCAAAGACCAAACCCTCCGCTCATAACAGTAATATCATCTCGGCATAATCCTTCTAGGGCCTCGGACGCGTCATTATAAACTTTCCCCATGCTCGTCTCCTAACTCGCAATACCTGTGCGCATCTGTAACGCGAAATGCGCCGCAATATCTTGCCCTTTTAAACGGCCTGACGCGTCATACCATGCGTTAAGCCAGTTTAGCGCCCCCATAAAAAAGAAAACATGTAATCGCGCATCCCCCGCGCGAATGGAACCATCTTTTTGGCCCTCTTTCACCAGACGGATAATTTTGCGTTCAATTTTAGCGCGGCGAGCAAGAACATCGGTTTTACTCTCGGCCCCTAAGCTATTCACATCGGTCAATATAGAGACGCCTGAAGCCGTGAGCATATTCACAAAATCAATATAAAGTGCCTCAAGCTTATCGAGGGCAGAAACGTCCTCAAATTTTGTTTTTAATATCTCATCCATCGCGTCATAGGCCATGAGGTGACATTCATAGAGCACCTCTTCTTTATTGCTGACATAGTAATAAAGCGCTGCCTTAGTCAGGCCGAGCGTTTTGGCAATTTCTGTCATTGAGGCGTTGTGATAGCCGCGCCGCCGAAAGGCCTGCCCTGCTGCCAGAATGACGGCTTGCCTCTTAGAGGCAAATTGCTTTTCACGGTTAAAAGGTTCTTTGAGCGCGGCTTCCATATTCCTTAACCTTAGCATTGCAATAAATTTGACTCAAGAGTCAAATTTATGTATTCATAGTCAAAATAAACACATGCGTTAGAGACTCATGCCAAAAATTGTTAGTAAAATTAATCCAGATTCAGCCGAATTTAGAACCAATGCGGCGGCGATGCAGGCGCTTGTCGATGATCTGCGGGAGAAAGTTGCTAAAATTGCATTGGGCGGCTCTGAGCGGTCACGCGAGCGCCATATTGGGCGGGGCAAGCTTTTACCGCGTGAACGGGTAGAACGGCTGCTTGATCCCGGAACACCGTTTTTAGAGCTCTCTCAAATGGCGGCCTATGAGTGTTATGATGATGATATCCCGGCGGCGGGCATTATCACAGGCATTGGCCGCGTGGCGGGGCGCGAGGTGATGATCCTCTGTAATGACGCCACAGTTAAAGGCGGCACCTATTTTCCGATCACCTGTAAAAAGCAAGGCCGCGCCCAAGACATTGCGCGTGAGAACCGCCTGCCTTGTATTTACTTGGTTGATAGCGGCGGCGGCAACCTGCCCCATCAAGCTGAGATATTCCCCGACAAAGATATGTTCGGGCGCTGCTTTTATAATGAAGCCACCATGTCGGCTGACGGCATTCCGCAAATCGCGATTGTTATGGGGTCCTGTACGGCGGGCGGAGCTTATGTCCCCGCCATGGCCGATGAGAATGTCATCGTCGCCAATCAGGGCACGATATTTTTGGGCGGGCCTCCCCTTGTCAAAGCCGCGACCAATGAAGAGATTAGCGCCGAGGAGCTTGGCGGCGGCTTAATGCATACATCTGTTTCGGGCGTGGCTGACCACCTTGCCAGCAATGATGCCCACGCGCTTCAAATCGGGCGTGATATTGTTAAAAATCTAGGGCCCGCAAACTATAGTTATGAACCGCAAGACGCGGAGCCGCCCGCCTATGATGAGGATGAGCTTAACGGTATTGTCCCGACTGATTTGCGTAAGCCCTATGATTGCCGCGAGATTATTGCGCGCATTGTTGATGGCTCGCGCTTTGATGAATTTAAGAAACTCTATGGCGATACACTCGTCACAGGCTTTGCCAAAATTCATGGCTATCAAGTCGGCATTCTGGGCAATAATGGCGTGCTGTTTTCCGAGTCCGCCATGAAAGGCGCGCATTTCATAGAGCTTTGCGCGCAGCGTAAAATCCCGCTGGTCTTCTTACAAAATATCACAGGCTTTATGGTTGGCTCAAAAGCCGAAGCCGGCGGCATTGCCAAACATGGGGCCAAGATGGTTCATGCGGTCTCTAACGCCAAAGTCCCAAAATTTACCGTTGTGGTTGGCGGGTCTTACGGGGCGGGAAATTACGGAATGTGCGGACGAGCCTATTCGCCGCGCCTGATGTTTATGTGGCCCAATTCACGCATCTCCGTCATGGGCGGGGAGCAAGCCGCTATGGTGCTGGCCTCTGTACATCGCGACCGCGAGAAATGGACCGAGGAAGACCGCGAAGATTTCATGAAGCCTATCCGTGAAAAATACGAACGCGAGGGTCATCCCTATTATGCCAGTGCCCGCATCTGGGATGACGGCATTATCGCCCCGACCGATACAAGACGTGTCTTGGGGCTAAGCCTCGCTATGGCGGCTAATGCTCCATTAGAGGAGTCACGCTTTGGCGTGTTCCGTATGTAATGGCTAAAAAAACGACAACACATAAAATCAAAAAAATCCTGATAGCTAATCGCGGTGAAATTGCGTGCCGCGTCATCAAAACCGCGCGTAAAATGGGCATTGCGACCGTTGCGGTTTATTCCGATGCTGACCGCAAAGCTTTGCATGTTCGTATGGCAGACGAGTCTGTTCATATCGGCCCCTCTCCTGCGATAGAGAGCTATCTTGTGATTGATAAAATCATAGCCGCCGCCAAAGAGACTGGCGCGGACGCCATCCATCCGGGCTATGGGTTTTTATCGGAAAATCCTGATTTCGTGCGGGCGTGCCAAAAGGCCAAAATAACCTTTATCGGCCCTGCCCCTGAAAGCATGGAAGCGATGGGTCTGAAAGACGCGGCCAAGAAGCTCATGGATAAGGCGGGCGTACCCATCACCCCTGGCTATCACGGCAAAGATCAATCGCCCAAATTGCTCAAGGCTAAAGCGGGGATGATTGGCTATCCTGTCCTTATCAAAGCGGTGGCGGGCGGCGGCGGTAAAGGCATGCGCAAGGTTGAGGCCGAAGAAGATTTCGACGCCATGCTCGCCTCATGTCAACGCGAAGCCAAATCTAGTTTCAATAATGACGATGTCCTCATCGAGAAATACATCCAAAGCCCGCGCCATATCGAGGTGCAGGTCTTTGGCGACACTCACGGTAATGTCGTCCATATGTTTGAGCGCGATTGCTCGCTCCAACGCCGCCACCAAAAGGTCATCGAAGAAGCCCCTGCCCCCGGCATGACTGAGGCTGTGCGCAAAGCCATGACAGACGCGGCCATTCAGGCCGCCAAGGCGGTGGATTATGTCGGCGCAGGTACGGTGGAATTCATCGTTGATGGGTCTGGGAAGCTTCGCAAAGACGGCTTCTGGTTCATGGAAATGAATACCCGCCTCCAAGTCGAGCACCCCGTGACAGAGATGATTACGGGGCTTGATCTCGTCGAGCTGCAAATCCGCGTCGCGCAAGGTGAGAAACTCCCGAAGCAAAAAGATATCAAGATGGACGGTCATGCTGTAGAAGCAAGGCTCTATGCAGAGGATCCAACGGAGAACTTCCGGCCAAGCGCGGGACGGTTGGAATACTTTGCGGTACGCCAATGGCTCGATGACGCGGCCCTGACGGCCCGCATCGATACTGGCGTAGTTGAAGGCGACACCGTGACTATCCATTACGATCCAATGATAGCCAAACTCATCGCCCACGCACCCGATAGAACGCGGGTTATCGACAAACTCACAAACGATTTAAATCGTTCCGACGTCGAAGGTCCTACGACAAACCTTGAGTTCCTCAAGGCCCTACTCGCAAATCAGAGTTTCCAATTGGGATCGGTTGATACGGGATTAATTGATCGAGATATGGAAAAATTGACAACCCCAACCCCTATCCCAGCGAAAGCCTATGCACTTGCAGCTGCGTCGATCTTAGCCGCGCTAGAAGACAAGCAAAGTAACGACAGCAATCCTTGGTCCTCTCAAACAGCGTTCCGATTAAATCGCCGATCGGAAACTGTTGTCCAGCTGATACGGGGAGGTGAGGTTCTCCCGGTTAGGATCAGCCCCACGTCAACAGGGTGGATCGCGCGCGTCGATGACGTCGAGCATGAAGTTCTACGATTGGATTGGTACGAAGGGTCTCCTTATGATCCACTCGCACATGCGGGTCATGGGGTTGGCCGCGTGACAGACCAGCGGGTTGTCATTCAGCGAAAAAATATATTTTATTTCATCCCTCGCTACCTACCCGGCTTGGGCTCTACGCTTGTCACCAGCAACGCGCTCACCGCGCCCATGCCCGGAAAAATCATTGCTGTGAATGCCAAGGCAGGCGACGCGGTCAAAGCTGGCGACCCGCTTATCATTATGGAAGCGATGAAAATGGAAATGACCCTAGAGGCCCCGCGTGATGGTGTTGTGGCCGAAGTCAACGCTGCCCCTGACGCGCTTGTCACAGACGGGGAAATGCTATTGAGTTTGGAAGAGATAGAGAAAGATAAATAATATTGGGTCTTTCCGACGCGGCGCATAGCGACGCCCGGAACCCATGTCTAGATATTGCAACAAACGCGACTTCGTATGGACTGACAGATTCAGGTATGGACACCGGGCCCGTCATTATTTGACAAGCCAAAAATGACATGCGTCGGTGTGACAGATAAAGAAAGAAAGAAAGCTATGACCACAACATATCCGACCCTTCAATTCGGACATTCCGAGCAAACGCAAATGATCCGAGAGAGCGTTCATGCCTTCGCCCAAGAACATATCGCGCCGATTGCCGCCGAGATTGACCGTGATAATAAATTCCCGCGCCATCTCTGGCCGATGATGGGAGAACTGGGGCTTCACGGCATTACGGTCTCCGAAGACGATGGCGGCACGGGTCTTGGCTATTTGGAGCATACAATCGCGCTGGAAGAAATTAGCCGCGCCTCCGCCTCTGTGGGCCTGTCTTATGGCGCGCATTCAAATCTTTGTATCAATCAGCTTCGCCGTTGGGGTAATGCCGAGCAAAAGGCGAAATTCCTGCCCAAGCTTATGAGCGGAGAACATGTTGGCTCGCTTGCCATGAGCGAACCTAGCGCTGGTTCCGATGTTGTCTCGATGAAGCTCAAAGCAGACGGGGCGCAAGGCGGCTACCTGCTAAACGGTAATAAGATGTGGATCACCAATGCTCCCGAAGCGGACACATTATTTGTCTATGCCAAGACAGACCCGACTGGCGGCTCCAAAGGGATTACCGCCTTTATCATCACCCCTGATATGGAAGGGTTTTCGACAGCGCAAAAACTGGACAAGCTGGGCATGCGCGGCTCGGATACCTGCGAGTTGGTTTTCGAAGACTGCTTTGTCGGCGAAGACAATGTTGTCGGTGAGGTTGGCCAAGGTGCGGAAATCCTGATGAGCGGCCTTGATTATGAGCGCGTGGTCCTCTCAGGGCTAAGCGTCGGGATCATGCAGGCCTGCCTCGATGTCGTGCTGCCCTATATTCATGAGCGTGAACAATTTGGAAAACCCATTGGCACATTCCAGCTCATGCAGGGAAAGCTCGCCGACATGTATGTCACGCTTTCAACCGCGCGCGCCTATGTTTACGCCGTGGCGGCCGCATGTGATCGCGGCGAGACCACCCGAAAAGATGCGGCGGGCTGTATTTTATACGCAGCGGAAAAATCAACTCAAATGGCGTCTGACGCTATTCAGATGCTGGGCGGGATGGGCTATATCAATGAGAGCCCGACAGGAAGGCTCTGGCGGGATGCCAAGCTCATGGAAATTGGCGCAGGGACCTCAGAAATCCGCCGCTGGCTTATCGGTCGAGAGCTCTTCGGGGAGACAGCCTAATGTCTTCAGACAAAATAGTCGGCGGAAAATGGTTTGATGAATTAGAAATAGGTCAAATATTTCAACACCCTATACGGCGAACCTTAACTGAAACTGACAACATCCTTTTCACCTCGCTTACGCATAATCCCGCACAACTGCATTTGGATGCTGAGTATTGCAAAAATAAAACTGAGTTCGGAAAAGTTTTAATTAATAGCTATTTCACCCTCGGCCTTGTTGTCGGCATATCCGTTGGTGACACCACCCAAGGCACAGCCGTCGCTAATCTGGCGACTGATAAAGTGCGTTTTCCTAAGCCCCTATTTCCGGGCGATACAATCAACGTCGAAAGCGAAGTCCTTGCCCTACGCGAGTCTAAATCGCGCCCCACACAAGGTATTGTCACCTTTGAACACCGCGCCTATAACCAACATGATGAGCTTGTCTGCAGTTGTGAACGGACGGGACTGCAACATAAAAGACCCGTATAGAGGGTTTCAATACACTTTTTAAAATCTTCAAATTACTGTGCACTTGTCGCAATTTCACTTGTTGTTCGCTTTTACGCGCAGTAAAGCGAACAATCAGTCGATTGGAATGAGCGATGAACATTAGACATGTCTTACTGCTTGGCAGTGCATTAGTGGGACTACCCAACATCGCATTAGGCCAATCTCCTATACTCGAAACAGCATCACCTGAAACGATTGTTCCCTTCTGTCCCAATGGAACAGTCATCATAGTGGATGATATTCGGCAATGCCGGATTGACGATACGCTTGATGCCCTCATAGCAGATTTTGAGCAGGCTGAAATTTCAGGAGACCCGATTTCTGCGGGTCAGGAAGGCGACCGACAAGCCCTCAGACAGTTACCCAATGTCAGTCCAGAAGGCGCAAAAAGTTTTGAAGCTATTACCACCAGTTTCATACGCCGACATGCAGCACTGTCCTCTCGTCCTATGTCAGGAGAGAAACGTCTTAATTATGACCTTTTGGGATTTGTCCTGCGGCAACGACAACGCCTCATGCCGTTTGATCAGGCCCGCATCCCATTTACTAATGATAGCGGTTTTTTCAATCAAATGAGTTACATATCGCGGCAAACCAATTTCGAAACTATCGATGATTACGAGGCCTATGCCGCACGGCTCTCTCAATTACCGTTTTATTTTGCGCAGCATAAGGCCAATATGCGCCGAGGTATTGCAACCAATATGACAGCGTCTTCCGAGATAATGCCTGGCATCATTAAAGTCGTCGAAAACCTCGGAGAGGGAGACGCAATTAATCATAGTTTCTTTAAGCCCTTCAAGTCTTTTCCAGATACCATAAATGACGATGATAAAGTCAGGCTAACCGCATTAGGTAAGGCCGCTGTTACAAGTTCTGTGCTGCCAGCCTATAAAGATCTAAAAGAATTTCTGGTCAAAGAATATCAACCCAAAGCCCGCCAAACTGCAGGAATTGGAACCACGCCTGAGGCCCGCGAATATTACCGAGCGCTTGTTCGGTATTTCACAACACTCGATCTCTCTCCCGATGACGTCCATCAAATTGGCCTAGATGAAGTTACGCGCATCCGGTCCGAAATGGATGACATTATTCAAGGTTTAGAGTTTAAAGGTAGCTTTGCAGAATTTCTCAATTTTTTGAGAACTGATCCACAATTTTACGCAACCTCCGAAGAACAGTTACTCAAAGAAGCAGCTTGGATAGCTAAACAAATTGACGGAAGAATGCCTGAATTTTTCGGAACGCTTCCGCGTCTATCGTATGGGGTCATGGCTGTTCCTGCTGAAATTGCGCCTAACTACACAACAGGTCGGTATTGGGGTGGCAATCCCGAACAACATCGCGCGGGAAATTATGTCGTAAATACTTATGACCTCAAACAACGTCCCCTTTATAACTTACCTGCATTGACAGCTCATGAGGGCGTCCCAGGGCATCATCATCAAATATCTCTAGGACAAGAGCTTAAAAATGTATCACGGTTTCGGCAAAGTCTTTACCCGAATGCTTTTGGTGAAGGATGGGGGCTATATGCCGAAAAACTAGCTGGAGAAATGGGAATCTATAAAACACCTTATGAAAAATTTGGACAACTGACTTATGAAATGTGGCGTGCTTGCCGTTTAGTTGTCGATACGGGTATGCATTGGAAAGGCTGGACACGCGAACAAGCCGAAGCCTGCTTTTTTGAAAATTCAGCCCTTGCGCCACATAATATCAAGACAGAGGTCGAACGCTATATCAGCTGGCCTGGGCAGGCTTTAGCATACAAAATAGGTGAATTAAAAATCATCGAGCTCCGCAAACGCGCGGCTGACACATTAGGTAACAAATTTGATCTTAGAGATTTCCATGACGTGGTTCTTAAAGATGGCGGCATGCCATTAGATTTACTCGAAGCCAAGATAGATCGATGGATTTTCGAAGAAAGTTCAAAACCTTAAATAAAAAACCCCGACTCGAAAGCCAGGGTCATTAATTCTGAACAATCTAAGTTCAGTTTAGAAACGATAGCGTCCACGTAGCATGACGGGTATTGATACGCGACCGCCGCCATTATTAATGCCGGAAAAGAGCGTAGATCCGTCTAGACGAGAGTTATCACTACGCGGACTTTGCGTATAACGCACACCAGACTCTAATGCGATAGTCGCATGGCGCGCAATTGGAGTTTCTACGCCGACAAGGCCTGCGGCTGACCCTACCCAACTACTTCTGTAAAGTGGTATGTTGGCGGCTAATGCATCACCCTCAAGATTAGCGCCTTCCAGACTTACATCATTCAATCGGGTTGCTCCGAGTTTCCCCTCGACATACGGACGGATGTTACCAACAAGCGCTCCGCCACGACGGGGAGCAAAATATTGACGTAAACCAATTTCTGCGCCATAGCTTTCATAATCCGATAATGAACCAAAAAGCGTTCTTGGCGCAGCTGTACCAACGGTACCTAGATTTAATACGCCATCGCTTTCTGCTTCTTCGTAGAAGACATTACCAGTAATTTTACGGTTTGGATTCAACGCATAAGATCCACCGATCTCACCACGTACACCTGGACGATAAGCTTCAGAAAAACTTACATCCCTAATCGCTACTGGATTACTTGCATGTGTATCGCTACCAGTAATGGCAGTTCCCCCGACATTAAATGTCGGTCCAACAGCAGCCTCAATGTTCCACCGGCTTAAGCATTGGCCAGAATTACAGCCACCACGATTTGTTTGGCTCTTATACCCATAGCTGCCGCTATTAGCATAATGATTGTAGCTATTTTTAGCATTTGAATTCCCAAGTCCTAACCAAGAACACCCTGAGAGCGCGATTGCTGACACGCCTAAAATTAAGATACGCATATTTCCATTCCCTGTTGTTCCGAATTGGCACAATTGCCGCTAACGTCACTCATTGAACGCAAGCCTTGCAATGAAAGGGCCAACTCGATTTGTGGGAATGCCTCTAAGGGATATTCTTAAAGATATAAAAAAAACCCAGGCAAAATGCCCGAGTTTCTAAATTTATAGTTTTTATTTGGTTAATTAAAAAGCGACGCGTCCACGAAGCTTCAGAGGAATTGACCAACGATCAGATGATGAAGGATCAACTGTATTAAGACTATCAGTCCAGCGAATACCTGATTCTAGACCGATAGCGCCGCGTTTACCCACAGCGACTTCTGTTCCAACCACTGCTGCAGCTGTTGGATTCCATCCACTTTCGATAAATTCTAAGTCATTAAAGACCGATCCATCGGCATCATCAGTTTGTCTTAGATTTACACTATTGTTACGTACCGCGCCAGCTGACGCTCCAACATAAGGACGGAACACTGGGTTAGCACTAACATATTGGCGGACTCCACCTTCTAGAGTGAAAGTTTCTAAATCTCCAAATTCACCACTGAGTTGACGCGTAACTGAATTAGGCGTCTGAACAAAGTTTCCTTGTTGGTCATAATGTCCTGGTGTAAAGCTCCCCGTATCTACTGTCCGGCCATTGGCTCTACCATATTTAGCTGTACCAACCAATGTCGTGCTACGTCCAATGTCATATTCAGCTGAACCACCAATCGATTGAACGTCACCAAAGGCATCATTGAAACTAAATTCATCAATCGCTCCAGCTTCACCACCGCCGCCATCAGATGGTCCTTTTGGCTTCGCATCACGCAAACGACCACCAATGCCGAATTCATTACCAATGTGGAGACCAAGTCCAAATGGAAGTGATGCTGCCGCTACGCCACCGATACCACGCAATTGTGGCACGCCGAAAAATTGAGGTACAGGTTGAGGGACAAAAATAGGCGCACCCTGAATTGTCTGCACGCCTGCACCATTAACAAATTGACCATTAGAGAATTGAGTGCCAACTGTTGTGGCTCCACCCAGAGTTGTGGCCGCCCCAAATGGTGCATTTGCACCAAGTGTTGTCGTACCGCCAAATCCACCTGAGCCAAAACCGCCTACGCCAGTTCCAAATCCGCCAGCTCCGGGACCAAATCCGCCTACGCCAGCTCCAAAACCTCCAGCTCCGGGACCAAATCCGCCTACGCCAGCTCCAAAACCTCCAGCGCCAGGACCAAATCCACCTACGCCAGTTCCAAAACCTCCAGCGCCAGGACCAAATCCACCTGAGCCAGTTCCAAAACCTCCAGCACCAGGACCAAATCCGCCTACGCCAGTTCCAAAACCTCCAGCG
>CAYYMI010000018.1:0-44322 GCA_964472905.1 uncultured Hellea sp. | reverse complement strand
ATGCTGTCCACATCCGGCTTGCCTTGCAGCTCTAGGAATTGGCGCGCATAGGCGGAAAGACTTTCTACATAGCGGCGCTGCCCTTCGGCATAGATGGTATCAAAGGCGAGAGAGGACTTGCCGGAACCGGACAAACCCGTAATCACGATCAATTTGTCTCGCGGCAGGTCTATATTGACGTTTTTGAGATTATGCTCTCTAGCCCCTCGGACTTGTATGGATTTCAGGCTGGACATAACTTCCCAAGAAGATTGTGGACAAGATAGGGCTTTTATCCCCGCAGATATGGACTTAGGCGGCCCAAAACCGCAAGACAAGTAGGGGAGTTAAGGCACTTGCACATTTGTTGTGAGTCGTCTAGAACAAATATAGAACATTTGTACTTAGAATGTATAGAGGTGTATTATGGCCGGATCAGTCAATAAAGTTATTCTCGTCGGGAATGTCGGAAGCGATCCTGAAATTCGCAGTTTTAACAATGGCGGCAAGGTCGCCAATTTCTCGCTCGCGACTTCAGAGAATTGGCGCGATAAGCAATCGGGCGAGCGCAAAGAGAAAACCGAATGGCACCGCGTCGCTATTTTCAGTGACGGGCTCGTCAATGTTGTTGAGCGTTATGTCAAAAAGGGCAGCAAGCTTTATATCGAAGGCAAGCTTCAAACTCGCAAATGGCAAGACCGTGACGGCAATGATAAATATACTACTGAGGTCGTTATCCAAGGCTTTGGCGGAACCCTCACCATGCTCGACGGCCGTAATGACGGCGCGCGTAGCGGCGGCGGGGGAGGCGGCGGCTATAACCAAGATAGCGTGGCTTATGGCAATCAAGGCCAGTCCCGATCAGCCTCAGCCCAAGAAGGTCCTGCCGAGAACTTTGACCTCGATGATGAGATTCCATTTTAGAGGATAATCTCAGCTACCGACTTGAACTTAGGGCACAATGACCTAAACGGGGTGGTCTATACATTTATCGGGAAAATAAAATGAACCATACTCTCTTGATTACAGGAGCCCTTACCTTACTGCTTTCGGCTTGTACTAGCCTTCCAGTAGATGAACCTGAGTTAGCCGATACAGCTGTAAGCCTCAAACCGGCCGATCATTTTGATTTATCGCATTGGAATATTACAGTCCCGCTCGACCAAAACAGTGACGGTAAAGTGGATACGGTTAAAGTTGCCGATATACAGAGTTTTTCCCATCCTGATTTTTTCTACGCCAATGCGGACGGGAATATCGTATTCGCTTCCCCCAACAAGGCGTTGACAACACCCAATTCCTCTAACACCAGGAGCGAGCTGCGCTATATGAGCCGCGGCAGCAATACGAAACTCAAGACAGCGTCCCCCGGTAATAACTTTGCCTTACGAGCTCATACCGACGCCGATCGTTTTGCTTCGATAGGTGGGCGTATGGAAGCTACAGTCACCGTCGATCATGTCGCGCGCCGCGCGGGCAACCCTGACCGTCCAGCGGCGTATTCTGCCGTTATCGGACAAATTCATGCCATTAAAGATAAGCCGCAAACAGGGGTTTTTGGTTACGGCAATGAGCCATTGAAAATCTATTTCAAGAAATTCCCTGACCATGAGACAGGGTCCGTCTTTTGGAATTATGAGCGTAACCTTGCCAAAGAAGACCCGAACCGCACCGATATAGCTTACCCTGTTTGGGGCAATGTCTGGACCAATTCAGAAGATCCTGGCAGTGCAGGTGTTCCGCTGGGACAAAAGCTTAGCTATGTTGTGAATGTCTATGAAGATGTCATGCATTTAGAATTTTCAACGGCGGGTAAACCGACGAAGACATTTAAAATCAATCTAGCTGATAATGTTGATGCTAATGGCGAGGTAGACGCCAAAGATAACCCCAAAGGTTACGCAGGTGATGCCCACTATTTCAAAGCTGGAATTTATAATCAGTGCAGCACAAAAGATGCACCCGGTGTTTGGTATGCCGCTTGTCCGGGCACGGGTGAATGGGAAACGGACAAAGCCAATGGAGACTATGCGCAAGCTACGTTCTCACGCCTTGTCGTGACAGATGCCCAGCCTATGTAAAGCTAAACTGAGGTTATTTTATAGAGGTCTTTGTCGCGCCTAAAGGGGCAACAAAGACCATATATAAATATCAAGTTTGAACTTAATTTATAAGATGAAGGCCTCGGCAGATAGGTCTTCGATATCTACATCTTGTAATTCTACACTGGTATTTTCATCGATAAAGATAAAGGTCGAACCATTTTGCTCAACGAGGTTGAGTTGATCAAAGCTATCATACTCGAAATCACTTAAATCAATACGGTCATTACCAGTCCCAAAGTCAGCAATGGCATCATAGCCGCTACCTTCGGAAATGATAAATGTATCGGCCCCATTGCCGCCAACAAGGAAGTCGTTTCCTGCACCGCCATTAATGGTATCTGCTCCATTGTCACCCGCAACAAAATCTTGTCCATTGCCGCCATTTAAGGTGTCAGCACCACGACCACCGGCAATATCATCTGCGCCATTTAGACCGTTTATGGTTTGGGCTCCATCAGTCCCAGCCAAGCTGTCGGCACCATTCGTGCCATTTATCACATCTCCATTATCAACAGGCGTAACGGGTGTGACCGGATCAACTGGCTCAACAGGCGTAACTGGGGTCGGAACACCACCACCAGTTAAAATGAAGTCTCCAGCGGAAAGGTCTTCGATTTCGACACCTTGCAATTCGATACTTGTATTTGCGTCGATGAAAATAAATGTCGAGCCATTTTGTTCAACCAGATTGAGTTGCTCAAAATTACCTAAATTAAAATCACTTAAATCAATACGATCATTGCCTGTTCCAAAGTCAGCAATGGCATCATAACCGCTACCTTGAGTAAAGAGGAATGTATCCGCCCCATTGCCGCCAACAAGGAAGTCATTTCCAGCACCGCCATTAATGGTGTCGGCTCCGTTGTCACCCGCAACAAAATCTTGCCCATTGCCGCCATTTAAGATGTCAGCGCCGCTACCGCCGGCAATATCATCTGCACCATTTAAGCCGTTAATGGTTTGGGTTCCATCAGTCCCAGCCAAGCTGTCAGCACCATTCGTACCATTTATCACATCGCCATTATCAACAGGTGTAACTGGCGTAACGGGCGTCACAGGAGTAACTGGCGTGACCGGAGTAACAGGCGTCACGGGCGTGTTATCTGCTGGGGCATTAAAATCGACAAATACATCTGAATTCGTTAGTCTATCGATAGAGGCGTTATTCAGACGGGTTGCCGTAATCCCGTCATCATCAAAAATATCCTCTAACGTAACCGAATCTGTGATGGCTCCGTCTTCATTACGATTGAAGACCAAGATAACATCATCACCATCCAGAATAGCATCTGTTGAATTGTTATTATCAGATTCTACTAATGCAACAAAGTCGACAAAGTCTTCACCGGTCGCAAGGTCAAAAGACTGCCTACCTAATGTAAAACTTAATGTGTCGAAATTATTTTCGCCGCCAGTAAAATTATTGGTATCAAAATCGGTAATTCTATCATTTCCGACTGCTCCGGCTTCAATCGTGCCAAGATTAATGACATCTTGATCAGATCTATCACTTCGTCCATTGGCTTCATCCGTTGTAATCAGATCGTCACCAGCTCTACCGGTTAATGTATCACTTCCGCGACCGCCTATCAAAACATCATCTCCGGCTTGTCCTGAGAGAACATCATCACCATTTGTTCCTGTTAATTCAATGCCTGTGTCCTGTGAGATGACATCGACAACAGTATCTGCGAGTTGCTCAGCAATAACACCCAAGCCTGCGGTACTTACATGAATCCCGTCATCAAGAATAGTAACTCCTTCGGCATCGGCATCAGCTGCTAAATATATGTTTGGATCAGCTTGGATGATTTTTAATTGTGCTGCCCGAACAAGCTCAAACCCATTGGCTGTTCCTTGCGTGGTTGGCGGAAAATCGCCTAATTCTTGGACGAATATTGGTAAATCTTGACCGAATTCGGCACGAAATGTATCAAAAATTGCAGTTGTCGAAACGACGAGATCTGCGATTGTTGCATTAGCATTAGCTCCGAAGAAAATAGCATCACCGTCTTCTTCGCCTTGTGACCAGATCAACCCATCCAAATCTTGTCCAGGTCGTAAGCCTTCCCTAATTGTTGCAATCGCATCTATCAGAAGAGGGCCAGGTTCATTTGTATCAAGATTCCACCAAAAATTAGTACCGGTCGTAAAAGGGGTTACGACATTGTTATTTGAGGCAGATCCTCCAATCGATGCATTGATGACATCTGTTTGAAATCCTGTCTGTTCTAATATCTCTTGTTGAAAGACCTCCCGCCCCAAAGGTACGCTTGTGTCGCCATCACGACGAAAAAAAATGCCCATCGGCATTAGACTGACCCGCAAAGGCAAATACATCAAATTGTTCTTCCATTTTGAACTCCCATAAGTGTTTCAGATGAATTTAGTCAGCTAAGAAAATGCAAGAAATGTGCCAAGGGTGGCCTGCTGAAAAAAACAGCACAGTTTTTCCAAGGACTTCTATCTGACATTCGTCTTATGATTACGAGACCATGTGCGTGTCATGATTGCGCCGTATTGTGCGTGTGTTATGATAGCATAATTATAAAGGGTGAGTGTTTGCAGGGTATTTCTCCTCATAAGCGAAACATGAAAAATGTCTGGGCGTACCTGAAAAACGACCCGCGGCATTATCAAATTGGTGTTTTATCATCGCTTATTTGCTTGGGAGTGTTTCAATTCGCCTTCGCTTTGCCATGGTGGCATGTTGTGGCATGTATTGGCTCCACCTTGGGGACACAGGCTTTTGCAGATAGACTTATTGGCCGTAAGTTTGATGCACGCAGTCCTCTTATTTCAGCTTTGTCCTTGACGATACTTTTACGTACTGGTTCAGTTTGGCTCTCTATAGCGGCGGGTGTTTTGGCTATTGGATCAAAATATATTCTCAGATGGCGCGGCAAACATATTTTTAACCCTGCTAACTTTGGCCTTGTTATTTTATCGCTACTATTCGCGGGGGCTTGGGTCTCGCCAGGGCAGTGGGGCACAGCGCCTATACTCGCAGTCTTCCTCTTAGGCATGGGCGGTATTGTGACGGGTAAAGCTAAACGCTGGGATGTCAGTCTGGCTTTATTAGGGAGTTACGCGGCTTTGATAT
Source organism: uncultured Hellea sp. (assembly GCA_964472905.1). Taxonomy (GTDB): domain Bacteria; phylum Pseudomonadota; class Alphaproteobacteria; order Caulobacterales; family Maricaulaceae; genus Hellea. The sequence goes on along the minus strand of CAYYMI010000018.1, from coordinate 39,135 downwards.
TTGGCCGCGCGTTATGGCTTGGCGATCCACTCACCATACCTGCCCATCAAATGCAAAGCGGCGCACTTTTGATCTTTGCCTTTTTTATGATTTCAGACCCTAAGACCACGCCAGATGCGCGGATAGGGCGTGTTATCTATGCCATGATTGTCGCCATTATTGGCTTTTCCATACAATTTGGTTTTTATAACGCGGCGGGCATAATCCTAGCCCTTATTATAACCGCGCCATTTGTCCCTTTAATCGACAAAATATTCCCCGCTGGTCGTTACCAATGGCCGGTTTTTCAAAATTCAAAACCTCTTATTCAAAAAAATGGAGTTCATCATGAAACTATTTCAGTCTCTGCCCAAATCCCTGCTGAGTAGTGCCGCCGCGCTTATCGTTATGGGCGTCGCACCCTCTGCCTCCGCCTTTTGTGGCTTCTATGTCGCCAAGGCGGATACAGAGCTGTTTAATCAAAGCTCCAAAGTGGCTTTGGTGCGTGATGGTGATCGTACAGTAATCACCATGGCGAATGATTATATTGGCGACCCAACAGAATTTGCCATGGTCATTCCAGTTCCGACGGTGATTACTAAAGAGCAGGTTCATATTTCCGACCCAGGCTTGCTGGAACATCTGGATGCTTATACCGCGCCAAGATTAGTTGAGTATTTCGATGACAACCCCTGTGAGAGACGTTTCCGTAAAGAAATGGCGTTTAGGTCAGTAGCGTCGCCAACTATTTCTGAATCAGTGGCTATGGCAGAAGCTGAAGACCTTGGCGTCACAATTGAGGAGAGCTTTACCAAAGGGGAGTATGATATCCTCATCCTCTCCGCCAAAGAAAGTGATGGGCTCCAACAATGGCTTGAAAAAAGTGGTTATAAAGTTCCGCCAAAGGCCCGTAAAACCCTCGGCAGTTATATCAAACAGGATATGAAGTTCTTTGTCGCCAAGGTTAACCTTGAAGAAAAAGCCAAACAAGGCGGCGAATTCTTGCGACCTATTGCTGTTGCCTATGAAAGCCCTAAATTCATGCTGCCTATTCGCTTAGGCACTGTGAACGCTAAAGGCAGCCAAGACTTATTTGTATATACACTCACCAAGAACGGAAAAGTCGAAACAACGAATTACCGCACTCAGAAAATTCCATCCGATAAAGAACTGCCAATTTTCATCAAAGATGACTTCGGTGATTTCTATAAGGATATGTATAAAACGACCGCTAATCGCGAGGGTGGTCATGGTGTCTTCATGGAATATGCGTGGGATATGAATTGGTGCGACCCTTGCGCGGCTGATCCGCTTTCCGATGAGCAGCTTAAAGAACTTGGGGTATTCTGGCTTAATGAACGGAAGGGAACGAGGCCTGACCTAAGGCCGCAAATTAGCCGCCGAATAGCGCCTGCCGCCAAGAATGTTTATGTCACGCGTCTTCATGTGCGTTATGACGCCGAGAGTTTCCCTGAGGACCTAAAATTCAAAACCACAGGGGATAAGCAAAACTTTCAAGGGCGCTATATCCTCAGACATGCCTATGAAGGCGAAATGGATTGCCCTGAAGCTGAGGAGTACCGTAAGCGGGTCAATGAGCGTAAAAACAAGGAAGTTAAAACGTTGGCTAATCTAACGAATTGGGAACAAAGCTACATCCGCGACAAGATAAAACGCTCTGGCAAGGGTGGATTCTTTACCGAAGTGTCTCAAACCCCCAAAAACGATTGGTGGAATAATATTTGGCCAGGAGATGATCAGTAGTTTAGTAAGAGTTTGTTAGTCAGCAATCTTAAATTTATTTTTATTGTATTAAGCTAATAATATTCCCAAATTGTTTTTTGACAACTGTGGGACGTGGGGCATGAATATTAAAGCAAAGTCGTTTTTAGACGACACAAGTGGTAATTTCGCGATTATGGCGTCCATATTTATGGGGGCTCTTATACTTCTTGGAGCGGCCACAATAGAGGTGTCTCGTATGATAAGCATGCGAGCACAAATGCAAGATATGGCTGATTCTGCTGCGCTTGCAGGGGCCTATATTGCTAAAAATGAACTAGGGAAACGGGAAGCTCACGTTCGAGAAAATATATTGTTAAATCAAGGTGATCTTGATGGCGTTAATCCTTCGCAGACGGCCCTTATAAATTTTAACGATGATATCGAAGAAGTTTCAGTAGAAATTCCAGTGTCATTTCAATCCTTCTTTTCAGGGATTCTTGGGAAAGACTTATTAAGTGTACGTGCAAAAAGCACAGTGTCTTATAAAACAGAGAAGGTTGATCCTGTGACCATAGCCTTTGCTTTGGATGTTTCAGGATCAATGGGCTGGGGCACAGTTGGCACAGGTAATACGGCGACTGGGGCCTCTAAAATTGATGTGTTAAAACAATCAACTAAAATATTATTTAACGAGTTAGAAGCAGGGACACCGAATCCAGATCTTTTACCCGATAGTATCCGAACAGGTATGTCGGCTTACAATACGGCTCTTGTGGATATACAGGATATGAATTGGGGATGGTCCCATTTGGAAGGAGCCGTTGACGGGCTTTTGGCGCAGGGAGGTACAAATTCAACGCCGGCCTTGGACAACGCTTACAAGCAGATCAAAGATGATCGTTTGTTTAGAAAGTCTAACGATCCAAAATTTAATCCATCAACTCATAGAGAATATGTAATCTTTATGACGGATGGCGATAATAACCAAATTATATGGGATGAAGATACGGCGACGACATGTAATGCCATGAGAAATGATGGTATTGAAATGTTCTCTATTGCTTTTACAGCCCCAGAGAAGGGTGAAGTCTTGCTTCTAGATTGCGCCTCATGGAACGATGGTGTTGAAAAAGCAGACGATCCTGAACTTAAGGACTTTGCAGCCCTTGATGATCAGGATGAGGATGAAGCGTGTCAGCCTCCTGGAAATGCTTTTGGTCTTGGCAATGACTTAGGAAACGCCAATGGACCTCAAGGCAATGCATATGGTCATTGTAAAGCAAAGAAAGAGAAGGAAGACGCTAAGTCTGACTACTATTTTGATGCGAATAACGCCGCAACTTTTAAAGCAGCCTTTGCGAGAATTGGGGCAGAAATTGCTAACTTAACCATCCGCGTTAAAAGTTGATTTTTACGGTTTTCATAGAATAAATTTTAGATCGAAATAGAACCTAGAAAAGACTCCAATAATTTGCTGTTATATGGCATAAATGCTACGTAAATCATAGCATTGCCGCTCGATTCGAGCGGTAATTTTTCTATTAGGCTTTTAAAGCCAAAACGGTGCTATGAGCGACGAGACTGACATACCAGAAGATGACGAAAATGGAGGGCCACAAGGGCTTCCAGAAGGCATCTCGCCGATAACAATCGAAGAGGAGATGAAACGCTCCTATCTCGATTATGCGATGTCTGTAATTGTCTCTCGGGCTATTCCCGATGTACGTGACGGGCTTAAGCCGGTCCACCGCCGTATTCTCTATTCAATGCACGAAAACGGTTTTACGCGCGAGAAGCCTTATAAGAAATCTGCTCGTGTTGTTGGCGATGTTATCGGTAAATACCATCCACATGGTGATAGCGCGGTTTATGACGCGCTTGTCCGTATGGCGCAGGATTTTTCCATGCGGCTGCCGCTCCTTCAAGGGCAGGGGAACTTTGGCTCGATTGATGGCGATCCGCCTGCCGCGATGCGATATACCGAGGTCCGTATGGATCGCCCCGCGGCGCAATTACTCGCGGATATCGAAAAGAATACAGTCAATTTCCAAGAAAACTATGACGCGTCTGAATCAGAGCCCATTGTTCTACCTTCGCGCTTTCCTAATATCCTTGTTAATGGAGCTGGCGGTATTGCTGTGGGGATGGCGACGAATATCCCGCCGCATAACCTCGGCGAAGTTATTGATGCCTCTATCGCGCTTTTGGAAAATGGCGCTCTAACGGACGAAGAATTACTAGACATTATCCCTGGGCCTGACTTCCCAACGGGGGCTTTAATTATGGGCCGCTCTGGAGCGCGCCAAGGTGTTTTAACGGGGCGGGGCTCTGTTACACTCCGGGCTGTGGCAGAAGTCGAAGAAATTCGTAAAGATCGTTTCGCTATCGTTGTCACTGAAATCCCATTTCAGGTCAATAAAGCTAATATGATCAAGAAGATAGCAGCACTTGTTAACGAAAAACGCATCGAAGGCATCTCTGCGGTACGGGATGAATCAGACCGAGTGGGCATGCGCGTTGTTATAGAACTTAAACGTGACGCTGTTGCTGATGTTGTCTTAAACCAGCTCTACCGTTTCTCACAGCTCCAGCAGAATTTCAGTTCTAATATGCTGGCCCTCAATGGCGGTAAGCCAGAGCAGATGAACGTCCGCCAGATGATCGAGGCGTTTTTATCCTTCAGGGAAGAAGTTATTGCGCGGCGGACAAAATTTGACCTCGCGAAAGCCCGCGCCCGCGCCCATATTTTGGTGGGTCTGGCGACAGCTGTGGCCAATATTGACGAAATTATCAAAATTATACGTGGCTCGGCCAATCCCAAAGAGGCGCGTGAGAACCTCAAAGCCCGCCGCTGGCCTGCTAAAAGCATGGAGGCCATGCTCAAGCTTATCGCTGATCCGCGCTCTATCTTGCACGATGATGGCACCATACAGCTCACTGATGAGCAAGCCAAAGCCATCCTTGATATGCGGCTACTTAAGCTCACACAGCTCGGCATGGACGAAATTATCGATGAAGTTGAGAAGCTCGCGGCGACGATTACCGACTTGCTAGATATTTTGCGTTCTCGTGAACGTGTCCAAACGATTATCCGCGATGAACTCTCTGAGGTTAAAGAGAAATTCGCAACGCCGCGCCGCTCTATCTTTACCGAAGGCGGCATGGACTTCGAAGATGAAGACCTCATTGCAGTCGAAGACATGGTCGTAACGGTGACGTCTAGCGGTTACGTCAAACGAACCGCCCTTGATACATACCGCGCGCAACGCCGCGGCGGTAAAGGCCGTTCTGGAATGTCGATGAAGGATGAAGATTACGTCACAACAGTCTTTGTCGCCAATACACATACGCCCGTGCTGTTCTTCTCCTCGACGGGCATGGCCTATAAGCTCAAGGTCTGGAAGCTACCACTTGGCGGGCCTGCGACGCGGGGCAAAGCGCTTGTGAACCTGCTACCACTTGATCAAGACGAAACTATCAATTCGATTATGGCGCTGCCTGAAAATGAAGAAGATTGGGCTAAACTTGATATCATGTTTGCCTCGCGATCTGGGGGCGTTCGCCGCAATAGTCTTGCTGATTTTACTCGCGTGAACCGCAATGGCAAAATCGCCATGAAGCCTGATGAAGGTGACGGTATTGTTGATGTCCGCCTCTGTAGCGAGGATGATGATCTGCTTCTAACCTCTGCTATGGGCAAAGCCATAAGGTTTAAGGTGACCGACGTTCGCCGTTTTGTCGGCCGAACCTCTAGCGGTGTTCGCGGGATTAAGCTCGCTGATGGCGATGAAGTGATTTCTATGGCGGTTCTACGTCATGTTGACGTGGAAACTGATGAAGCTCGCGCCTATATGAAACACGCTAATGCTATGCGCCGCGCGCTTGGGGAGGGTGATGACGATAGCTCCGATGACGCCGAAATTGAAAGCACGCTTTCAGAAGAGCGCATAGGCGAACTTGGCGGTAAAGAACAATTCCTCCTAACGCTAGCCGATGATGGCTTTGGGAAACGTAGCTCATCCTATGATTATCGCTGCATGAACCGCGGCGGGCAGGGCGTGACCGCGCAAGAACTTTCCCGCAAAGGCGCCGATAATGCCCGCTTAGTCAGAAGCTTTTCGATTGAAGATGAAGATCAACTCATGATCGTCACAGATGGTGGGCAACTCATACGCTGTCCTGTACGTAATATTTCCATCGTCTCACGCTCCGCACGCGGCGTCACAGTTATCCGCGTCAAAGACGAAGAACGCGTTGTCTCCGTTGAACGCATTGAAGATAGCGATGAGGAAGATGATGTAGATGGCTCATCATCTGAAGCTCCGGAAACATCAAATAATAAACCAGACGCTTAAGACTCTATCCCGAGATTAACCGCATCACGCCTTTTATGGCTATGAATGATGTGAAGAGTGAGAACAGTAAGATTGCTGTCAGAATAATATTGGAGACGAGACTGTTTTTATGTTCTCCCATTAGGTCTTTTCTGTTACCGAGATAAAAAATACAGGCGACTGTTATCGGCAATATAACGGCATTAAAGGCCTGAGATCCGATCATGACCAAGACGGGTCTGGCTCCGAAAAAAGGAACAACGAGGCCAAGTAGGGAAATGCAGAAAACCATTATACGGTATTTCGGAAGTGTCATATTTCGTTCTGTGCCGTTATAATCACATATCAACCATGGCAGCATCAGGACATTAGGAAATTGCGATGATACGCCCGCTGCGATAATGCCAATGGCAAAGATTGATACGGCGAAAGAACCCGCTAAAGGTTCGAGTAATTCAATCATTTGTGACGCGCGCGATAAGCCTAGCCCTTCGGCGAATAAAGTGCCAGCGGCGGCGGCCATAATCGAGGCGCTGATAAGAAACATCAATCCCACTGAGACCATGGCATCATTGCGTTGTGTTGTCTCATCTCTGAGTGTCCAGCCCGCTTCTTTAACCAATGTAGTACGAATAATAAAAAGACCAGAAAAAACAGTCGTTCCTACCATAGAGGCTATCACCAGTAATGGTCCTGCGCTTGAACCTGTAGCCACCTTCGGGACGCTTGGGACTAATCCTTTTATGATATCAACCGGTGGTGGCATCATGATGAAGAAGTTGATTAAAAAACAGGCAGACATAATCGCCACAATAACGGCGAGGCTGCGCTCAAAAAATTCGGTTTTCCCATTCCAGAAGATGAAAAAAACCAATGCTGAGAAGCTTGCGGCGAAATAAATTGGCGCAATACCGCCACTGATCATAGTCTTTGACCATTCATAACAAATATCTGCAACAATACCCATTACGCCCATCACGCTGCCGCAAACCCCCAATGTCAAAGCCGCGATAAAATATAAACCTATTGCGGGGTGAATATGTTTTCTAAATGCCTGAAGAGCTGTTTCGCCTGTCACTAAGGTGTAGCGGCCATAAAGGTTTATCATAAAAAACGTACAGAGGCAGGACGCGACAATCGTCCACAATAATGTCATGCCGTAATCTGCCCCAGCTTTGGCCATAGCTGTAACACTGCCAGTGCCGAGATTGAAACCGAGTAAGAATATACCTGGAAGGAATAGGGCTAGGCCCTTAGCAAATTTTTGCTTAGCTGTATCTGCCATTCTATTTCCCCTTGCTGTGGCCAATTCTTATGTTGGCTCTTAGCTGTGTTTAGTTATTTTGCTGAAAGCGCTCTTATAACACCTCTGACTTCAGCGACACCTTTCAAGCGTCCGATACCTGAATAGCCTGGGTTTCCATTTTTATCGATATCATCCATCATCTGAAGGCCGTGATCGGGCCGGATATAGATGCCTTGTTGTTCTGGGTCTTCTTTTGCTCGCCGTGTTTCTTCATTGAGTAATTCTTGGATAACTTGAATCATATCAATATCGCTATCCAAATGACTGGCTTCATAAAATGAACGTTGTTCGTCAACATCCCGGCTAACACCTCGTAAATGAGAGAAATGAATACGAGGCCCGAACTCTCGCGCCATAGCGGGCAGGTCATTATCTGGACGGCTACTATAGGTGCCGACGCATAATGTAATGCCGTTTGACGGACTAGGTTGGGCGTCGAACAAAATGTCTAAATCATCAGCAGTACAGATGATGCGAGGTAGTCCCAACATATCTCGCGGAGGATCATCGGGATGAATGGCGAGTTTAACACCTAGCGCTTCGGCGCGGGGCAAAACTTTTGATAAAAATGCAAACAGATTGCTCCGCAGAGTCTTACTATCTATATCCTTATAATTAGCCAGCATGTCCCGAAAATCGTCCAGCCCATAACTCTCCGTCATTTTACCTGGAAGGCCAGCGATTATATTATTTGTCAGCTGAGTACGTTCGACTTCGGACATGTGTTCGAATATGTGTTTCGCTTCAGAAATTTCATCAGAGCTATAGTCGGTTTCGGCGTTTTCACGCTTAAGAATAAAGAGATCAAAAGCCGCAAATTTTTTCTGATCAAAACGAAGTGCATAGGCACCGCTTGGTAATTTATATTTCAGGTCGGTCCGTGTCCAATCAATGACTGGCATGAAGTTGTAGCAAATGGTTTTAATTCCGCATTGTGCCAGGTTTTCCATAGATTGCGCCCAAGCCTCGATATATTTTTCATGACCCGGACGCGCCAGTTTAATGTCTTCATGGACGGGTATGCTTTCCACAACAGTCCAAGTTAATGGTGCAAGTTCGTCATTGCGGTTTTCGATTAATGCTTGATGCTTAAGGATGGCTTTAAGAGGCCATACTTCACCAGCGGGAATATCGTGCAGCGCGCTCACAATATCCGTTACACCTGTTTGACGTATGTCCTCTATACTGACGGGGTCACTCGGGCCAAACCATCTCCAGGATTCACGCATAATTATCTTTCTTAGTTACAGTTTAAACTATCGGTATTTATGCGGGCGTTTGTCGTCCGATGTTGGATTGTAGCGATCTCTGAGCGCTGTTTGACGTGATTTCAGGCTTTGCTGCTCTCCATCAATCATCATAAATGTTGGTGCAGATGTGACATTGAGCGGATCGCCGTCCCACATGACGAGTGTCGCGCTTTGACCTGAACTGACTCCAGTATTAGAAATACCAAACCATTCAGCGGGCGTTGATGTAACGGCAGCAAAGGCCTTATCCCAAGTAAGTCCACTGCCGACTGCATTACCAGCATGTTGGGTCAGGGTTACAGGCTTGGATACGCCTAGGACTCCGACATTGGTAATGGCGTAGTCCACGCCTGCGGCATCCAAGAGAACAACATTATCCAATCTAGCTTCCACCTGATCAAAACTGGAGGGTAGGTTCTCATGAGGATCAACCATAACTTTAATCTTGGCCTCTGCTAATTGATCGGCCACTTTCCAGCCTTCAGCAGCGCCCAAGACGATGATGTCCAGATTGCCGTAATCTTTTTTGAGTTTGATAATATTTAAGAGCGTCGAGGCACGATTGGCCGCAATGAGAAGCGGCATACGGCCTTTTGCGGCTTTAAAGAGGGCGGCTGCATCTTGGCGAGATAAAGCGTCGCCATCGTCGGGACCATCGAATCGAGATGGATAAGCACCCGCATCATCTAGGGCTGCGCGAAGTTGTCTGAAGGATGATGCGCGGGAGCCACCTGATCGTGATGTGCCTTGCGAACCGAGCTGTACGTATACAAAAGCCTGTTCTGTTTCGATTGAATCGTACTCGCCTGTTAAATTGGCAATTAATCCTGTCCCGCCAAAAATGCTATGCCCCGCTGCACGCGGAGAAATAACGGCATGTGTGATGCCGCGCCGACGGGTATTGGCGATTGTGGCTGCTTTGGGGTTAAAGCTATCACTGGCAAGTTCGCTAACAGACGTATGCGAGTCTTTTGAGCTTATGTCATTTGTTGCGTCTTCTCCGCCAATATCGACCAGACCGAGCGTAGAGAAAGGGGCGATTATACCAGACGTAACCCATTTACCATCAGCCTGTAAAACTTGGGTATCAGCAGGCGCGACTAGATTTGTTCCTATTTGTGCGATCTTACCTGACCGAATGAGAATATCGGCGTCTTCGATGATACCATCTGAGCTATTGGTGACTAATTTAGCATTCGAAATAAAGTAATCTTGAGCCGCTGCGGGAAGGGCGGCTGAACCGAGCAAAAAGGCTAAGGAAAGTGTTTTAGATATGGTCATTAATCAATCTCCCCATATCCTAAGCGAAAGTCGCTCTTGGGTTTCAGGCCATTCTCTTTGTCAAAATGTAAGGCTCCGTCGATGAAGACTTTTTCAGGCCGAGCATAAGTCGTAAATGGATCATCAGACCAAAGAATAACATCTGCGCGTTTACCTGTTTCCAATGTGCCTGTTTCGTCTAAAATTCCGAGAGCTTTGGCGGGATGTGTACTGAGCCATTTCCAGGCTTCGGCTTTGGAGATGTTCAACCCAGCCCGATTGCCATTGGCCCATGTCTTGGCCACTTCTTGATTAAGACGCTGTATACCGTTCTCATCATCGGAATGGATCATGGCACAAGCCCCAGCCGCATGGACAAAAGGCACGTTTTCTAAAATGCCGTCATAGGATTCCATCTTAAAACCATACCAATCGGCCCACATCGCAGAGCAGGTATCATGATCTTTAAGGATGTCTGCAATTTTATAAGATTCGACAGCATGATGAAAGGCCGTCACTTTGTAATCGAACTCCTTGGCGATATCGAGAATTTGCACCATTTCATCTGCGCGGTAGCAATGCATCTGGACGAGAATTTCACCGTCCAGAACATCAGCTAATGTTTCAAGTTGTAAATCACGCTTAAAATCATCGCCGCCCTTTGAGCGCTTCTTGTGATACTCTTGTGCCTTAATCCAGTTCTTTCGATAACCTGCCACATTACCCATACGAGAGCCGGGGCCGCCTTTCTGGCCATAGACGCGTTTCGGGTTTTCCCCGCAAGCCATTTTAAGCGTATAAGGCGCGTTTGGAAATTTCATCCCTTGAACAGTGCGTGAAGCAACATTGCGCAAGGTTACGCCGCGACCGCCAAAGAGGTTGGCTGAGCCAGGTAAGACATGAAGGGTTGTTACCCCGCCTTGTAAGGCTTCATCAAACCCAGGATCTTGAGGCCAGATACCATGCTCGGCCCAGACTTCTGACGTAATCGGCGAGGTGACTTCATTGCCATCTCCATGGGCATGCACAGAAGGTGTGGGATAATTTCCGAGATGAGAATGTATATCAATGATGCCTGGCGTTACATATTTTCCAGCCGCATTAATGGTGAGTGTTGCGTCGCCGGAAATATCTTTCCCTATAGCGGTAATTTTACCGTCTGAGATTAGCAGGCTCGCATTATCTATTTCCTGCCCAGTCCCATCAATGATACGGGCATTCGTAATGAGGGTCGTTTCAGAGGGTAGTGGGGCATAGGTGCTGGCGAAGGCAGGCAACTTGCTTGTATCAGTTTTAGCATCTGTTTCGGTATTATTTCCACAAGATGATAGGAATGCCATTGAGGCGGCTAAAAGACTCAGGCGTATATTTTTCATAGTTTAAATAATCATGACTTACGCGCGGGCGCAAGATGAAAGCTTGTTTCAATCGCTAAGGCTTTTTCCAAAAGTTTTTTGTAATGATTACGAGAAATCTCTATTGCCCCCATTGTTTGTAGATGATCTGTCAAGAATTGCGTGTCCAAAAGGGTATAATTGGCCTGCGTTAAACGCTCTACGAGTTTGACGAGCGCAAGTTTACTCGCATTGGTGCGGCGAGAGAACATGCTTTCCCCAAAGAAGGCCCCTCCAATAGAAACGCCATACAAACCGCCTACAAGATCGCCGTCTTCCCATACCTCAACGGAATGGGCATTCCCTTGATCATGTAGCCTTGTGTAAAGATATTCTATCCCGGCATTAATCCATGTATTCTTACGGTCGGGAGCGGCTTCTGCGCATTTTGAAATCACAGTCGCAAAGGCCTTATCGAAAGTGACCGCTAATTCTGTTTTGCGTATAAATTTTGACAGAGAGCGAGATATGTGAAGGTGATCTAGGGGGATTATACCTCTCAAGTCTGGGTCCATTAAAAAAACGCGTGGGTCATCGCGCGAGTCAGCCATCGGAAAGACACCTCGGCGGTAGCAGTCCAATAGCTCGTCAGGACCAAAGGTGTTCATTTTGACTTAAGCGTTTTTTTCAGTTTTTCAGGTTGCTCAGCATAGAGAAAACCAAAAGAGACGGCCCCGTCTTTGGTCGTGGTATGATGATGAAGCCTGTGTGCGTGAACTAATCGTTTTAGGTAAGCTGATTTCGGTCTGATGTTAAAGGGCCAGCGTTGATGCACAAGGCCGTCATGGACGAAACCATAAAGTATGCCGTATATTGTAAAACCTAGGGCGATGTACCAAAGCGGCATCCACCAAAGTGAGCCTGCGATGAAAAGGGCCGCTGCAATGACACTAAAGCAGACCGCATAGAGATCGTTTTTTTCAAAATGTCCATCGGTGTGAATATGGTGGCTTTCATGCCAACTCCATCCACGTCCATGCATAAAATGCTTATGAAAATAGAGCGCAAAAATTTCCATGCCAATTATGCTAGCAATGATGATGAGGATATTGCCAATCATGACTTTGACTCAAACTTTCGAGCCGGTAATCGCCACCACGGCTCGTTCGGGAATAAATGATGCTCGTGATGATATCCAAAATGAAAACAGGTCAGTAATGACAGCCATCTAGGAAATTCATTTGTACGAGCATTATGATGGTCAGGAAAATCTTCGGCATGCCTATGGGTCAAGTAAGTCCCAAAATAGAAAAGTTGAACCGATGATAAAATCGCAGGCACAGCCCACATGATAATCGTGTTTAAGTAATTGGCTCCAAAGATAAAGACATAGGAGAGGGTGAAGGCTATCAAGATGAAGATCTGCCGTAATCCAAAATATTGCGTGAAAAATTTATAATACCAAGGCCAGAAGGCTGTCGGATTATCTGCATTAAAGTCTGGATCATCCTGCGTACCTGGATTGTCATGGTGAGCATGATGGGCGTCTCGCATATAAGTCCAATCAAAACCGGCATAGACAAACATAATAGCCTTGCCGATTATCCCATTAACTTTGGGGTGTCGGGGCGTCAGAGAGCCGTGCATGGTGTCATGGGCAACAATAAACATGCCTGCATATAACCAGCATTGGAGCGCAATGAGACTAACCGTTTGCCACAGAGGCGCAGATAGAGCGTGAAAGAAAACGCTATAAATATGGATGGCCGCCCATCCGCCAATAACAAGCGAGGCTAGAATTAAGCCTGTGGCAGTGTTGGGTTGTTTCAAATCTGGGTTCACTAAACTCTCATCATACGATGTGAAATAAAAGCCGCGGCAAATAACAAAATGACCGCACCTCCATATAATATACCCCATACGTTTAACAAATCGACAGCGGATTGTCCCCGCGCTAAAATGCCGTAGAAGGCTTCGATTGACCAATGATTTGGTGTGAAACGCCCAAGGGATTGCAGCCAGTCAGGCATCATAAATCGGGGCACCATTGATCCGCCAATGGCTGAAAATAGCAAAACGATGAAAGTTGAAACCGTATTCATTTGCGCGGCATTTGCCGTCAAACTCGCCACGAACAAAGCAATCGACGCAGCAAGTGCGGCTGAGCCAATACAGGCTAGAACTAGCGCAGGTATATGCATCAATATAGGTACGGAAAAGGCCAGCTTTGCGACGATGACAATGACGGCCGCTTGTATTGACCCAACCAAAGTTAGGAACAGGAATTTACCCGTAAGCATCGCCGTCGCACCTGCCGGGCCGACGAGAAGCCGATCTGAAATGCCTGAGTTGCGTTCATCCAAAGAGATAGCTGCGCCTTGCATGGCTGAGAATAACAAAAACAAGATAGCAGTTGCGCCTACATAATACGTCACTGAGGGATCTGTTATAGCGGCTTCATCCCCTTGGGGCAGGGCTGAAATTTGGGTGAATATTTCAGCGTGTTGCTGATTGGCGTTTGCCGCCATTATCTGCCTTAGCTGTCCCATGAGGACAGTTGCCGCAACGTCTCGGCTGGGGTCTTTGATGATTGTTAGGGGCTTTCCCGTCGGGTTTGCTAGGTCACCTTCAATCACTAAGCCAACATCATCTTGCCCTAATTTAACCCGCTCAATTATTGTGTCCTTACTCCAGCTCTTATCTGTCGTGAGTGTGAATTCGGCTTCTTCCGAAATTGACTGGGCAAGAGCGATACTTGCGGGAGCATCAGAGGTCAGGGCCATAGAGACGCGAAGGTCTAGTGAACCACCTGAAGCATTGGAAAAAATAGCGGCAAATATAGCGAAAATAAATCCGGGTAAAACAAAAGCCAATATTAAAGCGCCTTTATCCCGCCAAAGCCTTAGCCACATGATTTTAAAAATTGCGGAGATCACAATAAGGCTCCGGTTTTCTCTATCCTATGCATAAGCGATGTGAGGCCAGGGCGGCGCACACTGATTTCACGCACTAATTGGTCACCATTACGAAATGATGTCATGAAAGCTGATACAAATGAGACCTCGCTTGCCTGCGTCATAGCCGTCCAAATGGTTGGAAGCTCGCCTTGGACAAACTCAAAGGGTTTCATGGAATTGAGCGAGTCTTGAGTAGGCGGGGTTGCATAACGCACCATGACTTCACGCATACCTGCAAAACTTGATGATAGGATATTAGCGGGGTGATCAAAGGCTAGTTTTTCACCATCTGATAAAATGAGAACCTTGTCGCAAAGAGCTTCTGCTTGTTCTAATTCATGGGTAACTAAAAGTACCGCCATGCCCTTTTCGGCGAGCTCTCTAGCAAGGCGGTGAACCGTATCTCTGGCGGGTATGTCCACGCCAGCAGTGGGCTCATCAAAAATAATGAGCTTTGGATCATGCATGATCGCCGCGGCAACATTTATTCTTCTTTTCATGCCGCCCGATAAGTCACCGACAAGGACGTTGGATTTATCGGCCATGTCCACAGCTTCTAGGGCCTGTGTTATTGCCGTTTTTCTTTTCTTCGCGTGTAGCCCCATGATTTTTGCGAAAGCTTGTAAGTTTTCTCGCCCGCTCATATGGGCATAAAGTCCTATATCTTGAGGAACGAGGCCGAGTAGTTTTTGACGGTTATGCCGTTTGCCAACAAGTGTATCATCTATTTTAACGCGTCCATTATGTTTAATGTGTCCGCATAAAGCCTTGATAAGGCTTGTTTTTCCTGCACCATTAGGGCCGATTATTCCAATCAATTCTTTGGGCAAAACATCAAAGCTTAGGGGTTTAAGAGCTTTATGGTCTCCATAAGATACCGACAGACCTTCAACATGCAGGGCTGGACTCATGACCTTATAAATTCAAGAAAGAAAATTGGGCATCGAGCACGGCGTTAAGCGTTACATCGTTTGATAGATTGGCCCGCGTTAAGGCGTCTTTTGCACTACTGATATAGCTTGATAATCGTTCTAATGCAGCTTTTGACCCAGTTAGGGCGAGTATAGTGGCTTTGCCAATGTCGCGTCCAACCGTTTTCTCGGCTTGCGTATCACTCATGACTGTATCTTTGACATCATCCATTAATTGAAAGGCGAGGCCGAGATGGTAGGAGAAGTCTTTCAGGGCCGCACGTTGCGCCGCGCCAGAGCCCGCAAGGACTGCTGCGGCTTCGACACTAAAATCAAATAATGCGCCTGTCTTAAGCGTGTTAAGGCGTTCGATTTCTGCAATACTAGCTTCATTATCTGTATTGGCGAGGTCGGCCATTTGACCCGCGATTAAGCCTTTCGACCCAACGGCATAGGATAGCAGATCAACAAGCTCTATGCGCCGCTCTGCATCAACATGATTTAGCCGTGATAAAACACCAAAAGCACGGTTCAGTAAGGCCGTAGCGGTCAATATAGCCGTACTTTCATCAAAGGCGATATGAGTGGTGGGCTGGTTTCGTCTTAAATCCGCATCATCCATACAAGGTAAGTCATCTAATATGAGAGAGGCGGCATGAACCATCTCGGCAACACAGCCGACATCAATGGCCGCTTCCCCTTCAAATCCTGCGCCCTTCGCGACGAAGACACAGAGCAGGGGTCTAAAGCGTTTGCCGGGTGAGAGCAGGGCGTGCCTTTGCGCTTCGTGGAGGCGTGCAGGCCATGTTTTAGCAGGCGGAACTATCGTGACTAACCGCGCTTCAATCTGCCCGCTGACAGCTTTAATCGGGGCTAAATTATCTTTGCCTCTTGGTAATGATTGCGGCGTCTGTGTGCTCAAAGTGATCTCCCTAATATCGCTTTTGCCACACTCCACCTTCAAGTCAAATTCATTGTTCTGTTGAGGCTTACCAAAGGTCTACTAATTAGAGGCCAGTCAATTTGATTAAGTTTTTTCAGCTGTTTTAAAGCCAACACGTTCCATTTTACCCCAAGTTGCTTTCTTGCCGCCAAAGTGCTGAAATAATCCGCGCATACGCCAAAAAGAACAAATTTGTCGATAGCCAAAGTTTTCAACACATGCCGTAAGCAATACTTTGAAAATATCCATTGGGTTGGTAAATTGCTCGATTTCATCTTGTTCTATCATCAAAGACATAACCGTAATAAGAACTCCAAAGCTAAAGAGTACCAATAATGCGATAATGTATTTTGCATCTAACCATCCAAAAAGAATTAAAAGTATTATTAAAAAATAACCAATAATTTCCATTACGGGGCTTATGAGGTCGACTAATAAGAAGGTCGGGAGAGTTACCATACCCAATCGCCCATATTTTCGATTGAATAACATGTTTTTATGTCGGGATAGACATTCCAAAGCGCCTCTTTGCCAACGTATACGTTGGTTAGACAAAAACTTGAGAGACTCAGGGGCTTCCGTCCAGCATACAGGCTCTGGAACATAGCGAACGGAGTAGGGAATATCACGCTCTAGCATATAACGATGCATGCGTAGTACCATTTCCATATCTTCACCGACTGTTGTCGTGTCATATCCGCCTATTGCTACGGCTATATCTCGCCTGAAAATTCCGAAAGCGCCGGATATGATTGCTAATGTCCCTTTGCGGCTCGCTGCCAGTCGAGCCATTAGAAAAGCTCTAATGTATTCGACGACTTGAATTCGAGGTAAAAACTTCTTGGGCAGACCATATTGGGTTACTTGCCCATTTTTAACAGTACATCCATTGACGATACCCACGGTTCCACCTACCGCAATAACGTTATCTGAGGTTTCTAGAAATGGCCTTACGGCTTTTAAGAGCGCGCCTGACTCTAAAAGTGAATCCGCATCAATGACACAGAACAAAGGCGTTCTGACGCATGTCATACCTGCATTAATAGCATCTGCTTTTTTGCCGTTTTTCTTATCTAAAAATAAAAGGTCAGGATATTTTTCTGATCCATATATTTGGCGAATAGGTTGATGCGAAATTGTTTCATCATCCCTGACATAGTGAACTGGCTTCATGTCAAATTCTTTGATCATTGTTTCCGCTGTTGAATCGGACGATCCATCATTAACAACAATAACTTTAAACTCCGGATAGTGCAGGGTGAGAAGGGCTAGTACACTTTCCCGTATTGTATTTTGTTCGTTATAAGCGGGAACAATAATTGAGACAGGTAGAAAAGATTCCGATCGAAGCATCTCCCAATGTGAGTGGTCATCATCACGTTGTGAGTGCTTATTAATTTCAATTAATGCCTGAGGAATACACCATGCATATATTATGTTCTGAATCCATCCAATGATAACGACGACGAAGCTAAAGAAGACAATTATACGTTTGAGTTCTGGAGGGCCCTGCAATATTTCAATGGCGGCTATCATTTTACAGCCCCCTGTATGGCTAAGGTGCATTCGAGTGCAACTTCACGTGCCATACGAGCCGCAGAGTCGTCCCCTTTTGCTATTGTTTCGACTAATTTTCTGCCTTGTCTACCCGTATTCCATATCGCGAGAGTAGACCAATATCTAACCCAAAGTATGGGGTCCTTAGTTAGTTTAAATAGTAATGAAATTGTATCTGATCGTTTTGACGAATATGCAATTTTTGCGGCTCTGATTTTAACTTTCGTTGCAGGGTCAGCAAGAGCTCTTATGAGGATGTCATCTTTAGATTGATAGGATGTGACTTCCGAAAGGGATACTGTAGCGGCTCTAACACGCTCGTTAGAGCTATCCATTAGCGTATCTAATTCCAGAGATGTCGTCGGAGGCATTAATAAGACTAAGGCTTCTATACAGGCTGTCTTGATGTTGTCGTTTTGAGACGAACGAATATATAATTCAAGTTGAGGCGTTATCCTAGCCCCAAACCGGTATAAAATGTCTGCCAAAATTTGCGGATCATCAGGAAAAGCACTATCGAGCGACATTACAATATTATCAACAAATACATCTGCTTGTCGGCGAATCAAACATCGTGCTGCAGTCAATCGAATATATTTCTTAGGAGAGGAAAGTCCTTCCTGTATCGATATGAGAGATGATTGAGTGTCTAAATATGACAAAACTTGCATGGCTTCCATGCGACGTCCTACAGTGTCAGTTTTTGTAGATTTAAGTATGTGTGGTTCAATATTTAAGCGTTTGATAATCGTCCTCAAAGTATCCGCATGGGCACCATCTAACATCCTAAAATACTGAAGAAAAACTTCATTGAGAATAGGTTGGTGTTTTAGATTAATTTGAATGTTGTCGGTATTTTTTAAATCTGATGTTAGCGCAGTATTAATGGCCGTTTCAAAATTACGTTTTGCATCTAACCCATTGCTTACTCTCCGATTTCTAAAAATTCTTCTTATAATCAGTATTATACAAACAATAACTGAAATCAGGAAGAACAAGAAAGCCGCACCAGCGCTGACCTGTAAAAATGTAATGTTAATATTTTTGAGTAAAGCCAACATTCACAGCATTTCTAATATAAGTATCTTCGCGGTTATCGCGGACGACATTGACATGTAAATCAAGCTGAGGCGTGACAGCATAAGTCACCCCGCCAAATAAGCTTTTTGTTGTCACAACGAGGTTATCTATTCCGGCGGGATCTTCTATAGCTTCCGGTGCACGGGCAATGCCTCCATTTAGTGTCCAGTTTTTGGATACAGGGTAACTACCGCTGACTAACCAGCCTGATTGATCATCTTGGTTGTTTTGAACCGTATTAATTACGCGTCCTGTTAAGCGAGCTCCGTTTTGGAAATAAGCTGTAACTTCGGGCGAAATATTATGGACTTTAGCTTCTGTAAATTGATCATAGCGGTAATGAAGTGTTGTAACGACAGTAGGGCCATTATCGACCTGCCATTTATGTCCAACACGTCCACCAGCATGAACTTCAGGCCGAAACTCAGCATTTGGTGTAAAGCCCGCAGCGACGCCCCAATCCCAATTGCCAGATTTAGAGTTGGCTATACCGCCCTCAAATTGCACGTTATTTTGCCCAAAACGTTTATAGTTTTGTAGTTGAGCATGATAAGAGATGTTATCCGGAGTATATTCCGCTCTTAAAAATTGATTATTCCAATTCTCTAAATCAGATTCATCAAATGAACTTAGACTAGCTCCGCCATCAATACGCCACTTATAGGGACGTTTAGCCTTCTGAGCTTTACGAACATTTTCACGGGCCAGTGCGACATCCGTATAATTTGGATTTCGCTGCAAAATATCTGTAAATATAGTTTCAGCTTTTTTGAAATTGCCTTGATAATATTCCAAATTTCCTGACGCAAAGGTGACATCATCATTGAGCGGATAGTCAGCCATGAGCGCATCTAGCGCGTTGCGTGCTTCGCGGTGATCTCCTTTCCAAGATAAAACCCGGGCTCTTAAAAACCTTTGATCAAATGTGTTTTGGTGACCTTGAGATTGCTGGGACATAAGATCGAGCGCCTGATCAAATTTCTTAGCTGTAATTAAGGACTGAATGTCTTGGCTCTCAAGGGTGAGGTCAGAGGCCCATGCATTTTGTCCAGTGTACATTACTGAGAGTAAAACTGAAAACAGAATGACCAGTGCAGTTTTTACGATATGAAAATTGGGGTGAAACATAGCCATCCTTTAATTTTCTAAATGTTTCTGAGCGCGCATTAAAACTTCATCAGGATTAAAAGGCTTGGCTATGAAATCCACGGCGCCGCGTTTGAACCACTCTGATGCCTCATTTCGGTTGGACATAGCTGTCAATATCATCACAGGAATGGATTTAAGGTTAATTTTGTTCTTAATTTCATAGAGAACAGCTGTGCCTTCTAATCGAGGCATTAAGCGGTCTAAAATAACGAGATCTGGCGTATGTGTAGATAGATACTTAATCGCCGCTACCCCGTCATTTGCGGTTTCAACCTCTATACCCTCGACTTCAAATCTGTGCTTTAGAAGATCTCGAACTGCGCTATCATCATCAACGATGAGGACACGTTGTTTTTCTTTTTGAAGAATCTCTTTTACACGAAGCGCGACAGGTAGAATTTCAAAAACATTTTCGAAGTAATCTTTAACGCCAAGGCTTAAGGCCTCTGCTATATCTGCTTGATTGCCATCATTCGTTACCATGATTGTAGGCAAATCATTGATATCTGTGAGGGATTTAAGATAGTCAATCAATTTAAATCCAGAAAAATCAGATAATGTCTTCTCAGTAACAATAAAGTCTGGGAGCTTTATATCGCATTGTATAATTGCGCTTTCTATCGTGTGGCATTGATGTACCTGATATTCTGGTTCTAGCATGCTTGTGAGCAAGCCAGATAGCCAAGGGTCGTTATACACAATCAAAATAGACTTACGGTCCGGCACAACCGGATGGGCTGGGGAATAGTCGTCCCCGGCTGAATTCCGGACCGTAGAGTCGTTGCGAAGCCAATTTGGCTCCGATTTGTCCGTTGCCGAACAAATTTCATGAATGTTGTTAATAAGCTTTATCAGTGAGTCGATTGCGCTTGCCTGCATATCATCAGTGCAGGGGAGTTTTAGCGTCTCTTCTAAGGACTTTGCCTGTAGACCCAGATCAGGAAAGCCATACATTGAGGCATTACCCTTAATCTTGTGCGCCATTGAGGTGGCATCAAATAAATGAATGTTATCCGCGCAGCCGTCTTTTAGACGCGAAATCGCATCTTCAAAGACAACCGCAGCGTTAGAGAGATAGCCAAGATAATTCTCAGCCGCCCGCCTTTGCTGGCTTGCCAGATTCTCTGGCATATTCGACATGGATTCCCCAACCCAATTTCATCTTTAACTGCCTTAACGCGCCCATTAAGACAGCACACTGTGCCCCACGAAAAGAACTATACGAGATTAAGATTTATGGCCGATTAGAGATTGTGGTTAAAAAATCGCAAAAATAATTTGAAAGATGCAAGGTAATACTAGCTTGAACTTATCGGATAAAAACTAACGAATTAAAATAATGCTTTAATTATCAATAAGTTAAATTTATTTTCTAAACTAAAGGCCCGTTGCAACACCTTCACGTCTTGGGTCTGCTCCGCCTAAAAGGCTTCCGTCACGCTTTCTGTAAATAATATGAAGACCACTAAATTCACCCTTACTGCGCCGGACTTTGTGTCCCTTCGTTTCAAGGGAACTGACAATGTCTTCAGGAAGGCCAAATTCTTCGGCCGGTGATCCGCGGTCTATTTCTTGCGTCTTTTCATCTTTAATGCCTTTAGCCTCGACACTTACGCGGCCTCTGCGCGCGATAAGGTTAGGCAGCTCAATCGCTTCCTGAGGGGTTAGGCCCCAGTCGATGATACCAATAATCGTTTTCGCTGTATAAGCGATGATGGAATTCCCGCCGGGAGACCCCGTCGTGAATAAAAACTCTCCATCTGGATTAAAAACAATATGCGGGCTCATACTTGAGCGTGGACGTTTGCCCGGAGCCGGCGCATTGGCTATGGGTAGACCCTCCTTATCAATGACACGGTATGAAAAGTCAGTGAGTTGGTTGTTGAGCATAAAGCCATTGGTCATGCGTTGACTACCAAAAGGGGCTTCAACAGTCGTCGTCATCGACACGGTTAGGCCGTCTTTATCCACAATTGTGAAGTGTGAAGTTCCTGGACTGTCAGGGGTTGCGTCTTCACCACGTATAAAAGCGGACGGGTTACCAGCTTTCACATCTTTGATAGCTGTTTCATCCTGAATTAAGGAGGCCCGGGATTTCAAATAGTCTTTATTGAGCATCAAGCCTGTTTCGACCTCAACAAAATTAGGGTCAGCAACATATTTATCTCTATCGGCATAAGCTAAAAAACTAGCTTCGGCGAATTTATGCCAAGCTTGTGACGATTGTCCCATCTCTCGCATGTCAAAGTTTTCTAAAATACGTAGAATGGCTTGAACAGCGACTCCACCACTTGCAGGCGGTTGAGGGCCGCAAACAATATGTTCGCGATAAGTTGAACATAAGGCCTCTGATTTAAGAGGTTTATAAGCGGCCATATCTGCGAGGTTAAGCGTTCCAGGTAGTGGTTCTTCGCGCGTTTTCGCAACGATAGCCTCGGCGATAGGGCCTTCTAACAAAGCTCGTGGATTTTGCGCTATGGCTCTCAGTGTGTCTGCGTAAGGTTTATTATCTCGCAAAAACCCTTCAGGGATAGTCGTTTTTCCGTCCTCTAGGTAAAAGTAATTTTTGGCATCTGCATCGCTGTTTAAAACAAAACGCCCCATGCGAGCGGTAATTCCGGCCATGCGGGGGCTGACTTTGAAGCCTTCTTCTGCAAGGGTAATGGCGTTGTCAAAATGATTACCCCAATCCAGCTTGCCGTAATCTTGATGCGCCATATGGAGCATCGCAACAGCGCCAGGAACGCCAGTTGATCGGCCCGAGGCAATGCCATCAAAATATCTTAATGGCTCACCTGTTTCAGGATCTAAAAACATTTCAGGTGTCACACCTGCCGGGGCTGTCTCACGTCCGTTATAATCCCAAACTTTGGCCGTTTTGGGGTCATAAACGAGCATAAAAGCCCCGCCGCCAAGGCCTGAACTTTGAGGCTCGACTAATCCAAGAACGGCTTGAACGGCTATTGCTGCATCTACGGCAGAGCCGCCAGCTTTTAGAATATCGACACCAGCTTGAGTGGCTAATGGATTAGCGGCTGCGACCATCCCATTGGATTTGGATTCAGTATTGGAAATTGAAAATTCAGGGGTAATTGTTTCTGATTGTATATTTTTACAGGCTGACAGAGAGAGGATACTTCCTAGAGCCAGAATTGATAAAAATTTCATGGAGAGAACTTTCAAAATTTAGAGTACAATAAGATAGAAATGCTTTAGGACAAGGCCGCAGTGATAAAATTTAATCTGATAAAATTTAAAATGAACGCCACAAAATGAAACCTCAAAATACTATAATTGATGTTGGCGGGCTCAAGGTCGGCCAAGCCCATGATCCTAAGGTCAAAACCGGAGTTAGCGTAATATTGCCAGACACCCCCTCTACCTGTGCTGTGGACGTTCGAGGGGGCGGGCCGGGGACGCGGGAAACTGATACGCTCAATGATGGTGGTTTGATTGATAAAGTTCATGCCATCCTATTATCAGGGGGATCGGTCTATGGTTTAGCGGCCGCGGATGGCGTCTGTGCGTGGCTTGGTGAAAAACGTATAGGTTATGTCCCTGGACCAGATCCTATTCCGGTCTCACCAATCGTTCCGAGTGCCATATTATTTGATAACGCGAATGGTGGTGACAAAGGCTGGGGGCTTGAACCGCCATATCGTAATTTGGGCATCGAAGCGTGCAAGGCCGCTCATAGACACATTGATTTAGGCCGTTCTGGTGCAGGCTTTGGGGCAACAGCTGGCATATACCCCGGAGGATTAGGCAGTGCGTCTGAGCGCGTTGGTGATATCACAGTTGGCGCTATCATCGCGGCTAATCCTGTCGGGTCTCCCTATATGCCAGGAACAGAGTGTCCGTGGGCTTGGGCTTTTGAAGTCGAAGACGAATTCGGCGGTCAGCAGCCGCCAAAGGGTTATAAGCTTCAAAGCGCAACCGATACAAAACTATCGTTCTTAAAGGGCGCTGGGCAATCCACCGTTATTGGCGCGATAGCCACAAATGCTAACCTTTCCCAGAAAGAGCTCAAACGTCTTGCAATCATGGCGCAAGATGGAATTACAATGGCCGTTCAGCCCTCCCACACACCTTTGGACGGGGATACAATATTTGCATTGTCGACCGGTGATCTGACATGCGAGGGCCCAGTTGCACTCACAGAATTAGGCGCTGCAGGTGCAAGATGTGTTGCTAGGGCTTTAATGCGCGGGGTCTATGAAGCGCAAAATGATTAAAGATATAACCCCTGAACATTATGCGCAAATTCTACGGATTAATGAGCAATTTGTACATTGGTTGTCCCCGATGGATGAGGATGAACTTAAATATGTTTTATCCATAGCCGATTACAAACAACAAATTGCAGAGGGGCAGGGTGTACTTATTGGATATCCTCATGACGCTGATTATCCTGATCATAAAAACCTCATTTGGTTGCGGCGTCATGTTCAAGATTTTTTCTATATTGACCGTATTATAATTGATGAGAGCTCACAGGGTAAGGGATATGGCCGCCGCCTATATCAAGATATCGAAAGCTATGCGCTAACTCGTGGATACAAGGCCTTAGCCTGTGAGGTAAATACGCGTCCTGACAATCCAGATTCTCATAAATTTCACGAAGCCTTTGGTTTTGAAAGCATCGGCGAAGAAAATTACCCTAATTATAACAAAGCCGTTCGTTACTATAAAAAGAATTTGTAAAATAACCCTATAAGAGGTTATGCTTTTACTGTAGTCCTTACGGCATGCGCTAGAATATTCACCATAGTGGCATGAACGGGTTTGGTTCCTGTATTTATAATCTTATGAGGTCTATCGGCGCGGTAGCGTAGAGTTTCTCCGGCTTTTGCGGTCCAGCTTTCATCTTCGACCTCAACTAAGACTTCGCCTTGCAATATCGTTAGATTTTCAACTGAGCCATCGGGATGTGGGGAGCTCTCTAAAATTCCACCTGGCTGTGCTTGAAAGTCGTACCATTGTACCCATTGGACGGTGTCGATGGAGCCAATAATTCGTAATTCACAAAGCCCATCTGTGCTTTTAAGTAAAGGCGTATCCTGAATTTCTGTCTTTTCCACGAGGGCAGAGTCATCACTACCGCCCTGCGAAACCATAGCTTCGACACTGGTCCCCAAAGCTTGGCTGAGCCGGGATAATGTCGCTAAAGAGGGGTTGGTTTCGTTCTTTTCGATTTGGGAAATCATGGATTTTGCAACGCCAGAGCTTTGTGATAAATCCCCTAATGACATTTTATCGGCTGTTCGCAGTCGTAGAATCGTTTGCCCCAACTTTTCAGCGAGGGCATCCGTCTCTGCGC
This sequence comes from uncultured Hellea sp., assembly GCA_964472905.1. GTDB lineage: Bacteria > Pseudomonadota > Alphaproteobacteria > Caulobacterales > Maricaulaceae > Hellea. Next base: position 14,030 of record CAYYMI010000018.1, on the reverse strand, counting down.
AGGGTTGTCGTTTTTGTCTAGCCATTTATCAAAATTCTCAAAAAACTATATTTGGGGACTGGTATATTGCCTAGTCGTTCTATATATAGAACAGGCAAGTAAATCAAGCGAACGTAGATCCAGAGTTAAACACATGCGATATTTACCCATACATGTTGATATGAAAGATGCAAAAATCCTTGTTATTGGCGGGGGTGACGCTGCGGAGGCTAAACTTCGCACATTGATTAAGACCGAAGCGAGCTTAAGCGTAATATCCCCTGATATCAGCGATGAAATTATTAGATGGCTAAATAAGGGTTTGTTGACATGGGAGCCTCGCGAATTTGAGGCTTCTGACCTTGATAGTGTTCGCCTTGTTTATGCGGCGACTGAGACTGATGCTGTTAATGCGGCTATCGCTGATTTAGCGCGTGCTAAAGGTCTTCTTGTCAATGCGGCAGATCAGAAAGGGGCCTGTGATTTCATCACACCGGCTCTTGTTGATCGTAGCCCTGTGATTGTTTCTATTGGGACTGAGGGAACAAGTCCTAGCTTGGCACGGGCCATAAAAACGGATCTTGAAGCGCGCTTGCCGTCATCACTAGGTAAACATTCTATTATAATCAATGGGTTACGATCTAAAGTTAAGTCACGCATTGGCAGTCTGGCCCAGCGGCAACTCTTCTGGGCGGATATATTTGATGGCAAAGATTTGCTGAGCCAAATCCGCGTCTCTGGAGCAGAACTAACCGCGAGAGTCGAAACAAAACTCGCGGGTCATAATGATGATAAAGTTGGCTCAGTAGCTCTTGTCGGGTCTGGCCCAGGAAATCCTGACCTTTTGACATTAGCCGCACGGCAAAAGTTGCATAGCGCTGATGTGATTGTCTATGACCGACTGGTAAGCCAGGGCGTTTTAGATTTTGGGCGCCGCGAAGCTGACTATATCTACGTAGGTAAAGAGCCTGGAGGTCAATCAACACCTCAAGCCGAAATCAATGCGATATTAGTTGAAAAGGCGCTTGAGGGCTTAACGGTTGTGCGTTTGAAAAGTGGCGATCCGCTTATATTTGGGCGAGCAGATGAAGAAATTAAAGCTCTGGAAACGGCTGGAATTGGTTACAGTATCGTTCCGGGAATCACAGCCGCGGCTTCGGCCGCCGCCGAAATTGGCGCCTCGCTGACAACACGCGGGCATAATAAATCGATTTCATTTCTGACAGGACATGATGCCAAAGGTTTTGCCGAGCATGATTGGAAAAGTTTAGCCGCGAATGGCGCGCGAGCCGCCGTTTATATGGGGGTTGGGGCGTCGAGTTTTATGCAAGCGAGGCTCATAATGCACGGTGCGGATAAGCACTTACCTGTCACAGTAGTTGAAAACGCGTCGCGCGAGACACAAATCATTGTGGGCACGACCTTGGAGCGCTTGTCTGAAGACATATCAGCGAATGGTATTAAGGGGCCCGCTATTTTGCTTCTAGGCTATGCCCCTCGCTCTATAGCTGAAAACTCATTTAAAAAGATGGCGGCGCAATGAGCACCCTTAAGCACAAAGGAAAAGGGCCTCAAAGTTTGACGGCAAATGAGTTGCGCGAGGGATTTAGTGTCTGGCTTACGCCTGAACTGGAATGGTCCCGCGATTTCAGTGAAGCGCTGAAAACCGAAGACGAAGCTTTGATTGAAAAAATGAAAACCAAAGGGGATGCTGATGAAGAAGCTAACCTCATTGTTGGCGTTTATTTTATCGATATTGAACCCGATAGCGGGCTGCCTGTGCGTTACCGTGAAAAATTTCGGGTCAAAGGCCCCAGCTATGACACAGCCGATGAACTTGGCTTAACAAGAGACACATAAAATGTATCGTTACGATGAATTTGATCACGAGATCGTCCAAGGCCGCGTTAAACAGTTTCGCGGGCAGGTCGAACGCCGCCTGGAGGGCCGATTAACCGAGGCGCAGTTCAGGCCTTTGCGCTTGATGAATGGGCTTTATCTGCAGCTACATGCCTATATGCTGCGCGTGGCTGTGCCTTATGGCTCTTTGAGTTCGCAGCAAATGCGGCAACTTGCTATGATCGCGGATAAATATGATCGTGGTTATGGGCATATAACCACGCGCCAAAACATTCAGTATAACTGGCCAGAGCTGACCGATGTGCCGGATATCTTAGAGGATTTAGCCGCGGTTGAAATGCACGGCTTCCAGACATCAGGTAATTGTATTCGAAATGTGACTTCTGATCCTTATGCTGGGGCAACAGCTGAAGAGATTGAAGACCCACGACCCACGGCTGAGCTGCTGCGGCAATGGTCAACCATGCATCCTGAATTTGCCTTTCTACCGCGTAAGTTCAAAATTGCTGTGACAGCATCCAAGAACGACCGCGCCGTTATCAAGGCGCATGATATCGGGATTGAAATTGTCAAAAACGATAAGGGCGAAGTCGGCTATCATGTCCTTGTTGGCGGCGGTTTGGGCCGCACGCCGATCATTGGACAGACCTTGAAAGCCTTCCTGCCGCGCGAAGAGTTACTGCCTTACCTTGAAGCTACATTACGTGTTTATAACCGCTATGGCCGCCGCGATAATAAATATAAAGCGCGTATCAAAATTCTGGTGACTGAAACGGGCATAGAAGAGTTCACCAAAATGGTTGAAGCTGAATATGCAACGCTGGAGCCCCTTGATATTGCAGTTTCGCCCGAAGAAGTCGCGCGAATTACATCCTATTTTGCTGGCCCTGAATTTGAAAAGCTGCCGGAGCATAATGATGCTTACAAAGCCAAATTGATATCCGATAAAGACTTTGCGCTTTGGGCCGATAATAATCTGGCTGATCACAAAGCCTCTGGTTATGCCATTGTCAATATATCGCTCAAGCCGCTCGATCTGGCACCGGGAGATATAACCTCTGATCAAATGCGGGCTGTGGCTGACTTGTCAGAAAAATACTCATTTGGTGAAATTCGAACTACGCATCAGCAAAACATCCTGCTGCCGCATGTTAAAAAAGCTGACCTTTATGAGGTTTACCAGGCTCTTAAAAAGGTGAAGTTACATGCTGATAATATTGGCTTGATTACGGATATTATTTGCTGCCCGGGTATGGATTTTTGTGCGCTCGCGACCGCGCGGTCTATCCCCATTTCGCAAGCCATTGCGCAGCGCTTTTCTGACCCTGAGCGGCAACGTGCAATCGGTGAAATGCAGATTAAAATATCGGGCTGTATCAATGCCTGTGGGCACCATCATGTCGGTCATATTGGTATTCTCGGCCTCGAAAAAGCAGGGGTTGAATTTTATCAGGTCAAGCTTGGCGGCGACGCCTCTGAAAATGCTGCGGTCGGCAAAGTGACTGGACCGGGCTTTAGTCAAGAGGAGCTTGTCGACGGGATTGAACGTCTTGTTGATTATTACCTTGATGTTCGAACGGATGGTGAGCGTTTTATAGACAGCTTTAACCGTCTGGGTATGGCCCCGTTTAAGGAGGTGCTTTATGCCGCTTAATTCTGTCCTTATAAGAGATGGGCATGAGGAATCTGCAGAAGACTTTGTCGACTTTCCTGAGCTTGAGGCCTTCTTAAATTCTAATCATGGTGAGGCCGTACGTTTACCCAATGACGTTGACCTTGAAGCGATAAAATTACGCTTACCTACACTTAAAACAATCATTGTTGATTTCCCTAATTTTGCGGATGGGCGAGGGTTTTCTATCGCCCGAGAGCTGCGTAAAAAATATGGCTATAAAGCGCTTTTGATTGCCGAAGGTCCGCTAATTCCTGACCAATATGCTTTTGCTTTGCAATGTGGCTTTGACGCGGTGAAGGTCGATGAGGGGACTTATAAACGGCAGTCAGAGAGTGATTGGTTTAACGCAATGGATGCGTTCAGCCTAACCTACCAGCGCGGCTATGCCTTTAAGCAAGGCCCAGCCTTGAGCGTATTTGACGCGCGGCAGACCTCCGTCGGAGCTATGAAGTCTAATGATCCTTACTTTGGATTATCAGCGGAAATGGCGTTGCAGAAAGCTATTGATGCCTATGAGGGTAAGATTGTCATGGTTTCATCCCTTGGGGCGGATTCTGCTGTCTTGCTTCATTTAGTCTCCAAGATTGACAAAGACCTGCCGGTTTACTTTTTGGATACAGGTAAGCACTTTCGTGAAACCTTGACCTATCGTGATCTATTAATCGAAGATTTAGGCCTAACGAATTTCAAAACAATCTATCCAGATAACAAGGCTCTCAAAGCCGAAGACCCTGATGGATTATTGCATCGTTCTCAGCCTGATATGTGCTGTAATTTGCGTAAGGTCAGGCCTCTGGACGGTGTTTTATCAGGCTTTGATGCCCGCATAACTGGACGTAAGCGCTACCAAACAGCTGACCGTAAAGATATGCCGATTATGGAGCTTGGCGGTAGAATGGCCAAGGTCAATCCACTGGCCTATTGGACTGCCAAAGATGTAACGGCTTATATCCGCAAACATGATCTCGCGCCGCATCCTATGTTCGCGCTTGGTTATCTATCTATCGGATGCCAACCTTGTACAACCCGTGTTGCCGAAGGTGAAGATCCCCGCGCAGGGCGTTGGCGTAATAATAATAAAACTGAATGCGGCATTCATTACATTGACGGCAAATGGGTCAAAGTGCCGACGAAAAAAACCTATGAGGTATTTTAACATGCCTAAAAGAATAAAGTTTTAATCTTGTATAAGCCGAGCTGCATAGCTCTCATAATTCATTAATTTTCCGCTATGGGCGTTAAAGACACCTGCAATACAGATCGTTTCATCTTTAATCGCCAAGAGAGGTGCGCCGGAGGCTTTATAATGGCCCCGGCAGGTTGTTGTAATAACATGATTTGTTATTTTCGTCGCGCGGCAAGGGGGGGGTAAAGCGAGATAACCCGTACCGTCATAGGATTGCGGCACGACGAGATCCGATGTTAACTCCAAGTTTTCGCAGAGTTTAAAGCCGCCCGAAGTTAGGGTTGTATCGGAAATGGCGACATCAAATCCGGTGTCCAATAAGGTTGCTGAATTTTTGAAGTGTTTAGATTTTTTAAAATCATCAATGACGATATCAGATTTACCTAGTCGTTTTACATAGCAAGGACGGGAATTATCGGATGCCATTTGAACATTATGGGCAGCCGTAACAACACGATGTCCTTCTTTGAAATCAGCAACAAATCCAGTGGCGGGTTTCCCCTTAGACCCACAGTCTATCAGGAGCGTATTATCCGCAATGATCTGACGTATAGATTCAGAATATCTGGCTTTGGCTTTATCGGAAAATAATCCAATGCGGTCTTCTTTACCAAAGAAACTCTTATAGTCATGATAATAGGATTGAGCCCATGCAAAGCTACATGTGCTGAGAACAATCAAAACTATAGTCAGGCGTCTCACTTATGCCGTGTTTGAAGTTCTTTGATAACATCCGCGAGTTTAGTATCTTTCGCCGATAACAAGACCATCAAATGATAGATCAGGTCAGCAGATTCATAAACAAGCCCGTCATCCGTTTCAGCAATGGCGGCGAGGGCGGTTTCAACGCCTTCTTCTCCGACTTTCTGAGCGGCTTTGTGCAGAGGGCCTTGGAGCAGTTTGGCTGTGTAACTACTCTCTGGGTCGGCCGTTTTGCGTTCTTCAATAAAAGATTCCAATTTAGCTAGAAAACCTAGCCCTTGTGGGCCTTTATCTCCGAAACATGATACAGTGCCTTCGTGACAAGTTGGCCCAGCGGGCAAAGCGCGAACGAGCAAAGTGTCTTGATCGCAGTCCATAGCAATAGAGATAAGTTTCAACGTATTTCCACTTGTTTCTCCTTTGGTCCACAGTGTTTTACGAGAGCGGCTATAAAAGGTGACGAGGCCAGTTTCTTGCGTTTTCTCTAGGCTTTCGGCGTTCATATAGCCGAGCATCAAGACTTGTTCAGTGCTGGCATCTTGGATAATGGCAGGGACAAGGCCATTTCCCTTTTCCCAATCAACGGTTTTAGTATCTAGGGTCATATACGTATCTCTATACCGCTGGCTTTCAGATCACGTTTCAAGTCTGGGATAGCAATAACAGACTTATGAAACACACTAGCCGCTAAAGCTCCATCGACATCGGCATGTTTGAAAACATCTTCGAAATGTTCTGTAGCGCCTGCACCACCTGAAGCTATAAGAGGGACTGAGCATACTTTACGAACGCTTGATAACTGTTTGATATCATAGCCTTTTCTAACACCGTCTTGATTCATACAATTAAGGACAATCTCACCTGCACCGCGCTGCGTGGCCTCTTCGACCCATTCGATTGTCTTTCGTCTAGTTTCCCGTGTTTTATCAGGGTCCCCCGTATGAGATTTAACGCGGTAAGTTTCATTTTCTTCAAATGTATCTATGCCAACGACGATGCATTGCCGTCCATAGGCGTCTGAGAGTTCATTGATCAGGTCAGGTCTGGCGAGCGCCGGGGAATTGACACTGATTTTATCTGCACCGGCTGCTAGGCGCGCTCCAGCGGCTTCAACTGTTTTAATACCGCCGGCAACGCAAAAAGGTATATCCAACGCGTGAGAAACAGCGCCAACCCAATCGGGACTGACGGTGCGGTCATCGATAGAGGCTGTAATATCGTAGAAGACCAACTCGTCTGCACCTTGATCACGGTAACGTAAAGCTAGGTCGATAATATCGCCTACATCTTCGTGGTTACGAAATTGCACGCCTTTTACAACACGGCCGTCACGCACATCAAGACAGGGAATGATGCGGCGGGCTAGCACGCTATGGCCTCTTCTAAAGTAAATTTATTCTCATAGAGAGCTTTTCCAATGATAACGCCATAAGGGTTTAGAGCCTTCAAAGCTTTGACATGGCCAAGCGTTCCAACGCCTCCTGAGGTAATGAGGTTTAATGTCGGGTAATTTGTCAGTATCTTTTTATAGAGTTTTACATTCGCGCCGCCGAGGACACCGTCCTTGCTGATATCTGTAACTAAAATTGTCAAAAGACCAGTGCCCATATAATCATCTAAAACGTCCCAAAGCGTTTTACTGCCCGGTTCAGTCCAGCCTCGTGTCGCGGGATAAGGCTTGCCGTCTTCGCCAATATTTACATCAAGCGCGACACAGATTTTGTCTTGGCCAACTTCGTTGATCCAAAACTTGACCATTTGAGGATTGGTTACAGCCAAAGATCCGATAACAGCCCGTTCAACGCCGCCTTGCAAAAGCTGCTGGATTTGTGCGAGTTCGCGTAGGCCTCCACCTGTTTGAACTTTTAATCCGCTCTCTTTTGCGATGCGTATAATTAAGTCTGTTTGCTCGCTCTTACCATGTTTGGCTCCGTCGAGATCAACAATATGCATCCATTCTGCGCCTGCTTCGGCATAAGATTTAGCGACAGCCATAGGGGAAGTTTCGTAATTTGTACGCTGGTTGAAATCGCCTTTGAAAAGACGCACGCAGCCGCCATCCATAAGATCTATTGCTGGAAAAATCATGCGGGAACTTTCAAAAAGTTTTCGAGTATTTTTGCGCCGACCCGACTACTACGCTCAGGATGAAATTGACACCCATAAATATTTTTATACCGAACAATCGCTGAAAAATCTGACCCATAAAAGGAAGAAGCAAGGGTTACCTCAGAGACATTGGCCGCAAAGCCGTGAACAAAATAGGCATAATCATTGGCCTTGATACCTACCAAAATAGGGTCGTCTTTTAGCGGAGTTAGTGTGTTCCAGCCCATATGCGGGGACGGTAGTTTTTTTGTATCTAATTCACGGATAGTTCCCGGAACGAGTCCAAGGCCGTCAATTGGTTTGCCGCCTTCTTCCAGATTTTCAAAAATGAGCTGCATCCCTAGACAAATGCCCATGACGGGTTGGGTGAGTTCTTTTAAAACTGAGGTGAGGCCCTTTTTATTGATTTTACGCATCGCGAAGGGCGCGGCCCCAACTCCCGGAATAAGAACACGTTCAGCCGACGAAATAACATCAGCATTATCCGAAATGATCGCCGTGGCACCCAGCCGTTCAAAAGCAAATTGCACAGAGGCCAAATTGGCCACGCCTGTGTCAACAATGACTAGGGACATTAGATAACGCCTTTAGTGGAAGCTATATCTGTACCGCTACGAGCAAAGGCAGGACGTAGTGCCCTTGCAACGCCTTTAAAGCTCGCCTCAATCATGTGATGCGTGTTTTCGCCTTCAACTTCGATTTGGATAGCAGCCCCTAAAGTCTGCGCAAGGCTCTCAAAAACATGAGGACACATTTCAGCAGGAAACTCACCAACATGGTCTGTTGGGAAGGTTCCTTTAAAGGTCATGGCTGGACGGCCAGACAAATCGACGGCCACACGGGCCTGTGTTTCATCCATGGGCATAACAAACCCGAAGCGTCCTATACCTGCTTTATCGCCGAGGGCTTGCTTCAGCGCTATTCCTAGGGCGAGAGCGCAGTCTTCTACCGTATGGTGAGCATCGATCTCCAAATCCCCCTTACAGGTCAAGACAAGACCAATGCCGCTATGTTTGGCCAGGCTCTCCAACATATGGTCATAAAAGCCTATACCCGTGTCAATTTTTATGAGTTTAGGGTCATCCAGATTGACTCGGACTGAAATATCCGTTTCTTTTGTTTTTCTGTGAGTTTCTCCAATGCGCTCGGACGGTTTGTCTTCAACACCTACGCCAAAGGCTTGCAGGGCAATTGTGTTTTCTTGAGGAGAGCCAATTGAAATCCGCATATGACCTGTTGTTTTCCGGTAATCACGAATTTTGACCTGTCTGCGGGATAGCTCTTGCATCAAGGTTTGATCATCTTTCACATCTATGAGTAGAAAATTGGCTTCGGATGGATAAACTTTGGTGACGTAAGGTGAGTTTTGCAAAGCACTAAACATGCGATCTCTTTCTGAAAGCCATTCATCCAGACGAGCTGCATGGGTACTCATCGCGGCTGGCGATAGAGCATTCATGATTGCGTTTTCCACAGGCCGCGCAATCGGATAGGGGGGGAGCACCTTAAGCATTAAGTCAATAATGCGTGGATCGGCAATGGCTACGCCGCCGCGAACGCCAGCTAAGGCATAAGCTTTTGAGAGTGTGCGCATGACAATGAGGTTTTTAAAATCATTGATTTTAGAACTATAAGACGGCGCAGATGAAAATTCTTGATAGGCTTCGTCAATGGCGATTAGCGTGTTTGGGAATGTCTGGCATAATGTTTCAACTAGATCCGTTTTAATTACGGTTCCAGTAGGATTATTAGGCGTACAAAGGAAAATAATTTTGAGGTTTTTAGCCTTTTTGGCGGCTGAGATAATAGCCTTACTACCCCATTGATAATTTTCATCCAGAAGAACATCAATAATGCCAGCCCCTTGGATTTGCGCGCATGTTTTATAATAACCGAATGTTGGAGAGCATATTAAAATGTTATCTTGGCCAGCTTCGCAGAAAGTTCGCAGCAGGACTTCGATTGCTTCGTCTGCGCCGCGTCCAACCATTATCTGCTCTATGGGCGTTCCGTATAAATCAGCCAAGCGTTGACGCAGGGCAGAGGGTTGTTGCTCCGGATAGCGGTTATAACCTTCAGTGCCCTTAACCGGGGGCGGAGCATAGGGGCTTTCATTGGCGTCAAGGTGTAAAGCGCCAGTCGCGCCGCCGCGGGCAGAATAAGCTACAAAATCAACAATTGATTTTCGGGCAATATTATTAGGCCAATCACTCATGATGGTTCACTTTCTAACCTTAAAGAAACTGCGCGCCTATGGGCTTCTAACCCTTCCATTTGAGCCAAGGTTTCAACTGTTGGTCCAAGGCATTCTAGGCCTTTACGGGTTAATTTCTGAACACTGATATATTTGACGAAACTCTCAAGTGTAACACCTGAATAAGCTCGGGCTGCCCCATAGGTCGGTAGAGTATGGTTTGTTCCGCTGGCATAGTCACCAACAGACTCAGGTGTCCAAGGCCCAAGAAAAATAGACCCCGCATTACGAATGGCTGGGACGAGGTTCTCTGGGTTTTTTATCTGTAAAATAAGGTGTTCAGGCGCATAGCGGTTAACCACATCAATAATGTCCATACGGTTAGTGGCGATAATCATACGTGATTTTGATATAGCTGCTTGAGCAATATCTTTGCGCGGTAGCGTTTTTAGCTGATTGTCTATTTCAGCCGTAATTTTCTCTGCCACTTTCTGTGATGTCGCGACGCAGATAACCTGAGCCAGTGTGTCGTGTTCGGCTTGGCTCAAAAGGTCGGAGGCCACGAATACAGGGTTTGAGGCGGCATCAGCCACCACCATAGCTTCACTAGGACCTGCAGGCATATCGATGGCTGGCCCGCCGGGTTCCTGCGCTGCAAAAGATTTTGCTGTCGCGACATAAGCATTGCCGGGGCCAAAAATTTTATCGCATTTTGGAATTGTTTCAGTTCCATAGGCGAGGGCGGCAATAGCCTGCGCGCCGCCGCAAACAAACACGTCCGTGACTTTACAGCGATAGGCCGCTGCGAGAACGGCTTGATTGACTTTGCCATCTTTACCAGGCGGCGTGACGATAACGCGGCGTTTAACCCCTGCGACTTTCGCTGGGACGGCTAGCATCAATAATGTTGAAACGAGAGGCGCCGTGCCTCCGGGAACATAAAGACCTGCTGTGCTAATGGGGCGAGACTCGCGACGACACATGACGCCTTTCATGGTTTCCACCTCAATATCAGCTGGAATTTGCGCTTTGTGAAATGTTTCAATATTCTTTTTAGCAACATTTATGGCGTCTCTTTGAGCTTTAGGAAGACTACGCCACGCGGTTTCTAACTCAGCGGTAGATACACGAAGTGATGCGGGCTTAACCCCGTCAAATTTGGTGGTTAATTCTAAAACAGCTTCATCTCCACCTGTTTTGACTTTAGCCATAATATTTGAGACAGCCTCATAAACTGATGCATCGGACAGACCTTTAGGGCGCGCTAAAGCTGCAAGCTTATGGGCTTGCGTTAAGTCTGACCACGTAAAGAGTTTCATGACATCATCTTCTCTATTGGGAGAACAAGAATAGCTCTCGCGCCTAAGGCTTTTAGATCTTCTAATGTTTCCCAGAAAATATTCTCAGTACAGACGGCTTGAAGCGCAACAAGATCGTTACTTCCCGCGAGTGGAATAATCGTCGGTGCATCTGAGCCGGGTAGGAGTTCAGTAATTGCCGTCACTTTGTCCTTTGGCGCATTAAGCATGATATATTTTGTTTCAGATGATTTGATAACGCCATCAATGCGGCTCATCAATTTACTCAGCAGAGCTTGTTTTTCAGCCGACAAATCTCGACCAGATTGAATTAAAACGGCTTCGCTTTTGAGGATGGTTTGAAAGGCAACAAGTCCGTTAGCTTCTAACGTCGCCCCAGAGGACACAAGATCACATATGCTTTCGGCAATACCAATAGACGGCGCAAGTTCGACTGCACCTTTCATCTCAACTGACTTAGCATCGATATTGTTAGACTTCAGATATTGTCCGAGGACACCAGGATAGGTCGTCGCAATGCGTGTTCCGTTTAAATCAGAGGCCTTAGTAATGCCGCTTTTCTCTGCAGCGGCGAGGCTAAGTTTACATCTCGAAAAACCGAGCCGCATAGTTATTTCAGCATCTAGTTTATCTTTCGCCGTCAATTGTTCTTCAACAAGGACATTTTCACCGACGATGCCAATATCTGCAGCATCATTTGCCACAAAGGAAGGGATGTCATCATCGCGGACGAGGAGCAGATCAATCGGCATGTTTTTAACACGAGCGAGCAATCCTCCCCCGCGAATAGCAAAACGCAATCCGCACTTTTTAAGCAATGCGAAACTGTCATCAGCAAGCCGGCCCTTCTTTTGGAGGACAATTCTTAGGCGTTCAGTCATGAAATTAGTGTCCTTTTTGGCGGTCTAGTACCGCGCGATATCCTTGGTGGGGTTCGTCTTTTAGAAAACGAGCGACACGGGCAATTGTTGTTGTGCTTACGCCAGTTTGGGCATTTATATCACGGTAACTCAGATCGCCGCTATCCAAAAGCTGCGCCACATGCCAGCGTTCTGATAACGCTCGAAGTTCAGCGGGCGTGCAGAGATCAACCAAGAATTTTTCCATGAGTTTTGGAGAATCTACTAAGATCAATGCCTCAGCGAGAGCGCCTTTCGTATTTATTTTCGAATTTTTCAACATATTGTTATATCACTGTATTAGTGTGCTAATACAGCTTGTTGTTCTGAAAGCAAGAGGTTTTTACAAAATTAGCACAATATCTATGTATCAACGTAAAGCTTGAAAATCCTTATCTTCATAGGTCTATCAGTGCGGTGCTGTTTATAGTGACGATGACACTGCTTTACGACCAAAATTGAAACCGAAATAATAATTAAAGTGAGGGAGCCGAGTATCTTTGATTTTAGGAGGATATAATGACAAATAAAACTATGCCGAAAGACTCCTTACTTAAGGTAAAGTTCAAGAAAGTGGCGGGCGGGGAGACTGCCTATCTCTTATTTCATAATGTACTATATCGTTTAAAATAATTAATGAATTCAATCACATAAAAGTGATGAAGTACTATAGTGTCTCATTTTGTTTAAAGCTGTTTAGGTCTAAAAGTAGGACTAAAAGTAGGACTAGAAAAAGAAATAAATATCAGATTTATTGGTTTCCACTATATCATAAGGAAGCCGAAGATGGGACGCAATAATAATAAATTAACAGTATCAAAGGTTCGAGCAAATCTAAAAGCAGGACGACACAGTGATGGCGGAGGGCTTTACCTTAAAGTGAGAAAGTCTGGTTCTAAGTCCTGGGTGTTCATGCATCGTAAAAAGCAAAAGGTCACCGAGGTCGGTCTAGGGTCAGCACAAGTCATCAATCTTATGGAAGCTCGTGAGGCTGCCAGAAAGATACGTGAGCGCATGCACCAAGGACTTCCTTTAAAAGAAGAAATAATAATTGAGCAAAAACCGAAAAGCTTTATTAAATGTGTTGATCTCTTTTTAAAAGCTAAAGAAGCCGGATGGAAAAGTGATAAACATCGCGCTCAATGGCATATGACGTTAAATGTCTATGCAAAACCATTACACAATTTATGTGTAACCGATATTAGAACACCGCATGTGTTGAGTGTGCTGCGTCCAATGTGGTTAAGTAAAAATGAGACTGCTTCTAGATTGCGAGGTCGGATTGAAGCAGTTTTGGATTACGCTAAAGCTATGGGGTGGAGAAGCGGAGAAAACCCCGCATTATGGCGCGGGAATTTGAAATTACTATTGCCTCAATATTCACGAACCCAGAATATCAAACATCATGCCGCGCTTCCTTATGAAGATATGCAAATATTCATGAGTGATTTACGAATGCGCGAGGCGACAGTTGCTAGGCTATTGGAATTTATAATTTTAACAGCTGCTAGATCAGGAGAAGCCCGCTTTTCTACTTGGGATGAAGTGAACTTTGAAAAGAGGGTATGGACCTTATCAGCAGAAAGAATGAAAATGAGTAAGCCTCATATAGTTTCTCTCTCAAATTCTTGTTGTAAACTTTTAACAACAATATTCGAAAATTCCTCTCCCCAGCAAACCGACTACATTTTTAAGCACCCCACTAGAAACAAACCATTTTCAGTGAATGCCACTCGTTCGTTATTAAAAAGAATGCGAGATGAACGCCTGACCACCCATGGCTTTCGATCAACATTTAGAGATTGGACGGGTGATAAAACATATCATCAAAGAGAAACAATTGAAGCAGCGTTAGCTCACACTATAAAAAATAAAGCTGAGGCGGCATACCGTCGCTCAACAGCTTTGGAAAAAAGACGTAGTTTAATGCAAGATTGGGATGATTTCTGTTCTGGCAAAATCAAATCTACTCAAATTACTAATAGGCCACAATTTTGATTAGTAGCCTTCTCTAAAAATTGCTTAATAGACCGACAGCCATGAGTCCTAAACCGCCCAAAATAGGCCTCTCGGCTCACTTCAGCAAAGGGGCGCGTCATGCTTTATA
>CAYYMI010000017.1:0-47331 GCA_964472905.1 uncultured Hellea sp. | reverse complement strand
ACGGGCCTGTTCCTTTGCTATGGGCGGTATTGGTGATGAAAAAGAGGTTATGCTTTTACTCGAATGCCGTACGCGAGATCCAAAATTACTTGATGAGATCTATAAGGCTGTCATGGCCGCGATCCGTCTCGAAGTTGGTGTGCCTGTTAAATTGCAACTCGTTCCGCGCGGAACGATGATTATTACGTCTTCAGGCAAGCTCTCGCGGGCTCGCGTTAAAGATAAATATCTCAAAGGTGAGATTATTGATCTCCAAGCCGAAACTCCGTTAAGCGTTGTGTCTAGCGAGGCTGGCTAACCCTTCAAATGCCCGATATGGGAATAATAGCTGTCACAGGCGGAACAGGTTTCGTCGGCCGTCATGTTATTCGCGCCTTATTAGAGGCTGGTTATAAAGTCAGGGCCTTAGCGCGAACGCCGTCAAAGCTCATCGATATAGATCATCCAAACTTGTCTATCTGCCAAGGCGGGTTGGGCTCATGTGATGGTGAATTTGTCTCAGATGCCCAGATCGTTTTGCATATGGCAGGATTAATCAAAGCCCGAACGCGGGCCGAGATTATGGCGACTAATCGGGATGCCACAGGCGCGTTAGCCAACGCCGCCCAAGCCGCTGGCGTGTCGCGTTTTATTTTATTGTCTTCGCAAACCGCCGCACAGCCTGAGCTCTCAGATTACGCAGCGTCTAAAGAGGCTGGCGAGCTAGTCGTAAAAGAGGCCTTTAAGGATGCGCTCGCGATCATTCGCGCGCCTGCCGTTTTTGGGCCAGGCGATGAAGCGACTAAACCTTTCTTTGAATTTATTGCCAAAGGCAGGTTACCTTTGGTTGGCGGCAAAGATTGGCAGAGCCGTAAAATGGCGATGGTCTATGTTAAAGACCTTGCGCATGACATCATGGCGCGCGCTATGGTGGGGGATTATGACGGCCAAATTGTTACGCCTTGTTCTGTCTCTGCGCTTACATGGCCTGATTTTGCACAAAGTGCGACGCGGGCTCTTGGCACTCCAGTTAAAACACAACCGATTCCTGTTCCTATTATTAAAACCATTGCAGCGGCAACATCATTGACGTCCCGCCTTTTTGGGATAGGACACTTGACCCTAGGCAAATTGCGCGAGTTCCGTTATGAGGACTGGTCAAGTCTGGATGTGATTCAAGACGCGACTCCTTTTGTTGCCGCGCTGCGAGAGACCGCAGCGTCATATGAAAAAACAAGTGAGAAAAAGTAAGAGATTATGCCGACACGCGAAGAAGCCTATGACAAGATTTGTGAGCTGTTAAAGCCTTATAATCCCAAAAACCGTCCAATTGAAATGAGTAGCGGTATCATGTCTGATCTCGAAGTAGATTCGACCGCTGTTTTCGATATTATTATGGGACTTGAAGATCACTATGATATTTCCATCCCGATGGAAATGGTCTCCGATATCAAAACTGTCGGAGAGCTGTCTTCCGCCATTATAGAACTGACGTCGAAATAAGAGTTTTCAGATAAGAGCTTCCTATGTCCCTTTTTGATAAATACGCCCCGCTACAAGCCCGTGTCGATGTGATGATGAAAATCGGCAAAGACGCTCTTGGTGTTCAGTTCGATGATATTATCAGCACCACGCGAGGCCGTATTGGGAACCGTGAAATATTACTCGCAGGCACCAATAATTACCTTGGTTTGACCTTTGACGAAGACTGTATGGGCGCGGCCAAAGACGCGGTGGATAATCACGGAACGGGCACCACAGGCTCGCGTATTGCCAATGGCACTTATTCTGAACATATCGATTTGGAAAAAGCTCTTGCTGATCATTTGGGTATGCCCAGCTGTATTGTCTTTACGACAGGCTATCAGACCAATCTTTCCGCGATATCGGGATTAGCTGGTGATAAAGATGTAGTCTTTATGGATGCAGACGCCCATGCCTGTATCATTGACGGCACGCGCCTAACAGGGGCGTCGACCATACGCTTCCGCCACAATAACCCCGAAGATCTGGATAAGCGCCTGCGCCGCCAAGGTGAGATCGAGGGAGGCCATGCCCTCGTCGTTATTGAAGGCTTATATTCCATGTTTGGTGATGTGGCGCCAATTGATGAATTTGTTGAGGTCACCCATAATCATGGCGGTTATCTCTTTATCGATGAAGCTCATAGTTACGGCGTTTTTGGCCCGACAGGCTGCGGCCTCGCCGAAGAGCAAGGCGTGCTGGATAAGGTCGATTTTATCTCCGGCACATTTTCGAAATCGCTCGCGTCAGTTGGCGGCTTTTGCGCTTCGCGTCATCCCGAATTTGAAATCCTGCGCAAAGTTATGCGGCCCTATATGTTTACCGCTTCGGCCACACCTGCCAATATTTGCGCGGCGCTAGCGGCAGTAGAAAAAGTCAAGCAAGGCGCAGAGCTTCGCGCAAACCTCAAAGCTCGCTCCGAGCAGCTCCATAAGGGCCTCTCCGAGATGCAATATGATCTTTGCGCTGACCCAAGTCCGGTTATTGCTGTGCGTCGTCCTAATGAAGCTATTGCTGCAATGGAATGGAACGCCCTTATTGATAATGGCGTTTATGTCAATCTTGCTGTGCCGCCGGGTACCCCGCAAAGCTCAAGCCTGCTTCGCATAAGCCTCTCAGCGGCCCATACAGAAGAAGATATCAATGTTATCCTTAAGGCCTTTAATGATCTGAAAGATAATCAGGGGGCTCTCATGGCTGGTATGGCAGCGAAGATGCAAGCGGCAGAGTAAGGACTTTAATACTCAGGCTTAACGTTAAAGTTATCTTGGAAGCTACTTTTTAGTCGTAATGTTTCTGCATTTTTTTGTTTTAGATAGCGTGCTGCAGTACGCTTTTCTGCCTCTGTACCAAAAGCTTTCAATCCTAGCATGTACATAATTTTTGTATCAGGGTGTTGGCTTTTTGCAGCTTGTTTTAAGTAACTTAGAATTGTTTCAGTTTGATTTGGTTTTTGTATTCTCGCAATCCGAGCAAGGTTATAAGCTGCATTAGGATCATCACTTTTTAAAGCTTCTGTGAAGTATTTTTTCGCCAAATCTAAATTTTTCAATTTTGTGTGTTCTAAAAATAATACACCTAACTCGTTAGACGCATATGCACTTCCAGCATTATACGCTTTCCGCATTTGACTTAGCCCTTTTTTGAATTCGGGATCTTCTAAGTCATATTGTGGTGGATCAATTTCAATTAGATAATTGTCGAGTTGTTGTAGAATTTCTTCTCTATTCATATCTTCTGTTATACCGTATTCTATGGCTTCCACTTCTCTTTCTTCCATGCCTGCATTCGATAAAGTTTCAACCGCCACCCAAAATAATGCTTGGGCGTATTCTGGACATTCTTCATTCTGACTACAATTTATCAAGCGTTCAGTTTGGGTGCCATTTTTCTCTACTTCAAGTATGCCGTATGGATCACTGGCTCTACATGAAACCAACGCAATAAAGGAAATAAAGAATAAGACTCGAGCTAATTTCTGTAAATCCATACGTTCTTATAAGCATGAATGATGAAATCTACAATTAACCTTCTTTACCGAAAGGCGCCTTTGCGCCAAAGCTTCCATCCTAAGATGGGTGAACAAAAGACTGGATGTCGTCTTTGAAATTCACTTGGCTGAATTGTGACCCCTGAATGGTTTTTGAGTTTTCGCAGCACATAATCAAGACCGCCTTCGAAGGTCGCGGCGCTATTTATTACGCGGATAGCCGTCATGGGTTTGCCGAGGAGGCGGCGGAAAAACCAACGGGTTCTGGTACCTTTGCGCCGATGGGTTGGTAGCATGATTTTACCATCTTTCATTTCATATAGAATGGCCGAAAGCCGCTCATATCGAGGAAGGTATCTGCCTACAAACTCGGCGGTGCGCTGGGTTGAGCTTTCAGGGCGAAGTTCCGTGCGGTAGCTTTCATAGAAAGCTCGCGCCCAAAAATCTTGTGGAGTGGGGTTCTCTTCAAAGGCTGGTTCTGTCTCGGCTGCGATGTGCCGAATGGCTGTTTCGCGGGCCTCAACGATGCGGCTTGTAATCGTCTCTGATTTTGATCTTAATAAGGCGCAAGGCTGAGAAAACCGTCCCCATGTTTGTGAGAGAAAAGCTTTGGCGGAACATCGCCGTTCAAAAGCGGGAAGGGATAGAATAGAATATTTGCAGGTACTTGTGATGCCGCCTTCATCCGTGTGTTCAACGTAATAGACCGCTGGAGGGATAATGGTATTTAGAAAGGCCCTGATGGGTTTGTGGGTTTTACGGTAGCTATCAACCAAGACATAGAAGTCTAGCATTTTTTCAGGATTATCGAGTTCCCGCAATGATGACCCATAATAAATAAATGCTTGCACACGCTCTGGGTGGCGGCTCTCGATAATATCGCAGACAATTTGTACCCGCGGTGGGAGCTCGGCCGTTTCTTCACGTAAGAGATCTGCAATGCTGCTCATTTCGCCATCCAAAACGTAACAGGGCGAGAGGCTGAAATGTGAAGCTTATGTCCTGCTATATCCAGAAAATCCCCATCGAGCGTAGCAGGAGCTTTGGTACGTAAGGTCAGGCGGTCAATATTATGACTATGATAGCCATCTTGACTACGGTTTTGTTTTCGGCCCGCCCAGATACCAGCCACATTACGTCCTAATTTAGCGCTTTGCGCTTCGGCCCATGTTAAGCGCAAAGGAGCATCTTCTGTGCCCCAAAACGGGTCTAATCCTAACATTAATGTTGGAAGGGTCGTCATGATTGTGCCTAAGGTTGCGCCTTTATGATTAAGAATGACGTGAGTTCCAGACCTTCCTTTCAGGCGATGTTTAGCTGGGGGCATCAAATTCGATTTATCACTTGTGACAGCTTTTAAGACAGCGCCTACAACGGCGGTTCCGCCGCCTACGCCCTTGGCATTTATTTTATCTTGAGCAAAACGGCTAACATAGGGCAGCGCGCCTGTTGAAAAAAGAAATCCATATCGGGTCTCAAAGGCTTTGGATTTTATTTTGACCATAGGTGTTGATATGGCTTTATAGCTATCTTGGAATATGGCTTTGAAATCAGCAGGTTTTTTAACGCCAAGATTTCTTGCAATTTGATTAGTTGTTCCGCGCGGGAGAATAGAGACAGCTGGAAGCTCTTGTGTTTTAGGATAACTATTAAGTAATGCCGTTAGAATTGTGCGGACAGTCCCGTCACCGCCTTCGATCACGAGATGTCGGAGGCGTTTCTGCGCCGCCTCTTGGAAAAGCGGCATCAGGTCATCTGGAGATTTTGTGAAATGATGAACTGTACTCTCCGGGAGTAAGCCCGCGTTCAGGCTTGTTCCGCGTTTAGCCACTTTTTTGGCATTGGCATTTGAAATGGCGAGAATTGAGACGCTCATTTGTCCAAGGCTCAGGCTCTACAGGCTTTCTGCCTGTAAACAAAGATAGCTACCCAAAAGGGCGAAGACGATGAGAGGGCCTGCAATGGCCCCGGTTACGCCCATACCGCCTGATGTCGCAAAGGTGGCCATAGCGCCGTCAATGATCAAGAAAATAAAGCCCATGGTAATACCAATGATTAGGGCTTTATCTCCCGTATCTTGGCGGCCTGTTCTTTGCATCAATGGGACTGCGCAAAGCAGTAATATCCAAGCTGCGAGCGGTCGCGTAAATCGATGGGCGTGCCAGAAGCTATAGGCAAAGCGAGGCTTGGAGCCGGAGTTGCCAGGTTTTTTGAATTGCCGCATTTCTGACATTGATAGATCGCGAGGCTCAGCTGCGAGCCGCGCAATCGTCATGGGTGTTTGAGCGGTTTCCCACATTTCATTCTTGCCGGTGCGTAAGGGTAGTCTGGGTTCTCCGTCGGCCCCTTTTATGGGGAGAGATTGAACACCCATAAGTTCCCACATGTCACCTTTATAAACCGCTTTTTCAGCCCATAATACATCTTCGACTTGTCCAGTGTCCGAGCGTTGATAGATTTCAAGATTACCAAGTTCTTCATAACTGATGCGCTTCTCCGCCCTCACGATACGGCCATTATCTTCAAGCCATAAGGGATTCTCAGGTGTGATATTTTTTATTTTATACTCGCCAATGCCCCAAGCTTGGAGTGATCTCACAGCCGGCGCGATTGTGTAATCAATTATCGTGATCGAACTGAACCCCGCAGAAAGAACAATAGGGGTTAAAAGCATAATTTGTTTTGGCACTGAAATACCAAAGCCCAAAAGAGCCACGAGTTCATGTTGCCGAATTAATTTTACATAGGTTACTAAGATAGCGAAAACGATTGTGAATATAAATATTCTATCAAATATAACAGGTGCCCGTAGCATCATATATCGAAACGTATCGGCAAAACCGCCATCGCCAGACATGATATCACCGCCATTGGCGAGACTATCCAAAAGTCCAATCAAGACGAGAAAGCCGAAAACTGTCATCAACCATGTAGTTAAAAATGTTTTTGATAGATATGAGAGGAATTTAAGCATTTGCCGTTTTGACCTCAACCCCACGCCACGCCATTACTCTTCCTCTAATTTTTCCTTGTATGTGGCTAATGTAATGCTGGAATGATGTGAGCGGGGGCTGACCCATTTTATAGGCGCTTTTACGGAATATATAAGCCGCGAAAAGCGCAAGAAGCGCGATGATACCCCATATGCCAGACCATGGCGGTATTGTCCCGCTTGCGCCCATGCTTTGCGCAAATTCAAGCGCCTTTTGTAAGGATACCAAAAGAACGATGCCAATGAATATACCTGCTGATGAGGGGTTTCGGCCATAATTTAGCCCAAACGGTACGGCTATGAAGGGTAGAATAATTAAGAGAACGGCTCGGGCTATGCGAAGATGCAAGGCCGCATCATTGGTGTTTTTATCAATTGTATCGAATAACTCACCATTCCTGTTATTGAGCAGTTCTAAAGACGTCATTTCACGTTCATCATCCCCGCGAGCTCGGAAACTATTGACATCCGGCGCTCCAGCGACGGCGCTCCCTTTAAAACTAAGATCACCTGACAGCTGACGGTTGGATTCGATCTGATAACTCTGCCCCGCTTCAAGCTGTAAAACAGGCGCCTGAGTTTCTTCACGGACAATAAGCTGTCCTTTGCTTGCGGTTGTCAGGCGGGTGCCGATATTTTCGCCCGTACCATTTACAACATTTTCGTAAATGAAAATGGGACCAATATCTGAACCTTCCAGCTCAGTTCCTGCAAAAAAAGTCCGATTGCCAACTTTGGTGAAGGTTCCTTCTCGTAACGCAGCTGTGAAAGATTGTTGTTTTACAACATGGACGACTTCGCGGTAATTATAGCGTCCAACAGGCTGCATATATCCTTCTATGAACAGTGTTATGCCTGACAAAATAATGGCCATTAAGATAAAGGGCTTCGTCATATGGAATAAAGATACGCCAGCTCCCATAGCGGCCGTAAGTTCGCTTGAGCGGCTAAAACGGTCAATTGTAATGGTGACCCCAAGCAATAATGCCATAGGGACAGCCATGCCCAAATAATGCGGTAATAGGTTAATGACCATAGAGCCGGCATCTCTCGCAGGGTCGGTCGAATTGGAAACGATCTCAAATATACGCAGCAGCCGTTCAAGTAACAAGACAACACAAGCAAATACGATTAACCCGCCAATGCTTATGGCGGCCCGTTTTAGAAGATATTGGTTAAGTCGTCCCATATGCGCTAGACTGCAAATATACCTTTACTAAGCGTAGTGGCGTCACCATATGATAATTATATTATGACGAGAATATTGAAAAGGCATTATAGAGACTGGAACATGAAAGCAAATTTTCTTAACAGATTTTTCGCCGGAATCTCAATTGTTGCGGCTTTGTCATTTTCGGCGTTTGCAGCTGATGCTACTTTTGAAGATGACCCGACTTATGGACCGCAGTCTCAAATAGGAATTGAACGCGGCCTAGAGCTCTATGAGGGCGACGCGGCAGACCCCTGTGTTGCAGGTAGTTTGCAAATCCGGGCGACAATCGCCGGAACGACGAAAAGCGGATTAGTCAAGGTCGAGCTTTTTGGCGGCGAAAAGAATTTTATGAAGAAAAAGGGCAAACTTCGCCGTATTCGTGTGCCCGCAGAAGATACGCCTATAACGGTTTGTGTTAATGTGCCCGCACAGGGGTCATACGCTATATCAACCTATCATGATAAAGATGGTGATCGTAAATTTGATAAGCGTTGGGATTTTAAGCCCAAAGAGCCTTATGGCTTGTCTAATAACCCCGTTATTGAGACGCTTCGCCTCCCAAAATGGTCTGAAACGAATTTTGACGTCCCATTAGGCGGTGCAGATATCACTATCAATCTGGTTGACCCCAAGAAAAAAGATTAGCACAACGGCGCATATCGCGCGGAGGGTTTGTGCCATCATCATCGATAGAGATTGTTCCGGTTAATGGAACAAAACTGACACGTCAGTTCTTGGCGGTTCCCGATACTATTTATGCCCATGACTCTGCCTGGAGACCTCAGCTAAAGTTTGAACGCGCGGCCCATCTTAACCCTCAAAAAAACCCCGGAGCCGCCGCCCTTCATAACCGGCAATTGTTCTTAGCGCAAAGAGACGGAAGAGACGTCGGGCGCATTGCGGCTTTTATTAATCCAGCGCATGACGTCCATTATAATGAAACTGCCGGATTTTTTGGATTTTTCGATTGTGAAGCTAATGCACAAACGGGTGCCGCCTTGCTGGGAGCCGCGCAAAGCTGGCTTGAGGGCCGTGATGTTGAAAAGATGATTGGCCCCGCCCAGTGGAGTACGAATGAAGAATGTGGCCTTTTAATTGATGGCTTTACAACACCGCCGGTCGTGATGATGCCTCATGGCCGGATTGATTATAAAGATATGATAGAAGCGCAGGGGTTTGAAAAAGCCACAGATATGCTGGCTTATCAGGCTGAACTCCGGGCTGGCTACCCGCGTCCAAAAATGACGCAAACCATGGTAAAATCAGCTGACCGTAATAAAGATATCACGATCCGCCCTATGGGGCCGAATTTTATGAGTGAAGTCCAAGTTGTGATGGATATATTCAATGATGCGTGGTCTGAAAATTGGGGTTTCATTCCTTTTTCAGATCAACAAATTGAGCATATGGCGAAAGAGATTAAACCTATAATGTTTAAAGAAGGTCTATGGGTTGGCGAATATAAGGGTGAGCCTATAGCCTATATATGGATGATCCCTGATTTAAACGAAGCTATCCGAGATATTAAAGGCAGCTTATTTCCATTTGGCTGGGCAAAATTATTATGGCGATTAAAAGTCAGTGGGGTCAAGCAGGCCCGTATTCCGCTCATGGGATTGCGTAAGGAATATCATAATACACGAACGGGTTTATCAATTGTGGCTAAACTTTGCGAAACGGTTTTCGAAGCCGCGCGTCAAAAAGGTTTCACGCATTGTGAGCTGTCTTGGATTTTAGAAGATAATCCCGGCATGAAATCAATTTGCGAGCAGGCGAGCGCCGTGCCGTATAAAACTTACCGCATGTATGAAAAACGGCTTGGGTGATGAGCGCGTCTGTATTAATTTTAGCGGGTCAGCGAGAGGGGGTTGTTGACCCCCTTTGCGCGGATGCGGAGGTTAAACGAAAAGCGCTCGTTCCGATAAATGGTCGGCCTATGATAGATTATGTTTTGCAGGCCTTAGAAAAAGGACGTCTTAAAAGCCCGTTTCACGTTAGCGGCTTTGCAGCAGATTATGATAAGCGATTAGTGCAAGCCCCATCGGGCGCGGGACCAGCAGATAGCGCCGCGCAGGCGCTTAAAACGGGGGTTGAATTTCCGTGTATTATCACAACAGCAGACCATCCATTATTGTCTGCGAAAATGTTAGAGCATTTTTTAAAGAACGCGCGGGCATCAGGTGCTGATTTTTGTGTTGGGCTTGCTGAGAAGACGGTCATTCAACCCGCTTATCCCAATGTCAAACGAACCTATTTGAAATTTTCTGATCGGTCTGTGTCGGGATGTAATTTGTTTTATATTGCCAATGCAAAAGGCGTGGCTGCGATTGAGTTTTGGCAGCAGGCCCAACATCTGCGTAAAAAGCCTCTAAAGCTGGCCCGTAAATTAGGTTGGGGCGTTTTGTTTAATTATCTCTTTGGGCGGTTAACTCTCTCAGGCGCGTTTGCCTATGCGTCGAAAACTTTGGATATCATGGCTAAGCCTGTTCTTATTCCTATTGCTGAGGCGGCGATTGATGTCGATAAACCCTCTGATAAAACCTTAGTAGAAGCTATTTTGTCAGGAACATATCAAAGCGAAACAGTCTGATGGCAGATCTCTCTATAGAGTCTAAACATACGGTCGGAAAACGTATCGCGGCCAATACCGGCTTGATGGTGGGCTCTAAATCATTAGCCGCAATATTAGGGCTAGGAAGTCTCTCAATTGCGGCGAAAACAATTGCGCCGATTGAACTGGGTACAATCATATTTTTGCATGTCTATATGTTGTTTTTCTCTGAAGTCGCGACATTCCAGTCTTGGCAATCCATTATTAGATTTGGAACGGATGACGTTAAAGATAATAATCCCAAAAGCCTCGCAAGCCTTTTGAATTTTGGGGTGAAGCTTGACGCCATCGCGGCTTTGGTTTCTTTTCTCTTAGCGGTTGGTATTTTTGCCATATTTGTAAAAATTGCTGCTAATTTTCCAGAGACATTTACGAATTGGGCGGCCTTCGATATCCCGACACTTTGGAAATACGTCGTGGGTTATTGCGTTCTTTTATTGTTCAGACAGCGCGGCGTTTCCATCGGAATTTTTCGTCTTTTTGACAAATTCAATGTTCTGGCCTTTCAGGGCCTTATTATGCCGACAACCAGGTTTGTGGGGGTCTTGATCGCGGCTTCAACAAATGCAGGTTTCAAAGGGTTTTTGTTAGCGTGGTTTTTCGGCTCGTTTGTGGCTTATATTTTCTTACCGACTATGGCGATGATAGAGCTAAATTCGCGTAAGCTATTAGGCCCAGTCTTTAGAGCCAATACATCCTTGAAATATCCCCGCAAAGGTATTTGGCCTTTTGTGATTAAATCTAATATTGATTCTACATTAGCCGCAGCAAATTTACATTTACCGGCCTTGTTAGTTATGGGTGTCTTTGGGTCCGCCTGGGTCGCGGTCTTCCGTATTGCTGAAGAAGCGGCAAAACTTCTATCGGAAGCTTTTAAACTCTTAGACCAAGTCATTTATCCTGAGCTCGCAAAAATGGTAAGCTTGGGTCAAACTGCGAAGATATGGAAATTAGTAACCCGAACGGCCTTCATGTTGCTCGGGTTCGGGTTGATAATGTCACTATTTGTCAGTTTCGCTGGATCTCAAATACTAACTGTTGTTTTTTCGCAAGATTATCTTCAAGCCGCGCCTTTAGCGTCATTATTAGTATTCGCCGCAGCTTTCATGGGAATAGCCGCGCCTCTCTATCCCGTTCTTTATGCGGCTGACCGGCCTGAACGGGCTATTTATGCTCGCGGCACAGGTGTAGTGATTTTTGTTGTTGCCTTTTTTATTCTGAGTTTCACAATTGGAAAAATGGCGCCGGGATGGGCGGCAATACTCGCCAATGCTTGCGCGGTTATATGGGTTGTTTTTTTAGCGCGATCGACGTTGAGACGAAAAGTCTTAGAGCAAAACATCACGATCAACGACTCCCCAATTGTGGCGCCTCCATCTCTAAATTTAATTGGTAGCTCGGATAAGAAAATATGGGGACTGCCTATTTCTAAATGGCAAGGTCGCGCGTTTAAAAAAGCAGGCGTATCTCAAGAAACATCCTCTAAAATACTACACTTTGACGTCAGCTGGGTTCTATCATCGGCATTAGCGAAAGCTTTTGTCGCGCGCGATAAAACTGCCCTCATATCGGAGAATAAAATTCTCGGTGTTAATGGCGTCGAGACATCTGTGGCCGTCTCGTTAATCGGTCAAGCCCCATCTGCTTTGTCTGGTTTGGATATTGAGGCTGTATACCCAGATGAGCTTGATGACGGATATAATAAAGCGCTTCGAAAAAAAGAGCCGCCATATGCTCTTAATATTGACGAGGTGTCTCCAGCCGAGATTATGAGACGCCAATTTGCAAGCTCTTATAAAGGCATAACCGATTTCGTCACAAAATGGGTATGGCCTTTGCCAGCCTTTTATGTGACGCGGCTCTGCGCGGCTCTGCGCCTGACGCCAAATATGGTCACGACGATTGGCCTCATATTGATGTTTGCGGCGCTATACTATTTTTGGCAGGGACAGTGGTTTCTGGGGTTTCTCACGGGGTGGCTTATGACATTTTTGGATACTGTTGATGGCAAGCTGGCCCGAACAACGATGACTTATTCGAGTTGGGGCAATATTTATGATCATGGGATTGATCTCATTCATCCCCCCTTTTGGTATTGGGCGTGGTTTGTAGGGTTAGGAGGACATTTTGTGTGGCCAGATATCTTATCTGATCATATGAGCTTGGCTTTAATTGCGATTTCAGTGGGCTATGTTGTTGACCGTATCATTGAGGGGATATTTATCGCCCAACACGGATTTCACATTCATGTCTGGCGACCCATTAATTCTGCGCTTCGGTTTATTACAGCACGGCGCAACCCGAACATGTTTATATTTATGATCGGGATTTGTTTCATGCCATGGGTGCCCGAAGCTGGGAAATGGGGCTTTTACGCTGTCGCGCTTTGGACGTGGATTTGTATTGCTTTCAACATTGGCGTTGTGATTGTGGGGTCGCTGGGACGTAAGCCATTACAAAGTTGGATGGACGCCTGACATGACTGATATAGCAATATTTGATCTTGATTATACGCTCACCAAGCGTGGGACATGGGGGCGGTTTGTTATTAAATCTGTTCGATTTAAACCTTGGCTTTGGGGGCCTTTATTGTTCGCATCAGCTTGGGCTCAATGGCGATATAAACAAGGAAAAATTGCGCGTATTCGCGTTAAACAATCTATGATGCGGTGGAGCATAGCGGGTAAAACGCACAGCGAAATGGAGCTATTGGCGCAGAAATTTGCCGACAATGAACTCAAGACTGGTCTTAGACCTGGGGCTATATTGGCGCTTGAGGCGCACCGCGCTAAAGGTGATGAGATAATTATCGCAAGTGCGGCTGTAGACATCATTGTGGCGGCGATTGCGAAGGGTTTAGGGATTAAATATTGGGTAGCGACAAACATGAAGTGGGTAGATGGTAGGCTTTCACAGAGCTTTGCATCGCCTAATTGCTACGGCGCTGAAAAATTAAAACGGGTGGAACAGCTTTTGGATGAAAACCCAGGACTGAAACAAAGTAACACAATTATCACAATGTATTCAGATAGTTACTCTGACCTTGAAATTTTGAGATTTTCGGACAAAGGTGTGGCCATTAATGCTGACCGGAAGCTCAAGGAGGCCGCCAAAGACGAAAATTTCGATGTCATTAACTGGTGAACTCTAGGTCAGTTTAAATTACAATAGAATATAAATCGTTTAAAACGGAAATCACATGCATGCTATAATATTATCTGCGGGCCGCGGTTCGCGTCTGTTACCTTTGACAACCGATGTACCCAAATGCTTATTGCCTATCGGTGTGACCACAGTTCTCAGCCTTCAGCTCGACACATTGTTCAAGTGCGGCGTGAAGTCGGCAACCGTTGTAACAGGGTTTAATGACCATCTTGTAAAGGCTGAAATTAAGTCACGAGTAACAGGGCCTAAAGTCAAGACCTTATATAATCCGTTCTTTCAGGTTGCCGACAATTTGGCATCATGCTGGATGGCGCGCAGCAGTATGAAATCTGATTTCCTCATTATTAATGGGGATACGCTTTTTAGCCCCAAAGTCTTGGAGACTGTCCTTAATGCACCTGCAAGAGATATTACCGTTACGATTGATCAAAAAGATCATTATGACGGCGATGATATGAAGGTCTCATTAGACGGCACTCGGTTAACAGCGATTGGCAAAACGCTCTCTGCGCGTGAAACCAATGGCGAGTCTATTGGAATGCTTCGTTTTATGAACCAAGGGACTAAAATTTTCCGTAACGAGCTTAAACGGTTGATGAAATTGGAAGCTGGCACAAAAAATTGGTACTTGTCGGCCATAGACGGACTCGCCCAATCGGGCGTCCATATTGATACGACCAATATTAAAGGGTCAACATGGGCTGAACTGGATACGCCGGAAGATTATGAAATCTGCCGAGGATTATTTGGGGACAGCCTCATGGCCCGTAAGCGGTTTACGGCCATTTAAATTATGAAATTTGGGGAAATATAAACAAGGGTTAAATGATGTAATTTTCTGAGGGACGCAATTAAGAAAATGAAAATAAACCTCGAGAATATTGAGACTGATTTAGAGATTGAAACCGATGTATGTATCATCGGTGGCGGCGTTGCGGGCCAAACATTGGCCTCGGAACTCGTGAAGTCAAAGTTAAAAGTATCAATTGTTGAATCTGGCGGAGAGGATTTTCGTCGTGACACGCAATCTCTGACCCAAGGCAAAAATCTTGGCCTGCCTTATTATGATCTTGAGACGACACGGCTTAGAATGTTTGGTGGAACTGCCGCGATTTGGGGTGGACGATGCGCGGAATTAGACTCCATTGATTTTGAGAAACGTGATTACATTCCGGCAAGCGGATGGCCTATCACAAGGGCGGATTTAGATCCGTATTATAGTGATGTTTTCGCCTCTTTAGGATTAAATCGTCCCACAGCGCTGTGGGATAAGATTGGCCGCCAAGCTCCCCCATTTGATAAACAGAAAATCGAATCTGGTCTTTGGGTTTTCGATGAAGAAGGCGAAAGATTTACGGATATGTCTCGTCAGGGCCTAGAGGATTGCGAGATAATTTTAAATGCAACAGTGACAGACATTGTCAAAAAAGAGTCGGGCGTAATTAGCCAAATAAAGGCGAAAAGCTTCAGCGGCCGTGTGGCGAATATCAAAGCGAAAGTTTTTGTTTTGGCGGCAGGCGCGATTGAATCTGCGCGCTTGTTATTGGCGGCGGGCGGAGGTCTTGGAAATCAGCACGATATGGTCGGGCGTTATTTTATGGAGCATCCCCATGCACGCGGCGGTGAAATAGTTACGGATAACCCTGCCAGCGCTCTATCTTTGCTGCCCCGGGCATTGCGTCACGGCGGTAAGAGATATGCTGCTTATCTTAGGCCGTCAGAAAAATTACAGCGTGAGAGGGGTATTTTGAATACATCGCTGAGCATCACGATGCGCCGCCGTGAAGGCGAGGCGATGGAGTCTTATCGTAGCCTGACGAATAAACTTAAACATGATTTGCCCTCCAGTCAGTTTTGGCGAAAACTATACAAAACGGGCAAGTTACTTGCCGTAAAAGGCCTTGAGAAAACTGACCCGTGGTCATCGGTTATGAATTTAAAAATGTCACGCGGCAGAAGCGGTATTTTCGCCGTCATCCGGGCCGAGCAATCACCGAATTATAACAGCCGGATTGAGTTGTCATCAGAGCGGGACGCGCTGGGAGTTCCACAAGCTAATTTAGATTGGCAATTGCAAGATATTGATAAACGCTCCGTCAGCGTGTTGATGGAAACTTTAGGCGAAGAACTTCGGCGTCTGGGTCATGGTGATGTCAAACCTTCGCAGTGGCTATACTCGCCTGATACCATTTGGAAAACCGACCCTTTAATTTCGGCGCATCCCATCGGAGGCTATCACCATATGGGCGGATTGCGGATGAGTGCTAACCCACGCCAAGGCGTTGTGGACGCGAATTGTAAATTACATGACAGTCCTAATTTATATGTCGCCGGCTCAAGTGTTTTCCCGACGGGCGGCTGGGCTAATCCGACGATAACAATTATGTCTTTGGCCTTGCGTTTAGGGGTGCATTTAAGGCAAAAACTAATTTTGTAAGATGCGCCCATATGAAACTACTCAATTCCATGATGTCACGCTTTGTCAAAGTTGGACAGCTCACCATAATTGACGCCGACGGGAAGTCCCATATTCATGGCCCCGGCGGAGAGCCAAGCGCGGTTATCCGCCTAAAAGATAAAAAGCTCTACCGCGAACTGTTCCTTAACCCTGAACTGAAAGCCGGCGAAGCCTATATGGATGGGCGTTTGGTGTGCGAAGAGGGCGGCATAAGAGGCTTGCTCTCTGTCTTTGGCGCGAACCGCGAAGGCCTGCGCGGGCATCCGCTGCAAAAGGCGCTTAAAGGTTGGCTGAAGAAAATCCGCAAATGGCATCAGCGCAATAAGACATCTGCCTCGCGCAAAAATGTGCAGCACCATTACGATTTGTCCAATGAGTTCTACAAACTCTTCCTTGATGAGGATATGCAATATAGCTGCGGGTATTGGCCCAGCCTTGATATCACCCTCGAAGAAGCCCAGCGCCTGAAGAAAGCCCATATCGCGACGAAGCTTCACCTCAAACCCGGAATGAAGGTTCTCGATATTGGCTGCGGCTGGGGCGGTATGGCGATTTATATCGCGCAAAATTTTGACTGCGACGTTGTCGGCGTGACCCTCTCGGATGAACAGCTTGCATTGGGCCGTGCGCGCGTCAAAGAGCTTGGCCTTGAAGGCAAAGTCGATTTGCGCCTCCAAGATTACCGCCATGTCCCCGAAACCTTTGACCGCATTGTCTCCGTCGGCATGTTTGAACATGTCGGGGTGCAGCATTACCTTGAATATTTCTCTAAAATCAAAGAGCTGCTGACCGATGACGGCGCAGCCCTTGTCCACTCCATTGGACGTAAAGGCGGGCCCGGCACAACGGGGGCGTGGATCCGTAAATATATTTTCCCCGGCGGCTATTCCCCAGCTTTGTCGGAAACCTTTGCCGAGATTGAGAAGGCGGGACTTTGGGTCACGGATTGTGAAATCTTGCGCCTACATTACGCCGAAACCCTGAAAGAATGGGATAAGCGCTTTCAGGCCAACCGCGCGCAGGTCGCCGAAATGTTTGACGAGAAGTTCTGCCGCATGTGGGAGTTTTACCTCATCATTAGTGAGCTGTCCTTCCGCGTCGGCAAACATATGAATTTCCAAATCCAGCTCGCCAAAGAGGTCGACGCCCTGCCCATGGCGCGTGATTATATGATGGACGGTGAACGCAAACTTTCATAAAGAGCCGAGAGCCCGACCGAGAGACACATGGCCAACACAGTTGAAAAGCCCAAAGAGTTAAAAAACCGCCGCCGCGCTTTTGTTAAAAAGACGGGCAAAAAACTCGTGCGCAAAATCGCCGCCTTTCAATCCGGCCAATCCACCGTACCCGATACGCCCAAAATTGATAACGCCCATTTTCCCTTCCTGACGGCCTTCACCGATAATTGGGAAACCATTCAAATGGAAGCTAGAGAGGTCCTAAAATTCCGCGAGGTCATTCCGGGCTTCCAAGATATTTCTCCCGATCAATACCGCCTCGCCACCGAGCAAAATTGGAAGACATTTGTGCTTTACGGCTTTGGGCAGCGGCTTGAGAAAAATGCGAGCCTTGCGCCTAAAACGGCGGATATCCTCATGGGCGTGCCGAACCTGCAAACCGCGATGTTTTCCATCCTCGCCCCCGGCTATCACATCCCCGCCCATAAGGGCGTGACCAAGGGTATTTTGCGCTCCCATATTGGCCTCATCATTCCCAAAGAGCGCGAGCAATGCCGCATCCGCGTGGACGAGACGATCACGGCGTGGAAAGAAGGCGAGATATTTGTCTTTGACGATACTTATGAGCACGAGGTCTGGAACGACACCGATGAAGAACGGGTCATCCTGCTCTTTGATTTTGACCGCCCGATGAAATTCTGGGGCCGCTTTATGAATAAGGCGTTCTTACAGATTATGAAACTCACGGCCTTTTACCAAGACCCGAAAAAGAACCTCCAAACCGCCGAAGACCGCCTAGAAGCCGCCATCCGCCAAGCCGACGCCAATATGGAAGCGATGTCTGATCCGGCGGGGTAGGAGCTAACATGCTCTGTAAAACACAATCTTAGCTTGATGTATATCTAATTTCTCTGTTAGCAATTCCCAAAACGGTGATGGGAAATGACTTACGAACAAATATCGATATCAAAGCTTCGAATTAAATCAGCAAATGACAGACATGGGGAACTTAAAGACGAGTCTTCAGCAATAGCTTGGTTGTTCAACAATAAAGAATTTCATATGAAAGGCCTCGCGGTAGATATTGTGTCCAATGGAGAAGTTTTCGAACCTCCTCTTGTTATAAAACAAGGTAGAAAATATGATATTTATGATGGAAACCGTCGAGTAACTTGTTTGAAGTTGCTTAAAAATCCTGAAAAAGCTCCGACAGTAGAACTCCAAGATTACTTTAGAAAATTAAGAGGAGATTGGCAGGACGACTTCCCAGAGACAATATTGTGCAGAATTGAGGGTGATATTGATAGGGTAGATGAAATTCTCTTTAGGAGACATACAGGTACGCAATCGGGAGTTGGTCAAACCACATGGGATGACCGAATGAAAAGAAATTTCATTGAGAGAACGGGAAGAAGTTCGGGGCGTACGATTGCAGATGAGATTGAAACTTTTTTAAAAACCCGTGATATGTTGCCAACAAGAAGGGATATCCCGCGGTCCACTTTGAATAGGTTGTTATCCTCTGAAGTATTTCGGAATCGTGTTGGCCTAAGTTTTGTAAAAGGTAGATTAAATATTACACATACCGATAATGTCGTAGCATTGGCATTACAACGCATAGCTCATGATTTAGCGAGCCGAAGTATTGTATTGGGTGATTTATGGAAAGCAAAAGGAAAGCATGAGTATTTAGACAGTCTAGAAGAACTAGGGGTGTTACCCACGGATAGTGATTTGAAAGAAGATAAAGAACTGGAACCTAATGACTCTGACGACCCCGAACCTAAACCTAAACCTAAACCTAAACCAAAACCCAGACCCCCAAAACAAAGAAACTTAATTCCAAGTATCGATTATGGTATTATTTGGACTGGAAAATTAAAACGACAAAAGGAAATATGGGAAGAGCTACAATTTTATTTAGAGCTAGAACGTCATCCTAATGCAATTTCAGTGTTATTAAGAGTGCTCATAGAGCTCTCTGTGAAGTATTATATTGCGGAAACATCTCTTTCGACCATTAATGATAATGATAGCCTTGCAAACAAGATTACTAAAATTGCTACAAATCTACTGGATAAAGGACTTATTGATAAAGATTATAAGCGGGATTTAAAAAAAGTAGAACAAGCAGAAAATTTAATTTCTATGAATACGCTAAATAGATATATTCATTCCTTCGAATTATCCCCTTCACCGCAACACTTAAAGGCAATATGGGATAGTCTTTCAGTTTTTATAGTTCATTGTTTGTCTGCAAAATAACAAACTTCTGCCCCGTCATCACCCGACTTGATCGGGTGATCCATACGGAGAAGGTTGCCTCTTGAGACTTTAGTTCAATGGATAGCCGTATCAAGTACGGCTATGACGAAAGGAGAGGGAGTGGTCATGTTGAGATGTAAGATAAGGTTCCGATAGTCCCCACCCCGTCATCACCCGACTTGATCGGGTGATCCATACGGAGAAGGTTGCCTCTTGAGACTTTAGTTCAATGGATAGCCGTATCAAGTACGGCTATGACGAAAGGAGAGGGAGTGGTCATGTTGAGATGTAAGATAAGGTTCCGATAGTCCCCACCCCGTCATCACCCGACTTGATCGGGTGATCCATGGGGAGAAGGTTGCCTCTAGAGACTTTGGTTTCATGGATAGCCGTATCAGGCACGGCTATGACGACAGAGAAGAGAGTGATGGCTATGACGAAAGGAGAGGGAGTGGTAATGACGGCACTTAAGGTAAGGTTCCGATAGTCCCCCACCCTTCATTACCCGACTTGATCGGGTGATCCATACGGAGAAGGTGCCTCTTGTGGCTTTGGGTCCATGGATAGCCGTATCAAGTACGGCTATGACGACAGAGAAGAGAGTCACGGCTATGACGACGGAGGAGAGGGAGTGGTAATGACGGCACTTAAAATAAGGTTCCGATAGTCCCCAATCCCGTCATCATCTGACTTGATTGGGTGATCCATACGGAAAAGGTGCCTCTTGAAATTTTGGTTCCATGGATAGCCGTGTCACGCACGGCTATGACGACAGAAAAGAGAGTGACGGCTATGACGATAGGGGGCTTTCTAACAGCTCAATCCTTAATCATCATAATCCAAGATTAGTTCGCGCCATTCGGGATTGGTTTTTTCTATCAAGTCTATTTTCCAAGCTCGTTTCCATTTCTTGATGGCTTTCTCTCTGGCTATAGCGTCAATGATGAGATCGTAGCGTTCGAACCAGACGAGGCGGGTGACATTATGTTTTGCCGTGAAACTCTTTGGGTCATGCCGAGATTTGTGTTCTTCAAGGCGGGCGCCAAGGTCACTGGTGACGCCTATGTAAAGCGTTCCGTTTTTCTGGGAGCAGAGGATGTAAACGTAACCATAGCGCATGAGGCGATGTTAGCCATATGGTCAAGTGCATCAAGTGCGGCGATGACGAAAGGATAGATATTCTTTACCCCAAAAAAACTCAATCCTCACTAACTCCCGCAGGGATATGGTGTGAGCATGAAAACAACGCAAACACATATCGACACAGACACACATAAGCGCGCGCAGCCTTTACCGGAGCCGCTATCGGCTGAGGCCTATCAGGCTGAGCGGATATCGCCGACGCTAAGGTTGCTGGATTTGGCGCCTTTTGAGGCGGCCTATGAGGGGCTGTGTGCTTTGATGATGCTCCTGCTGGACCGGGGGGCGCATCGGCAGTTTTTTGCGGCCTCGCGTCAAATCAATAAGACGGTCACGGCCTATATCAAGGCGTCGGAATTTAATGGGCGGGTGGAGCGCAAGCTCGATATGCTGGCCTGCGCCGCGTGGCGCTCGCGCGTCTTGGCCGAGTTAGGCGGGCGGGGCGCGATTGAGCGTTGGGAACGGATTATGCGCCGCCGCCTCAAGCTGAAAGCCGATCTGAAAAAGCAGGTCCAAAAATGGCTCAAGCCTCATGCCTCGCCGGCGCAGCGCGCGGCGCGGGCCGCGAATTTGGCCAAAGCCCGCGCGGCCTTGTTTCGTAAACAGGTGCAGCAGGGCGGCCTGTTGGGTCAAGGCGGGCGGGGCCGCTCTTTTGACATGGCCACTCCCGGCGTCTTAGTGGACCGCGTTAAGGTTGATCAAAGCGGACAGTTTCGCCTCGCGCCCTTAGAGCGTATTGTGAATGTCTCACGAGCCCCGCAAAAGAGCCCCGAGGGATTTCCGACGTCTTTCTCGCATGGGGTCAAAGAGCGGCCAAAAGTTTATTATAGTCAGCTTAATCCCATTGCTGTCTGGCCCGCCGAATTTCGCGCGGCGCAAAGGCTGGAGCCTTCTGAGGATTGGGCTGATGATTGGGAGGATGAGGACAATGGGGATGCGCAGAGCCTGCCGCCCCTGCGCGCCTCTGCTTTTGATTGGGCCAGTATCAGCAGGGGTGTTCGCCCGCGTGCTGGCACGGATGTAGGAGGGGGCCGTAGAGGCCTGCCCGATATTTATGTGCCGCCAGATTAGACGCCGCCATTATTGTGCTAAAACCATAGACTCTGCATCCCTTGACTGGGGCGCGGAGCTTTTGGTGTTGGGCGTAGATTTTATCGCATTACAGCGCCATGCTCAGATGTCAGTCTTATTAACCCTTTGCAAGCCTTTCTCCTTTAGATTTTATTAAGACTTGATTCGTTTTAATCATGAAGGGCAACGCCATGCGCGTTTTTACAGTATTCCCGTTAATGATCATCCCTGTGATTATCTATAATGTGCTGGCTTTGGGCGGTAATGCTTTTACGAGTGTAGATGCCTTGCGGGAACGGCTCGATACGGATTTTATGTCCGTTCACATGGCCTCTGGCGTGCCGTGGGATATTACGCCGGGTCATGCCTTGATTACGCTCTCACTCCTCATGCTGTTTTTTGAGCTCTTAAAGTCTACGGGCACTGGCCGCGCCGCCGTAATGAACCATGCGTTTTCTATGGTTCTGTTTATTGTCTGTATTGTTGAATTTTTAATGTTGCCCGCTTTTGCAACGTCAGTCTTTTTCCTCGTCATGTTAATGTCCCTTCTGGACGTAATGGCTGGATTTATGGTGACGATTGCCGCCGCCCGCCGTGATTTCGCGGTTGGTGATGGCGGTTTTACCGAGTAGTTGTGAAATGTTAATCAATTCACGATATGCAATTATAAGTTTTAATTCGTCAAACTTTGGTTGTCAGGCATAAACGGTGCGTAACAGAAATCTTCCAGATAAATCCGTTGCAGGATTAGTCTCTCCCTTGGGGAGTGACGAAACTGTGAAAGGGCTTGCATTATTGGACGCCGCGCCGTTTTCAATTTTACAATCTGACACTATCATCTGGCCCCAGCCCAAATTGGCGAAGACACTTTTCCGAATGAAAACGGGGCAATTACCTCAAAGCACCCGCGATCTTGAGGGTAAGATAATAGGCTCAGGCGCTTTCCTGCGCGCGAACGCGATTAAAACCCTCTCATGGGATGGCGCGCAATATTCAGTCAAATATCAAGTCACCGGCCAAGATGGTAGTCTCATATGGGTCGAAGAATTTGGCGAACGTATTGAAGGCACCCCGACACACGCCAGCCATATAAAAGGCGTGATTAAAAATATCACGGCCACATATCTTAGATCTGAACGCGCTGTTTATCTGGCTCAACATGATGAGTTAACGGGTCTTTGGAATGAAACGCGGTTAACCGAAGGTCTTGAACATGCCATCGCGTTATCAAAACGGGCGCGTAGCGAGGCTTTATTTCTAAGACTTTATCTCTCTAACATAGATCAAATTAATGAGGTTTATGGCTATGATGTGGGCGATAAGCTCATAAAGGGCGTCGCAGATAGACTACAGGATATGTTTCGTATGCCTGATCTTCTCGCCCGCATAGGCGGCGTAAGTTTTGGGATCTGTTTATATAATGTTTCCGCAGATAGTTTGGAGCCTCTGACAGACCGCTTGCAGCAGGTTATCTCTGATACTCCTTATCCAAGCCCTCACGGTGATCTTTATGTAGAAATCGATGTCAGCTCTACGGAACTTGCCGTTAAGGCACATTCATCATTTGACGCATATTCCCAAACCCGTTTGGCCTTAAAGCATAAAACGATAGGTGCTGTTACACAATATGTGCCCTCTATGGGGCAGCTTAAAAAGAAGCCAACAAAACAACAAACAACTGAAGAAGATGTTTTAGAGGCTTTAAATGATCGCAGAGTGTCTCTGGCCTATCAGCCTATTGTTGAGACCAAAACGGGTGAGCTTCATCATTATGAATGTTTGCTGAGATTGAGAACGCAAGAGGGAGAAGTTATTTCCGCGGGCCGTTTCATCATGGAAGCCGAAAAATTAGGCCTCATCGATTTATTAGACCGCCGCGCCCTAGAACTTGCGGGTGAAACTTTAAGACAAATGCCGGATGTGCATCTGGCGCTCAATGTTTCTGCGGGAACTGTGCAAGATAGGGGAACCGCCGATGCCTATATCGCGGCTCTGCGGGCCCTTGGCCCAGCCGTCAACAGAGTGACGCTTGAGCTAACAGAAACGGTCGCTTTGGAAGATCCTGCGATGGCCAGTCGTTTCTCCGTTGAAACCCGGTCCTTAGGATGTCAATTTGCCATAGATGATTTTGGAGCCGGCTATACCAGTTTTAGAAATCTAATGGCGATCGAGGCTGATACGATTAAGATTGATGGAAGCTTCATTAAAAACCTTGCTCGTAATCCTAATAACCAGACGTTTGTGCGCATGATGGTCGACCTTGCTCAAACATTTAGCGTCAAGACTGTTGCGGAAATGGTTGAAAATCCGGCTGATGCGGCCCTTTTGAAACGCTTGGGCGTTGATTATCTGCAAGGCTATATGTTTGGTATTCCGAGCTCATCCCCTGCATGGCGTAAACACGCGTCTTAATCCTTTAATCCGCGCAGGATTTCAGTATGGTTAGGCCATGCGCCAGACCGTTATCACGTTAGAAAAATTTTATGCCTCGCGGCTAGGTCTCGCGGCACAGGAAATGGCAATGCGCCGTCTTAAATCGCTTTGGCCAGACTTATCTGGCCGAGATGTTTTGGGATTTGGCTATTGCGGGCCTTATTTAAGTTCCCATTGGAAATCGGCTAACCGCGCTATATTGGCTATGCCGGGCGGACAGGGGGCGGTCGCACAGGAAGGGCCACGGGGAATTATAACTTGCCTGACAGAAGAAAATAGCCTGCCCTTTTCAGATGCTAGGTTTGATAATGTTCTTTGTGTCCATGGGGCTGAAGAGGCTCCGGATTTATCTGTACTTTTAAGAGAGCTTTGGCGCGTCACGCGGCCAGAAGGCCGTATTGTTGTTATTGCGTCAAACCGAGTCGGTATGTGGTCGAGGTCAGATAAAAGCCCTTTTGGAGCGGGGCGTCCCTTTTCGCGAAAACAGCTACGCAGCGCGCTGAATGATGCGGGGTTTGTCCCCTCTGTTTGGTCGGGCGCTCTATATGTTCCTCCGGTTCGTAAAATTGTTAAACCGGGCTTTACGCGTGGTTGCGAAAGGTTCGGAGAAACGGTATGGCCTGGTTTTTCCGGACTTGTCCTTGTCGAAGCGATAAAGCGTCTTTATGCCGAGCCCAAAGGTCAAGCGAAGAAGTTGGTGATGCGGCCGAGCTTCGGAGGAAAGCCAATCGCGAATAGGACAACACATGAGTAAACCGCCGCTCACAATTGAACAGGTCAGGGCTGAAATAGACCGTGTTGATAAGACTTTGCTCGGGCTGATAGCTGAACGCTTGGAATTAGCTGGCGCTGTGAGGCGTGCAAAATCAGGCGCGCGCGTTTGGCGGCCTTCGCGCGAAGAAAGTCATGTGCGCGAACTCGCAGATGCGACCGAGGATACGCCAGCCGAGCTCGTTTCTCGCATTTGGGCTGAATTAATGAGCGCCAGTCTAGCCCTGCAAGGTCCAATGAAACTCCATATCGCTCTAGAAGGCGATGTCTTGGAAGTCTGGACATTGGTGCGAGATAGATTTGGCGCGGCCATTCCGGCAGTATCCTATCCGACGGCGAGTTCTGCTTTGGCTGCGGCTTATGCTGATGATGAGGGCGTGGCCGTTTTACCTGCCCCGGGCGGTATGAATAGCTGGTGGACGGCTCTTGGAGCTCAGGGTGCAATGCCGGATATGCATATCTTGGCAGGGCTACCCAGAACAGGCGGCGAGACCTGGCCGCGGGCTGTCGCGGTTTCAACGGCTGATATACAGCCGTCTGGCTGTGACCAAACTTTGCTGATTTGTTCTGATTATACGCATATAGAAGACGCTGTTCTGCGCGCAGAAGCTGGGGATCATAAACTCGTCAGTGTGGATGGATATTGTGATACTGTTCCTGCAGGGGCTAAAGTTATTGGAGTGCTGCCTAATCCTATGGGGATAGACATGGTAAAAAAATCATGAGCACCGAGACAATATTGATCATTGGCGGCGGTCTTATTGGATCATCGATAGCTCGCGCAGCTAAGACATATGGACAGTCAAAAACGGTCTATGTGGCGGATAAATCAGCAAGTGCTTGTGAAGCAATAGGCCGCCTTGGTTTCGCGGATGGCGTGTCTGAAAATGCTCCTGAATTTTATGCCTCAAAGGCCGATCTCATTATTTTATGTGTCCCTCCGGGCCGTATGGGGGAAGTTGCGCAGTCAATTATACCCGTCATGAAAAAAGGCGCTATTTTATCAGATGTTGGCTCAATCAAAGGAGACGTCATTCGTCAAATCAGTCCTCACCTACGCGATGAGATACATTTTATTCCAGGGCACCCCATTGCCGGAACGGAATATTCAGGGCCGGAAGCCGGATTTGCAGAACTTTTCCAAGACCGTTGGTGCATCTTAACACCCACAGAAAATGCGGATGAAACAGCCGTTGAAACAGTGAAAGCCTTTTGGCAGGGGATTGGATCAGACGTTGCGATTATGGAGCCTAAACGGCACGATATCGTTCTGGCGACAACGTCACATGTTCCACATCTCATTGCCTATACATTGGTGGGGACGGCGGTGGATATGGAAACCGTCACGAATAATGAAGTTGTTAAATATTCGGCAGGGGGGTTTAGAGACTTTACCCGAATAGCCTCATCTGATCCTGTGATGTGGCGAGATGTTTTCCTGAGTAACCGTGAAGCGACACTTGAAGTCGTTGATAGATTCATTGAAGACTTATCGGCGTTAAAACGCGCTATTCGCTGGCAAGACGGGGATGCCCTGCTTGAGCATTTTGCCAAAACCCGCGATATCCGCCGAAAAATTGTCGATGCCGGACAAGACAGCTCAGCTGCTAATTTTGGCCGAGATGATTAGGGCTTTTAAAACTTATAGAGTTTCTGTCCAAAGAGCACTAAATACCCATCTCTGATATTAAATGTAATTTCTTGCATCCCGCGTTCATTGGTTTGTAGGAACTTGGCTCCAGTTTTAACTGCGTTTGTTTGTTGCGGTGTGAACATTCCCGCTTGAGAAAATTGCTCGATAATCTGAGGTAAGTTTTTGACTTCTGTTCGTAATGTTCCGTCAAATCCTGATGCCGTGGAAGTTAGATCAAAATCCCCAGTAAATACATTCCCATTCCATGTCATAGACCATCTCTCACCAATTAAGTGTTCAGTCTTATCACCTAATGATGTTTGGCCTTGGGCTAAGATGATGGCATCGAAAGAGGCTATTTTGGGGCCAAAGGCCGTTTGCCATTTAGCAAGGGTGTCTTTTTCGAGAAAAACATTCGTCATAGATATGTCATACCGACTATCTCCGCCGTGGTGTTTAATATCGATTTGTCCCTGATCCATTCCAACAATTGGCGGCAAAGTTCCGATAACAGCTTGAATCTGAGGGCGCCTGATATTGGCCCTTATTAATTTAACATCGCCGCCTAATTTTGTCTTTACATCGATATTGACGGAAAACGGACGTACATCAAATAGCCAACGCTCGCCCTTAGGGCCGCGCAAATCTATTCGCGCTTCGCCGCGATGATTTAACGTCCAAAATAGGGGATTAAAGGCTGAGGCTTGCATGACCAACTTATCCGCCTTTATAGACCATGGTTTTGAGATTGATCTTGGCGAAACCAGCCCGGGGTCCATCAAGGATGATCGAAATTGAAACGGAAACCCGCCAGCAGATAGACCTTTATGGTCGACATCATAACCTTGTGTCTCAAGCGATCGGAATTCTCCAGTTAACGTCTTGAGCATCAAAGAGCGACCCGTAGCCCAATAAATACAAAAAAGAACAAAAAATGTTATGATGGCTAGGAATATTTTTTTCATTCAGCCCCACTCTTAGAATTTTGAGAGGCAGGTAATTGATCCAGCAAAGGCGCACCTTGTTTATCTCGGCTGGCGGGGTCTCTAAGATAAGCCAGTAATAGTTTACCATATTCTTGGAATAGTCGTTTAAATCTTGATCCGCTTATGTACCAGCGCTTTCGGTCTTTGGTGACGACAGGATAGGGCGTAATTTTCACGCGGCCGATGACGGCGCTAATCTCAATTTCCGCGCGGGGCATGTGATAGGCTGAGGTTACCAGAATGATATGCTCATACCCCAAAGCTTGCGTCCAATTAGCCGTCTCGCGCGCATTTCCGATGGTGTTTTCAGCTTTGTAGTCCAAATCAATGCAGCAATCTGCCTTTGTTTCCGGAAGCTCTACAAGATTTTTAATAGACGCCATGGTAATTGTCTTATTGACGCCTGATATCAATAATCGTTCGCCTTTATTTTGTTTCAACAGCTTCGCGCCTGTTTTCAATCGTCCGCCGCCTTTGCCGGTCCAAACGACAATGCCGTCAGCTTTGGGCGTAATGTCAGGAGGACGAAGACGATCTATTTTTGAAGCAAAAATAAGAAATCCTGCCATAAATATAATGGCGCTCAAGAGCAGCATAAACAGGACAAAGTTTTTCCACCCACGCCGCTTTTCGTCTTGGGAGAGTTTGGGCTTAGGCTGTTTTACGGAGTTGCTCATGCGCGGCGATGCTCTTGTCGCAGGAGACGAAAGGAGGTGAAGCCCGCGGCTAGGGCGCAGATCATCCCAAGGCTCAGAGCCAATAAAAATAGCCAGAAAATATCTGTAAAATTGAACGTAAGATCAGGGAGTAGGGCAGTGTCAGCGTTCCGTCTGATCCGAGCGATTAAGGCGGCTATGGTTCCTAAAATCACGCCAATAAACCCGCTTATCAATCCACGTTTACCCGCTTGTTTTATGAATAATTTTGTGACGAATTTATCTGAAGCGCCGACTTGTAGTAAAACCCGAATAACATCTCTTTGCGCAGATAATGCTGCTTGGGTCGCAAAAGCAGAGACGGCGGCACAGGCGAAGAATACCAATCCTAACATTGCAAGCGCGCTGGCTAAAAGTCCGCGTCCTGTACGCTTAATTTGAGCAGACCAGTGAGAGTGATCATCAATATCCACGATGAGACCTTCGGCCAATAATTGCGATTGCAAAGCTTCTATGTTCAAATCAGCTGCGCTAGGAAACTCAACGGAAATTAAGGCCGGTATCGGTAAATCATCTGGAAGCTTTACGCTGCCAAGCCATGGCCTTAAAAGCGCTTTGGCGTCATCGGAACTCAGCTCTTTAATGGATGCGCCGGGTAATTGGGCTTCTAAAATAGACAGCGCCGATTTGATTTTTAAGTCCCGGACTTCAGAGTTTTCTAACATCACTTGGATTGTGGCTGAGCGGCTAAGGTCGCTTTGCCAATCCGTTTTCAGCCGATTAGCCGATAGTGCAAAGACTAAGGCTAGGCTGGCGATAAAAGCCATAATCGCCAAAACAGTTATGAGCGTACGGGCATTGTCTTGCCGCGTGTTCAAGAGAGGATAAACCTCTGGTGTATTATCTGTGCTCGCCATCAAATATCGCCTAGGCCTTGCAGAATTTGGCCGTCTTCAATGCGCAAAACATCGGCATGGATTTCCCGTATTAAAGTTATATCATGGGTGGCAATTAAAATCGTTGTCCCCATGCGGTTCATCTCGGAAAACAGCCGTAACAGGCGCCTGCCGATAACGGTATCAACATTTCCTGTGGGCTCATCTGCGATTAACAAATCAGGCTTTGCAATAACGGCCCGCGCGATGGCCGCGCGTTGTTGTTCTCCGCCGGAAAGCGTTTGCGGCATCGCGTCCATGCGGTGTCCTAGACCGACCCATTGCAATAATTCCATGACATCTTGCGAATAATGCTGTCTGGCCTCTTCCATGACCCTGAGGGGTAGGGCGACATTTTCAAAGACGCTTAAGTGATCAATGAGACGAAAGTCTTGCAACACGACGCCGACCCGCCTCTTGGTTGATTGTTCTTCTGCGCGGCTCATAACCGAAATGTCGTTCTCAAACAGATTAATAAGGCCGCGCGAAGGTTTCAGGTTCAAATAGCATAATTTCAGTAGGGTTGATTTACCCGCACCTGAGGCGCCTGTTAAAAACGTAAAGCTCCCCCGCCGTAAGCGCATATTGACGTCAGACAGAATTTCAGGCCCTCGGTCATAGCGAAACCCGACACGTTCAAATCGAACGACGTCAAAAGACGGTGACACCAGGTCGTTGGTATTTGGGCTAGGGCTGGACTTCACAATATTAATTTAGCACATATACTGGATAAGGGAAACGAATCGAGAGTGTATGATACTCACATGTCCAGAATGTGCTACGCGTTATTTAACCAAAGAT
This sequence comes from uncultured Hellea sp., assembly GCA_964472905.1. Lineage (GTDB taxonomy): Bacteria > Pseudomonadota > Alphaproteobacteria > Caulobacterales > Maricaulaceae > Hellea. Next base: position 17,530 of record CAYYMI010000017.1, on the reverse strand, counting down.
AACTCGATTGGGCCAAATGGGCGCACGGTACGCTGTTCAAATTGCGAAACGACATGGTTTGTGGCGGCAGATTTAGACGAGCTAGCGCTTAAAGATAACCAAACCGAGACGATTACAGCCGCGAGTGTCGCGGGACGTCAGTCATTAGCTATTCCTACGATACCTCCTCCTGCCGCAAATGAAACGAGTAAACCTAGGACTAGCCAAGTTGATAGTAACGTCAAAGCTGATGTTAGGGATGATACTCTCGAGGCTCAAAATACAGATGAAATCATTAAAGGCGCGCATGTTGATATAAGAGACCGCGCAGATGATCAACGCCGCCGCCGCCGCCTTAGGACGGTTGGGCTTATCTGGCTCATTCCTTTGTTGATTTTGTGTCTGGCCGGCGGCTTTGCCTATGTGATGCGCCAAGACATCGTGCGTAAAATGCCGGCAACGGCGACCCTTTATAAGCAGCTTGGCATTGAGGTGACTTTATCAGGATTATCGCTGGAAGCGCCTATGTCGAGGACAACCCTTATTGAAAATAAAACGGTTTTGGTTGTAAATGGCGCCGTTCGTAATATTTCCGGAAGCCCTCAACAGGTCCCGCTTATTGAGTTCTCATTGCACGATAAATCAGGGGCTGAGCTTACATCTTGGTTTGTCGAAACCTCAGCGAAGACGTTAGAGAAAGATGGCCGCGTGACCTATACTTCCGAGTATCCTAATCCACCCCTCGATGCTGTCACGATGAAATATAAATTTGAAGATGGTCACGGCGCGATATCCGAAGAGGTTGGCGAGACGCCCCAATCTTTTAAATAGGTGGCTTTTAAACCCAGTACCTTAGACTAAACTGATAACGCTACAGATGATTAAAGCGAGGCCTGACGCTTTGACAATTGTCGTCGATAATTTTGAGTAGCGTTCAACCAAAATAAAAAGCGTCATGAGCGCCATAACAATCACATTCATAAGGCCAAATGCAAACATTACCAACATGAGCGGCCCGCAGCACCGCATACAATTAAGACCCGCTTGCCAGCCTGTAAAATTCGTATCCCAGTGCTGACACCTCGCGAGCTGTTTTTGTTTAAGCGAGCTGAGTTGAAACGCGCCAACCCCCATGAGAATAAGCGCATTAAGATAGGAGGATTGAGACACCATATTGGCATTGAGTAAATCTGTAGCACTTAGCGACCATTGCAGGAGCACAGCCAATAGGGATCCGACAAACCAGACTGAAAGATAACCCAATGTGAATCTGAAGGTTTTGGGCGTGCGGCCGGAAGGACTAATAAGCGTGGGCACCATCATGGCCAATATCATCGCGCCCCACATCAAAAATGACTTTGCAAAATCATCTATGGACCAAACACCCGTATCCGTGACGCATAAGGAAAACCTATATGGGAGGCTAAAGAAGTCTGAAAGCGCAATGGGAGAGATATGAGAAAAGACGCCCATGCCTGGCCCTGCCATATCGGCAACGCCGCGCAGCAGCATATCAAAAACTGATAACATAACGAGTGACCAGCCGATAAAGACAAGGCCTAAGATAACGATATTATCGAAGGCAAACCCACGTTTGGATTGAATAATTATCGTATTCGCCATGCTTAAAAGGCCTCTTTGGGCGGAACAGAGAAGGGGTTTACATATAAGCCCTCATGGCTTTCAACGCCGACATCTAGCACGCAATCGGTTTTAGGCCGCGCCACACACAGCAGAATATAGCCGAGCTGTGATTGGCGTTTATTCAGCGCCGTCCCGTTAGGTTGTCGAACCTTGTGCAGCAATCCTTGTCATCTGATGTCATGTTGTTTTCCCTGATTGTTTTATATTTTATTCCATTATTTTGTCGTATGCGAAGTCTTATATCAGGCGTTAAAGCCATAGCTATGAGCATGTGTGCGAGTCACAAATCTGTTAAGCCAGCAGATTAAAGCCATAATAAAGGGGTGAGTCAATTCAATCCTCATTTATAAGAATATTACGGCTAACCATTTCAAGGGCTTAAAAAAAAGCGCAGAGATTAATCTATCTATGTTGGCTAGAGTGTATATAAGCGCTCGACTGGCGATAAGATACCGACATCTATTACGGCAAATGAAAGCTTCATCATAATGATCGTGAAACGCGCGCGCCATAAATTTGCAAATAGCGCTGACTTTCAGCAATTAGCTGAGCTGCTAGAGATTTCTGATCAACCACGACCAGAAAACAAGCTCGCTTTTGTTGGCGATAAAAGACTATTTTATGGCCCTAAAAATTCTGCGGGACATCAAGCCGCTCTGGCTTATGCGCAAATTGGCCGCTCGCGGATTGCCATGGGCCCGCCTATTGGGCCGAGGTCGTCTTGGATATCAGCCATTGAAGCTTTCCGCGCAGATACCACCCAGAGCGGATTTCGCCCTGTTATTTATGCCGTTCCGCCAGACCTATTGCCAGATCTTGTACGCCTAGGGTTTAATGTGGAGAAGATAGGCGAGAATGGTATCATCGAGCTTCCAGATTTTAGCCTCTCGGGGCGTAAGCGAGAGGTTATTCGCCGCTCGCGCCGTAAGCTCACCGAGCGCCAAGGCGCCAGTTTTGAAATCTGCGTTCCGCCGCATTCCAGCCAACTCATAGATGATTTGCGCCGTGTTTCCGAGGCTTGGCTTAAGGCGAATGGCGGGCGAGAGAGGGGCTTTTCCAACGGACGGTTCAAACCGCAATTCCTAGATCATTGTCCGATTGGGCTTGTTAGAATTAACGGAAATATTACTGCCTTTGCCAGTCTGCTCACGACAGATGATAAGGCTTGGGCCGCGATTGATTTGATGCGCTATGACCCTGAGCCTGCGCTCACCAATATAATGGATTTCCTTTTGGTTGAACTTATTCTCTGGGCCAAAGCGTCAGGCTATTTTAAATGTGATCTGGCTATGGCGCCTCTATCGGGGCTCTTACATGCTGAGAGCGTATCATCCTATGCCCTTATTGGACACTTTATATACAAGCGCGGGGAACGGTTTTATAATTTTCAGGGCCTGAGGCGGTTTAAGCAAAAATTTAATCCAGTATGGGAGCCGCGCTATATTGCATCTATGGGGCATTGGTCGTTGCCAATTTTATTTGTACAGGTTGGGCTTTTGACAAATAATATCAAGCGCAGAGAACCCTAGCCCTAGAACCGTTTCAACAACCGTTCCAGATATTCGCGTTCTAATCGCTCGCGGTCCTGTTCTGAGGAGCGACGGCGAAGTTCTTCTCGTAATTCGCGGGCGCGAGTCGCGTTATCTCGGCTATCAATATCGGCTTCGGATTCGTCACTGACGCCGCCGCGATTATCACGGCCCAGCGGATCATCATTTTCGGCTTGTTGATCTCCGTCCTCGCCGTCGCCGGATTGTCGTCCGCTTTCAGCTATAGCTTGGCCGGCGCGGCGCAGGGCTTGTACGGCGTCTTTCTGGGCCTCGCCCGCTTCGCCGATATTACCGGCTTGGAGGTTTTCTTCGGAGAGCCGCATGGCTTCACCCGCTTCGGCTAAGGCTTCAGCAGCGCTTTGCCTGTCTTCATCTCCGCCGCCACCGCGATTTTCGCTATTGGGATCCTCTTCACCGCCGCCGCCTTGGCCGTCTTCGCGTTCCTCTGTGCCAACGCCTTGACCATTTTCATCCTCAGAGAGCAGGGATTGCCCGCTTTCACCTTCTTCGGGGAGGGCTTGGGTGAGCGCATCCAGAGCCTTTTCAAGCGCGCCTTGGCGTTTGGCAAGTTCACTGGGGCTTAGCGCTCCTTCACCTTGGGAGTTTCCGGAACTTGAATCGCCGCTTTGTTGTCCTTCTTGTTCGCCGTCTTCGCCTTCGCCTTGATTTTCAGCCTCGTTCTCGGCTTGGCGGGTCTCGTCTTGTAATTCGCGTTGTTCGCCCAAAAGGTCGGCTAGCTCTTCGAGAGATTTCTTCATCTCTTCACTCATCTCGCCGGGCATGCTGTCTTCACCGCCTTCACCCGAGCCGCCGCGTGTGAGCTGAATTTCCATATTCTCCAATAGTTCGGCGAGTTGCGCTAGTGCCTTACGCGCGCCTTCAACGTCGCCCGCTTTATTGGCTTCTTCAATCGCTTTTAGGAGTTCTTCTATTTCATCAGCGTTACGTCCGCCCCCCCCGCCGCCGCCCTCGGCATCGGCGATATTGCCATCTTCAATGGCTTTGCGGCGAAGCTCTTCCATATAGCGCTCCACGGCTTCGTCATAACGCTCAAATAAGGTTTCGATTTCACGTTCGGGCGCGCGGCGGGCAAGACCGTCTTGCAGCGCCTGTTTAGCTTCACGCATTTCTTCAAGGGCTGTGCCCAGAACGCCAAATTCGGCGCGAATAGCAATGGCCCAAAGGTCTTCAGGAACGCCGCGAAGGTCATCTTGTTTGCGGGCATAACGCAGGCGGCCATGCACATTTTTAAGTCCCATGAAAATGGCAGGGTCTTGGAATAGACCTGCGGGTTTGTCCGTGACGACATCAATTAACAAGGCGGCGCGCTGGATAGAGGCGGGTGCGCGGTCCATACGGTAGTCAGGTTCATACTCATCATAGATCGGAGCAATCTCTTCCGGTAGCGGAGGGGGGAGAGCCGCATATTCGGCCTGTCCGTCAATGACTAAGCCGCGCTGCTCGATAATAGCTTTGGCAAGCGGTTCGATAAAAATTTTATCGGGGACTGTGAAAAAGGCTTCTTCGCTTTGGGATATTTGTCCAAGCCCATCTTTGGCAATGAGGCGTCCCGCGACTTTACGCCCAGCCCATTCATGCTTGGTCAAATCAAGAGCGGCTTCGGCTTCTTCTGCGCGCTTGACCGAGCCAGAGGAGAGCGGAACAGTGACGGATGACTTTTTCTCGGCTAGCTCAGCCCTATCTGAAAGGAGGCGCATATCCAGAGTGAGCTCTTCGACGCCGTAATCATCTTCAAAGGAATAGGTAAAGCCAAGTCTATCGCGTTTGTCGGCTTTCATCTCGGAATTTAGCGTTATCGTTGGCGGGGTATCGGGGAGAATATTAAGCGCCCATTTTTTCTCACGCGTTCCTATCCGCCACCGCGCCGTGGATTTAGTTTCCAAAATAGAGCGAGTCTCAAAACTCTTGGGGCCAAGGCGTTTGAGCTTTAAATATTTGCCGCCGCGCTGGGTTTGAAGTTTCAGGCGCGGTGCATCTTTAGCGCCAGATATCCGCGCCACAAGTTCTGAGCCCGCAGGCACATCTATCTTGGTCTTATCTTTGAAATAAAGAGGGGGCCTACCCGTATATTGTGGCGGGTCGACCCAGGCTTCGAAGGTGATATCAGACGGGTTTATGGCGCTCTGCCAACTTGGCGAGAGAGACCGTCTGAGGCGTTCTGTATTATCGCCAAAGCCAACCATTAAGGCGAGACCAACCGCGCAAGGTAAAATATATCTAAGATAATAAGGATCAATCGGCCCCAGCACATGTCGCCATTTCGCGGGCTCTAGCGTCTGAGCGGAATTTTGGGCTTGCTTATAATGAAGCGGCCAGACGTCTTCGCTGATAGCAGGCGTATCATCCAATACATCGAGCGGGCGATGCTTGGCCCCTGAGTCCTGTTCAACGCGGCGGCGCGCGGCAGATAGATTAGGCCGCGTTTTTTGCCGCGCGGCCCAAAAAGCACGTACGAGAAAAACAATCGCAATAAGTAATGCAATTAACCGCCAAGGATCGCCAATGCGTTCCCAGATACCGCCAAAGGCTCCGATTAGAAAAACCGCCATAATGGCAAGGACAAGCGCAAAAACGGGGGCATATTGCTCCCAATAAAGCTGTGCCCATGCCTGGCGGACATATCCTATGAGGCGCTTTGAGAGCGCAGATGTGTCGGTGATTTGCGACATGGCTTAAACTATAGCGCTATCAAGTTTTCTGTCGCGTTAAATTTACGTGATGTGCTGTATTTATTTTGAAAACTTACAGCCAGCTCGGAAGGCGCTCATTGCGTAATATCTCTTCAATCGTGGGGCGTTCCCGAATGACTTCATATTTATCGCCGTGGACGAGCACTTCAGGCACTAAGGGACGGGTATTATACTGGCTGGCTTGCGCTGCGCCATAAGCGCCCGTGGAATGCATGACCAGCAGGTCATCCGCTTCCATTGCAGGGAGGTCGCGGGATTTTGTGAAAGTATCCCCGCTTTCGCAGATCGGGCCTACAACATCATAAGTGACTTCTGAATAAGAGGAGCCGGGCGCTTTGACAGGTTCAATTTCGTGATAAGCGTCATAAAGCGCGGGGCGGATTAAATCATTCATGGCGGCATCGACAATCATAAAGTTTCGATCTTCGCCTTGTTTCACATAAAGAACTTTGGACAGAAGCACGCCCGCATTGCCGGAAATCATCCGGCCCGGCTCAAATATCATCTCGACATCCATATCTGATGTGAGCCGTTTGACGAGCGCGCCATAGTCTGCCGGCGGAGGCGGAGTTTTGCTATTATCGCCATAGGGAATACCTAGGCCGCCCCCAATATCAAAACTTTGTATGATGTGGCCTTGCTTACGCAGGCGCGCAATCAAATCCTTGCATTTTGCAATCGCGGCTTCGAACGGCGCAAGCTCATCAATTTGACTGCCGATATGAACATCAACGCCGACGATCTGTATGTTGGATAGCTTTGCTGCTTCGGCATAGGCGGTTTCAGCGCGAGACCAGGCAATCCCGAATTTGTTTTCTTTCTTGCCTGTGCTGATTTTTTCATGACCTCCAGCGGTGACATCAGGATTGACGCGAAACGCCACGGGCGCTTGAACATTCATCTCCCTCGCAACTTGGTTGAGGACATAAAGTTCGGGCAAGCTTTCGACATTAAAAACACGGATGCGAGCTTTAAGCGCTGCGCGCATTTCGTCTGCCGTTTTCCCGACACCAGAAAAGACAATTTTATATCCAGGAATACCAGCTGTTAAGGCACGGGCGAGTTCACCGCCGCTGACAACATCAGCGCCAGCCCCGAGTTTGGCCAGCGTTGCAAGAATAGCAATATTCGAATTGGCCTTAACGGAATAGGCGACAAGCGCGTCTATGCCCTTAAAGCTATTTGCGAAAACAGTATAGTGGCGCTCAAATGTTGCCGTTGAATACACATAGCATGGCGTACCAATATTTTCGGCGATTTCACGCAAGGGCACATCTTCGGCAAACATCTCGCCGTTTTTAAAATCGAAATGGCGCATGATTTACTCTGGGCTTTGAGCGGCTTCTTTAGCTTTCCTGGCCGCCTGTTCAGCGGCCCGTTTGGCGCGTTCAGCCTTAGCACGCTCAACCTCGGCTTTTTGGGCTTCTGTTCGAATGTCCTCTCCGAAGAGCGGCGGAGGTGTTTTCAGATCACCTTTAATGCCGCAAGCTGACAGAGCGAAACTTGCAATCAGAGACAAAGCGATAAGTCGGACTGATGATGTGCGGCGTTTCATGCGTGTCTCCGTAGTAATCCCTGAGTGGAAAGGTCTTCTAAGAGGCAAAATCGTTCCCGTCGAGTCACCTCGTCCGAATATTTCAGCAGATATTCATCTGTTTTATGACAAATTTGTCACTGGATAGGGCGTGAAAAATTTGGCTTAGGAACATTATGAAAATTCAATCCTCAATAATTCTGGCTGGACTACTATCATTTAGCGTGATTGGGACAGCACATGCTGAGCCAAAACTACGCGGTGAGGTGTTTTGTTTCCCAGCCAAAGATGTGCCCAAGCTTGTCAAAAAATTGGGCGAGGTTGAGGCTAAGCGCCGTGACATTGTGGATGTGTCTTTGGAGCCTAAGTTTTTAATCAAGGATGGCGGCAGTTGGCCTGAGCGCTTTTTTATCCGCACGGAGACTTCAGAATTGGATGTTCCGGTTGAAAAACCGTCTGGAAATACGCCAACTTTCCTCAAAACAGCTATGGATCATTCAGACGGTGATGTTTGCGTTGCGGATAAGGCGCGCGCGAACCGACCAGAAAATGATGAAGGCCTTTATTTTGAAATGGGACTCTCGCCGCTCTTTCATAACCGTTCAGGACGTCATAACATGGCTGAGCTTAAAGAAGGCACAAAAGATGCGAAGACATTTTATAAGAAAATGATACCGGCCGCTGTGAGGATGTTCATGCCCGATACCAAATATTTGGCCATTCGGTATGATGACCTTCGTCTGACATCACAAGTTTTTGCCAGTGTTAACGGCGCTGAAACGGCTTTAACGCCAGAGCTTCACAAAGACATGCATGTTGTCTCCTTTAAAGATCTTGAGGAGATGGGCGCAGAGGCTCTGATTGTCAAAGGCGGTGGGTATCAATTGCAGCCGACCGTCAGTGTGAAAACCATGAAACGGTTTGGATGGGGAGAAGATACAGATGAAAGCTCTCCTGAAAACTAGTCTTGTTTTCGCAAGTTTTGCGGCAATTATCTCTCCAAGTCATGCACTCGCCAAGGACTCTTGCACCGAAGCAAAAGACATGATCAAGATCGTGAAAACTTTTATGCGCCAAAGCCAGACTTGAGTGATAAAATTAGGCCTGAAGTCAAACTCGCTATAAAAGCTCTGGATGGATATCCCAGTCCAAACGGACTTCTTTATCGGTATGAAGAAACGCAGGTTAAATTAGACCTAGATAAAGATGGCACGGAATAATTTGCATATAGGTCGTTAAGGGTTAGATTGCCCTTATGAAAAAGATCTGTTTAGCTATTTTTTCCGCCTTATGTTTATCGGCTTGCTCTTCTGGAGAAGAGATAAAGGCTGAGGCTCCTAAGTCTGTTGCTATTCCTACTGCTGCTGCGCTAGCTCTTGAATACCCGACCACCATTTCACCTGATCTGGCAGATCGGTTTTCGGCTTTAGCACTGACCTGTGTGCATCAGGAGTTCCCGAATAAGATCTCGAGGACAACGAATACAGCCGAAGAGATAGGCCGCCCGAAAGAGTTGTTTCCGGCCTTTTACGGATGTTTCGATTGGCATAGCTCAGTTCATGGACATTGGTTACTTGTCCGCCTTTTACGCGTTGGCCCTCAAGACGCCCCTTGGAGGGATGAGGCGATTGCTAAGTTGTCACAAAGTTTTTCAGCCGAGAATATGGCCGGCGAAGTTGCCAATTTCGCGAGGCCTGCTCGCGGGTCATGGGAGAGGCCTTACGGGGTGGCGTGGTACCTTCAGCTCACGGCAGAACTGCGCGAATGGATCCAAGATACTGATGACCCGCAAGCCAAGGCTTGGCTCCGTAATCTTGAACAGTTAGAGCGCGACATCGCTGATAGTCTCAAAGCGTGGCTACCGAAACTCGCTTATCCCATACGGCTTGGCACGCATAACCAAAGCGCTTTTGCCTTTGGACTTATGCTGGATTGGGCTCGTGTGGCCGAAGATGAAGAGATGGAACGTCTTATCATTGAGAAATCATTGGCCTTTCATAAAGAGGATGTGAATTGCCCGCTGGCTTATGAGCCTAGCGGGGAGGACTTTCTCTCGCCGTGCCTTATGGAAGCGGATTTGATGCGCCGGATATTCTCCGAGGCTGAATTTTCGCAATGGCTGACGACATTCATGCCGACAATTCCGACAAATGGCTCTGGAGATTGGCTCGCTCCCGGCATTGTGAAAGATGCCAGTGATGGCAAGCTGGTACATCTTGACGGTGTTAATTCATCACGGGCGTGGAATCTCTATAATATTGCGCGGGCGCTACCTGATGGAGATGATCGTAAAGCCTCTCTTGTGGCAGCGGCGAAAATACATGCGGATACGGGTGTGGCGGCTGTCAGCGATGAGCATTATTCAGGCAGTCACTGGCTCGCTAGTTTTGCCACATATCTGATGACAGATCGCGGGTGGAAGTAATGCTGAGTCAATCCCCTGACATTCAAAGCCCGTGCAAACTCATTTGTGACCTTGATCTGGAGCAGGGGCTTTGCAAAGGCTGCGGGCGTTCACGAGAAGAAATTGCCATGTGGACACGCTATAGCCCAGCCAAGCGCGCTTTTGTTATGACGGAGCTGGCAGAGCGATTGGAAAAATTACCGCTGCCAACTCAATCCTCGTAATTTCCCCCATTGGCGCGCCGCTTAAATTATGCGACATATGACTTATGAGTGAAGACGAGACCGACCCCACCCCGAAAAAGATAAAAGCAGGCGAGTTTTTAGGTAAAGCGAATCAGGCACGCGAAAGCGTTACAAGCGTTGCTGATGCGGCCAATAATGCCTTTGGGGCGATTAAATGGGTCGCGATAGCAATTTGTCTGGGGCTCATCGTCTTTACAGGATTTTCGGTTTATAAGCTGGTGACCGCGCCTGCCCGCGCTGTGGGCAATGCCGCCGAAACGGTGACGGATACAGTTAAGTCAGGCGCTTTAACCGTGAAAGATAGCGCGTCAGATATTATCAAACGGCTGGTTATTCCGGCCAGCAATCAAGGCCAACTTAACACAGCCGCCGAAGCCGCTTTTGCGGCTTTGTCGAATATGGGCGAAACGGCCCCAGAAACCATAAAAGAACGTATGTTCTGGACAGCCAATTTCGGCGGACATGAAAATAAAGTCTGTCAGCTTTCCATGAGTTTTGGCGGCGCAGAGCTTCCTGTCTTTATCGCGGCGGATAATAAAGATTACGCGACATCCAAATCACTAGGGTCGAAAAATGATCGCTTGATGCGCATCCTCATCCGCGCCGATGGTGATGATCTGGCGCTCAATACAGAATGGGATCAAGAGGTAGGGGCGTGGGTTATGAAGTGGAAGAGCACCACACTTAAGAAAACCCTTAATGATGCGGACGCAGAGACGCGGGTTTTGGATGTATTGGGTATGGCTGCGAGAGACTGCAAGTGAGCCAAGTCGATACATCTAATGGAGTGACCATGCAGTGGCTCATGGATGATAAGGTTGATGACCGAGCGGGCGCTAGCCTTGCGAAAATGACGGTCGCCATTGGCGTAACATCAGAGAAACATCATCACACTAATTGCACCGAAACAATACATGTTTTAGACGGCCAGATTGAACAATCTATCGGATCAAAAATACAAACATTATCTGTCGGAGATACATGCTTAATCCCGATGGGTACATCTCACCAAACCCGTAATATTGGTAATAAACCTGCTATTATGATGATTGCCTACTCATCGGGCACACGTGATTATATCAAGAGCGGTTAATCCAATTTAAGATAGCTTTATCTAGTAAATTTATAAATTGATTTATATCTCCATGACATTGCGTGATGGTTTTGCCGCCTAAAAGGATTGATAGAGTTTGGTTAGAATCCCGTCCTATAACTGATGGAAAGTCATTCTTGATAATTGTTTCAAACTCCTCGGGTAGTTGGTTTTTATAATACTCAATAGCCGTAATATTATGACTTGATTTTAAGCCGACCTTATAAGAGTCCCATTTTGCTTTGGGCTTTCGGCCATCATAAGCAATTTCACACAGGGAGCATGAGTGTATGCCTTTAATTATATCATAAAGCCCCAGAAGAGCGCCTTTTAAATTTCTCTCGGCGTTCCAAATGAAATAAAGTGTTCGCTCAGACACGGCAAATAAAATTATTCTAATTTTTTCTGCCACCGTTTCACTTGCTTCCTGACTTCCCGCGGCGCAGTGCCGCCATAGCTGACGCGGCTTTTGGCTGAGGCGAGGGGCGAGAGCACTTTAAACACGTCTTTCGTGATTTTCGGTTCCACGCTTTGCATGTCGGCTAGGTCAAGTTCGTCCAAGGTCTTGCCTTGCTTTTCCGCCATGGCAACGATGGTGCCTGTGACGTGGTGCGCGTTACGAAACGGCATATTCAGCTTCCGAACAAGCCAATCGGCCAAATCCGTTGCGGTGGAATAGGCTGCGCCTGCCGCTTCGGCGAGACGGGGTTTATTGGGTTTCATATCCGAGACCATGCCCGCCATGGCGGCAAGGCCCAAATCGAGGGCGTCAAAGGCGTCAAAGACAGGTTCTTTGTCTTCTTGCATATCTTTGGAATAGGCCAGCGGCAGACCTTTCATGACAATGGTCAAACTGGTCAGCGCGCCCATAATCCGGCCTACTTTGGCACGGATAAGCTCTGCGGCATCGGGGTTACGCTTTTGCGGCATGATAGAACTGCCCGTTGTAAAGGCATCGGTAAGCGTGATGAATTGGAATTGCGCGCTCGTCCAAATGACAATCTCTTCGGACAGGCGCGAGAGATGCGTCGCGCAGATACTGGCGGCGGCGAGGGCCTCAAGCGCAAAATCGCGGGCGGAGACAGCGTCAAGCGAATTGGCCAAAGGCCGCGCAAAGCCGAGCTCTTTGGCTGTCGCTTTACGGTCAATCGGATAAGGCGTTCCAGCCAGAGCGGCGGCGCCAAGCGGGCTTTCATTCATGCGCTCACGGCAATCTTTAAACCGGTCGCGGTCCCGCGCAAACATTTCTAAATAGGCGAGCATGTGATGACCAAAAGTGACAGGCTGCGCGCTTTGCAAATGGGTGAAGCCGGGCATGATGGTATCTGCGTTTTCTGCCGCTTGGTCGAGTAAGGCGCGTTGGAGCTTATCGAGCTGCGCGTCAAATTGATCGAGGTGGTCACGTACCCAGAGACGGAAATCTGTTGCCACTTGGTCATTACGCGAGCGGCCCGTATGGAGGCGGCCCGCTGCATCGCCAATTTTATCTTTGAGGCGGTTTTCGATATTGAGGTGAATATCTTCGAGATCGCGCGACCATGGGAAGGTGCCTGACGCGATTTCTTTTTCAATCTCAGTCAAGCCTTTATGGATGGCCCGCATATCTTTTTTGGTGATGATGCCTTGCGCAGCAAGCATAGCTGAATGAGCTTTGGAGCCGCGGATGTCTTGGGTTGCCAAACGTTTGTCGAAATCAATTGAGACATTAATAGCCTGCATCAATTCCCCAGGCGTCGCGCTAAAGCGTCCGCCCCACATGGATTGACCTTTTGACTGACCTTTTGACTGGCCTTGGCCTTTTGATTTTTTTCCCTTAGACGTTTTCGCCATGGCTAGCTCATCTTTCTTTACGTTGCCCAACGCTATTCGCGTTATGATAATTGGCGGTGTCTTTGCCGTATTGCTTGTGATTGTGCAATCCTGCTCTGTGCCTAAAACGGGTTTAGACTTATTTGCTAAAGACAGCCTTAAAAAATTGACGATTTTAGAAGGTCCGCCTGTTCAGCCCAACATGACCTTTCTTCTGCCGGACAAGACCCAAATGCAGCTCTCTGATTATCGAGGGAAAGTCATCCTGCTTAATGTTTGGGCGACATGGTGCGCGCCTTGTATCGCCGAAATGCCGGCATTGAACGCGCTGCAAAATGAGCGGGGCAATGCAAAGTTTGAAGTCGTGACCGTCAGTCTAGATCGCACGGCTCAAGAAGCTGCGTCATGGCTTAAAGAGAATAGTATTGATAACCTTGCAGGCTGGCATGATGCCAGTTTCAGCCTAAGTTCCGAGCTTCTTTTACCGGGCCTACCGACATCGGTTTTCTATAACCAAAGAGGTCAGGAAATCGCGCGACTGCCCGGCGAAGCTGATTGGACCAGCCCCGAGGCTTTGGCCTTAATTGATAAACTGACGGAACCATAAATTATGCCCGAAAGCCTAAACATTCCTCCAAATACAATCCGAGCTCATGTTGTCGACGGCGCAAATATTGTTGTCGATGAGCATATTCGGCCTTCGCCGCCGCGGCGTGATTGGATGGACGCAGTTCCTGCAGGTTATATTTATCGCTGCATACCTCTATTGGCCGCCAATACAATGGGTTGGGAATTGCTTAACCCGGCTGACACTACCCTTATCTGGGATGGAGGACAACGCATTGAAAATATCAAGGTTGAGTGCGAGCAGCGCGGCTTATTTACGGCCAGTTCGCATTTCGGTAGCGGTATTGCGACGTGGTATGTACCTTTCCTATTTAAGACCTCACCGGATCTAGGGTTATATATTTGCGGACCTGCCAATCATGAACATAATGGCGCCCAGCCGTTAGATGCTTTTGTACGTACAGATTGGCTGCCTTTTCCATTTACGGTAAATTGGAAACTGAATAAGGCGGGTATCCCCGTGACTTTCAAGAAGGGGGAGCCGTTAGCACGTGTTATGCCCTTTCCACTTACCCTCATTGACGAGACCAAACTCGAAATCGTAGCCTTATCGTCTGACCCCGGATTTAAGGCGGAGCTTACAGCATTTGGGAAAGCTAGAGCGGCCAATGTTGCGGCGCAAAGGGCTAATATTGCGAAGGCTGCCGCAGAGGGTAAAACGCCGTCTCAAGACGGTGTTTATAATGCGCAATATGTGAAGGCCAAAGGTGAAAAGGGGCAAACCCCGCACCAGACCATATTCAAACCCAGCGACCCTATTGATAAACGGTGAGGTAATAATGCAAAATTTTGAGACTATCTTTCAACGCGCCGCGAACCGTCATGGCGGGGAAGACGCCTTTCGCGAAAAACTAGCGTCGCATTATTACGGGGTAAATACAGCGGCGCTGACCGAGCCTAAATCGGATGATCGTTGGCTGTCTGAATTTTCAAAGCGTATCTTCCAAGCCGGATTTAACTGGACAGTGGTCGAAAATAAATGGGACGAATTTGAAAAAGCTTTTTGGAATTTTGATCCCGGTAAATGTTCCGCGATTGATATGGACGATATGGAACGTTTGACCTCTGATAAGGCGATTGTGCGTAATCCCGTTAAAATCAAAACCGTACCCAAAAATGCCGATATGATTTTAGGCATGGCCGCGCAGGCGGGCAGTGCAGACGCTTTTATTCGTTACTGGCCTTCCAGCGATTATTTCGGGCTTCTCACATATCTACAAAAACAAGGCTCTCACCTCGGAGCGAATACGGCAAGTTACGCCCTACGCTTTTCAGGTATTCCGAGCATCATCTTATCTAAAGATGTCACAGCGGCGCTCATTCATGCCGATATCATTGATAAACCTGCAACATCGAAATCAGCTAAGACCGCGGTGCAGGCGGCCTTTGATACATGGTGCGACCAAAGCGGTGAAAACCTATCCTATGTCAGCCGTGTTTTAGCGCATTCGATTGATGCAGGATAACATCTGTCCTCTATGTGACCGGCCTTTGGGTCAGAAGAGTGAGAAACATCACGTCATTCCTAAATCCAAAGGCGGTAAGGAAACCGTATCCGTTCACCCGATTTGCCACCGTAAAATCCATAAAGTTTTTTCCCGAAGAGAACTTGTTCATTTGAAAACCATAGCTGCATTAAAGATGCATCCAGATATTCAGGCTTTTATCAGATGGCTCGCCAATAAACCGCCTGATTTTTACCGCCGCACAAGATAATCTTAAATACATTTGAACCATTAGCTATCTTTACCCCAAATTTACCCTAACTGTATTTTGTTCTTGCAAATCATTCTCAAAGTTATTGACAATCATTCTCAACTGGCCTATATAAACCCCATGATTCATTGCGTGTGCAATAATATCAATACGGCCAAAGTTGACGCCGCGGCTGGCCAAGGGGCAGAGACGGCCGGCTGCGTTATGAAAGCCTGCAAGACTAAATTTAACTGTGGTCAATGCCGCGCGGATATTAACTCGCGCCTTGCCGAACTACGGGCCGCGTGCCCCATACTAGAAGCCGCGGAATAGCTTTTCCTCTCATTTAAGCCTCTTTTTAAGCGTATATTTGCAACTGATTATCAGCTGCGCAGAAATCTCTGCGAGTGATTTGCAGTCTCGCCTTTTTCTATTGACCCCCGCCATCTCCTGCTCAATGACGGTCATAAATAAAAGGAGAGTCACATGCGCGGTGATAAAAAAACAATCGAATTTCTCAATAAAGCCCTAAAGGCTGAGCTGACAGCGATTAATCAATATTTCCTTCACTCGCGCATGCTCAAGGATTGGGGCGTGAGCAAACTCGCCGAGAAAGAATATAAAGAGAGTATCGAAGAGATGGAGCATGCCGATAAGATTATCGAGCGTATCCTGTTCTTGGGCGGACTACCGAACCTTCAGGACCTTGGTAAACTTTATATTGGCGAGACCGTCGAAGAGATTTTAAAATGCGATATGAAGCTCGAAGATATCGCCCTGCCGATTTACCGCGACGCAGTGGAGCATTGTGAAAAGGTGCGTGATTACGGGTCACGCGATCTCTTACAAGGGATATTGGTCAATGAAGAAGAACATGTCGATTTCCTTGAGACCCAATTTGACTTGATTAAACAAATGGGCATCCAGAATTATGTCCAGATGCAAAGTGAGAGTGCAGAGTAGCGCGGGTAAAGACGAGGCCCTCATAAGGGTCGTTATATAAAAATGGTGACACATTGCATGCCTTCGGCCACCAGCTCTCCTTTTGTATTCCATATCCGCATGACTTGCGAAGAATAACCGCCTTGGGCGGCGCTTAATCTAGAATCGACGTGCCACCATCCATCCTCGGTTTGTGGATTATCAGTGAAGGTGGTGAATATCCAGTTCACGGAGCTAATAGCGCCCATTTTTTTGACGAGAGACATGGCAGCAGGCGGGAGCACATCTCCAAGTGTCAACAGGCTGGCAATGCCCTCTCTCGAGGCGGGGTCTTTATGGCGAGACCAGACACGGATATAGCCTTCATGATGGCCGCTCATGGGCCGCCCTCCATCTATAAGGTGGGTTTCAAAACGATTAAAAAAACCAGGTACAAAGTCTCTAAATTTTGGCGGGGTGAGCAGCTCGCATTTTGCAGGCGGTGGCGCCTGCGGCGCAGGTAAGGGTACGCTTAAATCCGATGAGCGCAACGCCCCGAAAATAAAGGTGGCATTTGTAATACACGTTTCTCCGATATGAGCCTCGGTTAGGACAGAGGTGACATTGCGGCCTTTGCGCAATAGACGAGCCCTAAAAATGGGGTCTTCCGTGACAGGGCCAATGAAATTGATAGTGGCGCTCCGGAAGGGCGGAAGGTCAGGAAATTGCTTTTGCGCTGTCGTTAAAGCTAGGCCCGCTGTCAGACCGCCATAAAGGGTGCGGCCTTGGCGCCAGGCGTCAGGGATGTGCCCGCGAAAGCCACCACTCTCTTCGCTTAAGCTATTAGCCGCGGCTTGGAACCCTACTTTTGTTTCACTCATAATGACGTGATAACTTTACAGGCGGTTTTTCAAAGCTATTTTTTTGAATAGTCCGCGAACAAAATGCTATATTTTAACCTCTGGTTCTTATTCAAACGTCACTTGATTAATCGATTTTACACCCTTAAAACAAAGTCATTAACCGCGAGGGGAAGCGTGCCACTCTATGTAATTGGGGGAGGGACACGGCCAACTTCACTTAAGCGAGGGGAAGCGCACCAATTTGTTCTACGTGCGGCCAACTTCATAACACCGAAGCCCAAAAATAATGGGCTCAAATTATGAGGAGAGATCTACAATGACTCTTACACTAATTATCATAGCGGGTGCGCTTGCCGTGCTCTACGGGGTTATCACCCGTGCCAGCCTGATGAAGGCCTCAACGGGCAATGAACGCATGAATGAAATCGCCGGCGCGATTCAGGAAGGCGCGAAAG
>CAYYMI010000016.1:0-47589 GCA_964472905.1 uncultured Hellea sp. | reverse complement strand
ACGGGCAATGAACGCATGAATGAAATCGCCGGCGCGATTCAGGAAGGCGCGAAAGCCTATCTTAACAAACAATATAAAACGATTGCCATTGTTGGCGTTGTTGTCACGATTTTGCTCGGGCTCTTATTCCAAAATGCAATTGCCCCTGTTGGCTTTGTGCTAGGCGCAGTGCTCTCAGGGATTGCGGGTTATGTCGGCATGTTGGTCTCGGTACAAGCCAATGTGCGGACAACTGAAGCTTCACGGAGTAGCCTTGGCGCTGGTCTTAACATCGCGTTCAAAGCAGGTGCGATTACAGGGATGCTGGTCGCAGGTTTTGCTCTACTCGGTCTAGCTGGATATTATGCGATATTAACAAAAGTCATGGGCGCAGATGCGCGTGGCGTGATTGACGGATTAGTTTCTCTTTCATTGGGTGCTTCGCTGATTTCTGTTTTTGCCCGTCTTGGTGGTGGTATCTTTACAAAGGGTGCTGATGTTGGCGGTGACTTGGTCGGTAAAGTTGAAGCGGGTATTCCCGAAGATGACCCTCGTAACCCAGCGACAATCGCCGATAATGTTGGCGATAATGTTGGGGATTGCGCGGGTATGGCGGCTGACTTGTTCGAGACCTATGTTGTCACGATTGCGGCCACAATGGTTTTAGGGTCGATTTTGTTCGGCGCTGTGGGCTCTCTAGCGCTTTACCCTATGGCGATTGCGGCGGTGTGTATCATTACCTCAATCATCGGAACTTACTTTGTCCGTCTAGGTAAAGGCTCAACTAATGTTATGGGCGCTTTGTATAAAGGCCTCATCGCAACAGGCGTTTTATCGGCTCTTGCCATTGGCGCGGTCACGCATCACATGACAGGTTTCGGCGCGATTGCCGATACAGGTATGACAGGGAAAGCTCTGTTTTTCTGTTCACTCATTGGCTTGTTAATCACAGGCGCGATTGTTGTTGTCACAGAATATTATACAGGCACAAATTATAAGCCTGTCAAATCTGTAGCTGCAGCCTCTGAATCTGGTCACGGCACCAACGTTATCCAAGGCCTAGCGGTCTCTATGGAAGCCACAGCTATTCCGGTTTTGATTATCGTGTTTGGTATTATCGCGACTTATAGCCTTGCTGGTCTTTACGGTATTGCAATTGCTGTGACAGCTATGCTCGGTGTTGCCGGTATGATCGTGGCGCTCGACGCTTTTGGTCCGGTGACCGATAATGCGGGCGGTATTGCCGAGATGGCGGAACTGCCTTCCGAAGTGCGTAATACAACCGATACGCTGGACGCTGTGGGTAATACAACAAAGGCTGTTACCAAAGGTTACGCCATAGCCTCTGCCGGTCTGGGCGCGCTTGTGCTCTTTGCGGCTTATTACAAAGACGTTGAATATTTCGCGAGTACGGCTGCGCCAGGCTCTTTCTTTGATGGACTTGGGACTCTTTCCTTCAGCCTGACAGACCCTTATGTGATTGTTGGATTATTTGTCGGCGGCATGCTGCCATATCTCTTTGGTGCTTGGGCCATGCAATCTGTTGGCCGAGCGGCTGGCGCGATTGTCGAAGAAGTTCGCCGTCAGTTTAAAGCTGATGCCGGTATTATGGCGGGAACATCTCGTCCAGATTATGCCAAAGCGGTTGATCTTCTGACAGGCGCGGCGATCAAGGAAATGATCAAGCCAAGCTTGCTTCCAATCTTGGCGCCGATTGTGCTGTTCTTCGCTGTCAAAATGATGGCGGGTAATGCCGCGGCTGTCTCGTCACTTGGCGCGATGCTTCTCGGCGTCATCGTCACAGGTTTGTTCGTAGCGCTGTCTATGACAGCTGGCGGCGGTGCTTGGGATAATGCCAAGAAATATATCGAAGATGGTCATCATGGCGGTAAGGGCTCTGAAGCTCACAAGGCCTCCGTGACAGGCGATACGGTTGGAGATCCTTATAAGGATACAGCTGGCCCAGCGGTCAACCCGATGATTAAAATCACCAACATCATCGCGCTGCTTCTACTGGCGGTTCTCGCGCATTAATTCAGCGCAAATAAAAAAAGAAAGCCCGCCCTTAAAAGGCGGGCTTTTTTATTGTGGCTTAACCTAGTTATGAAGTAGATTTTCTTTGCTATATCAAGAATTACAAGCCCGTTAAAACCATATACTCGGCACAGTCCTTGCATGGATTTATCTCTTAGACGGAGATGGATATGCGCAGTGCCCATATAGCTTTGGTGGTTATACCTCTTATAATATTATGGTTGCTTGTGCCTGCATTGAAAGCCACCACCTTTCCAGCTATTACAAAAGGCGGCGTTATAGGGTTATATCTAGGCCTCTCTGTCATTGGCCTCTATGAGCTTGGATATAGTTACATATCTGAACGTCTCTCAGGCGAAGACTGACGGCTTAACCCTAAAATTCATAAGCTGTTAAACCCAAAGGGCTTATGAATAGGGGATGGAACGCATTGTCCCCATATATGACGCTAAAGAGAGCATCGAAAGACCTGCCTATCGCGGGACGCTCGCCGATCTCTTAGCAGGGATCATATCGACTTTAGTGGCGGTTATAGCGTTTGGATATTCGGTATTGTTTTTCACCCGTTTTCTGGAAAATGACTCCCATCTCTGGGGGATTATCTCAGCCTTTATTTTGTGTTTTGGCGTTGGGGCTTTTGGGTTTGTACCCGCGGGGTTAAATGCGATGATCGCTCTTAAAGCCTATAAAAAAGGGATAAATGTTAAACATATGATATGGGCTTTGGTGCTGATCCTGCCTTGGTTTTTACTCTCGCTCATTCTTGTGTTTATCAGTGATTTGCCGAAAATTTACGCGATTCCGGTCTTTTTGACGGCGACATTACTTTTGTTTTGGGCCATCGTGAGTATGTGGCGCAACCGTTAACTCACAATATTGTCACTGTGATGTGCAGTCCTATGCATTGAAAATTCTATCAAATTAGCCTATATAGTCAGTAAGCGTTCAGGGACAATGCGCTATAAACTTGACGAATATAGGAGACATCCCCATGAAATTACGTCACCTCTTACTGGCCGCGTCAGTTGCTGTTTTATCGGCTTGCGCGACCTCTACGCCGTATCAAGCGGCCTCAAAACCTGGCGCCTTTGACGGGTTTTCTCAAACGCTTATCGAAAATGACCGTGCCCGTGTATCATTTGCGGGCAATTCTTTGACAGAACGTGATACGGTTGAAAACTATCTGATTTATCGCGCGGCAGAGCTAGCCGTTGAGCGCGGCTTTGAAACTTTCACGCTGACAGAGCGTGATACCGAAGAAAAGACGCGCCTCAGAACGACCGGTGGTAGCTCCTTTGGCAGGTTCAACGATCCGTTCTTTAATTATAGTTTTTATAATCCACGGTTTGGATGGAGCCGCGGGACTCGCTTTTCAAGCTTTGGCGGCTTTAATAGAGGTTTTGGCTTTAGAAACCGTGGTTTTAGCCGCTTTGGCGGATTTGGAGGCGGCTTTGGCGGTGGATTTAATAACTTGGATGTACGCGAGATTACAAAATACCGCGCCACTGCAGAGGTTAAATTTGGCCGGATTGCCGGATCTGATGGAGAAAACTCCTTCAATGCCCGTGAGGTTATAGAAAATCTCGGCCCATCAATTACCTATCCTGAAGTAAAAGCTTAGGATAAACTGAAATAGTTAAGCCGTTTCATGCATAATTTTGAGATATGAGGCGGCTTTATCATTATGCAGTTATGTAAGACTGAACTGTAAAATTATCATGACAAACTGTATAAGCTACTAACATTTCTGGCTTATTCATCTATAGATTGATTCTAACTGTAACCCTCATTCAAAGAAAGCATTGATTATGGATGTAATGAAACTCGCGACTGGCTTATTGGCCAAAAAATTAGGTGGAAATTTAGGCGGGGCTGCTCTTAATCAAGCGATGGGCAGTCTTCTAGGGCAAAGTAAAGAAGGCGGCCTTGATATTGGGAATCTCGTAAACGGACTACAATCCAAAGGTCTTGGTGACGTGGCATCATCTTGGTTGGGTGATGGAGAGAATGCTGAAATTTCTGCCGACCAGCTCAAAGATGTTTTGGGCGGAGAAAAAATCTCACAAGCTGCTGCCGAACTTGGCACGGATGAAGGCTCATTACTTGCAGGTCTTCAAGATGCGATCCCGCAAATGGTCGATAAATCGAGTAGTGGCGGCTCGCTTCTAGACTCTCTTGGAGGTCTGGGCGGCGTAGCGAATATGGCGAAGAAGTTTCTTTAGCCAGTCCATTTGTGATAAATAAATGAATTAAAAGGCGTACCTTGGGTGCGCCTTTATTTTTGCCATGAACGATAGTGCAGTGAGCTGTTGTTAAAGAAATTTACTCATCGCGGCAGCGGTATCTAGCATCCGATTGGAAAAGCCCCATTCATTATCATACCATGATAGAACGCGGATGAATTTTCCGCCCATCACAACTGTTTCACCTGTAACAAGGCTGGAAGAATGGGGGTCATGATTCATATCAATAGAGACAACTTTGTCGTCAATGATCTGAAGGATGTCTTTCATGGGGCCATTGGCTGCTGCGCGGAAGGCGTCATGCACAGCCTCTATGGTCGCCGTTTTGGCGATATTCACTGATAAATCGACAATTGACACATTGGGAGTCGGCACGCGGATAGCTTTGCCGTCGATTTTTCCGTTGAGTTCAGGCAGGACCAATCCAATCGCTTTGGCCGCGCCTGTGGTTGTCGGGATCATCGACATAGCGGCGGCGCGCCCGCGGTTATAATCTTTCCGGTTAACGCGGTCGAGCGTAGGCTGCGCGCCAGTATAGGCATGTATGGTTGTCATAAAGCCATTTTCGACGTCAAAGGCATCATTTAATATTTTGGCGAGCGGTGCGAGTGCGTTGGTTGTGCAAGAGCCATTAGAGACAACAAGATCATCTTTGGTGAGCGTGTCGTGATTAACGCCATAGACAATCGTTTTGTCGGCGTTTTTGCCGGGGGCTGAAATCAAGACGCGTTTTGCGCCGGCGTCTATATGTTTGGCCGCCGCATCTCGCGCTCTAAAAATACCGGTACATTCCATAACGATGTCAACGCCGTTATCTTTCCAGTTTTGGTCCTCCAAATTCCGAATAGCGGTGACTTCGATAGGCCCATCGCCAACATCTATTGAGTTTTCGGTGAAATTTATCTGGCCGTTAAACCGTCCATGAACAGAGTCATATTTTAGGAGATGAGCAAGATTATCCGTTGACGCCAGGTCGTTAATCGCAACGACTTCCATGTCTTTGCGTTCGTCTTCGTGCAGGGCGCGCAGCACATTGCGGCCAATCCGGCCAAATCCATTAATGGCAATCCGCGTGGTCATAGGCAATCCTCTTAGTCTAAGGATTGCCTATACTGGTTGTGAGTTTCAATTCAACTTCTGTATCGTTTAAATGCAGATGCCTTTAAAACTTAGCTATGAGTGCCACTTTAAAGTTACGACCGGGTAACGGGACAGTATCCTTCAAGAAAGACGAATGCTGACGCGCATCTTCATCGAATAGATTAAGAACCGAGGCGCTTATTTTGACATTGTCGTCAAAGACTGGCGCTTTCCATGTCGCAAATAAATTGACAAGACTATAAGAGTCCGTCGGAAGTTCGAAACTCGCGTTGTTATTTTGCGCAGCCGCAAAATCAATTTCTGCCCGTAAGTTCAAGGTTTCGCTTTCAGCTTCGATTCCAGCTAAAATAGAGAGAGGCGGAATACGGGGTAAATTACCGCTATCCGTACTTGCTCGCACAAATTCAGCTAAAGCATCGACACCTATATCAAATGTCCCAAATGTGGCGAGTTTTGTTCCGCCTTGGATTTCAAATCCTCGGAATGATGCGTCCTCACCGACAAATTGAAAGAGAGCTAAACCATCTTCCTCGGCTCCCTGTGCCTGTTCAAAGATGTAATCTCCATAATCTGTATAAAAGGCATTTAACGTCAGGAAGTTGTTTTCGGATCTATACCTGATTGAACCTTCGACGCCTGTGGCAACCTCTTTATCCAAATTAGGGTCGCCGACTTCAAATTGACTTGTCGCGAGGTGAGGGCCGTTTGAGAACAACTCTTCGGTTGTCGGGGCGCGTTCTGTGCGAAATAGAGTTCCGCCAAATCGTACCGTATCCGTTGCGTGAATGTCGCCGCCAACTGAGACACTGAATAAATTAAATGAGACGTCTTCAGTGGTTACGCTATTGGTTTGATCTGTTAGCTCATAGCGAGCAGCGCCTTCGAGATGAATGTTGTTAAGGTCTTTTTCTTGAAAGGTATAAATCCCAAATTGGTCTGTGACTGTTGGCGGTACAAAGGCCTCCTCACCAATGGCAGAAAAATCACGGCTGCGAATTTGCACGCCATAAGCCGCGCGCCATCCATTGTTTTCAGCTTGAATGGCTTCTAAACGGCCTTCAAAACCTTCATTCGCGAAAACAGTTCCGACTTCACCAGGGGCTTCAAATTCAGTATGTTCATAATCTGCATATCCGCCGTAAAATTGAATTTTTTCGATAAAGCCGTCAAATTCCAAAGCGGCGTTGAGGTCAACACGAATTTGGTCAAGGTCAATTGTGACCATTTCTTCTTCTTCCTCGCCTTCTTCACCTTCTTCTTCTTCTTCGCCTTCTTCATGTCCGCCGGGAATGCCATAATCGGAATCAAACTTATGGACGGCTAGACCGATAAAACTATTTTCGCCGACAAAGGAAGCTCCGGCCGTGAAGGCTGATGTTTCGGTCTGAGAATTTTCGAGCGTTCCAAAGGCTTCTTCTTCACCCTCTTCTTCTTCGCCGCCTTCTTCTGCTTCTTCAAGTTCGCGAAATAGCACGCTTTCAGCAAAGCCGGGAATGTCATAATTACCACTATCTCTATAGGTGCCGTCTAGATGCAAGACGAGATTTCCCGCCCCGATATCGACTGAGCCCGCAGCTTCAAATCCATTATCCACAGTGCTGCCGCCAACGCGCAAAGCTCCATCGATACCGTCTTCAGGAACTTTGGTTGGAATTCGTCCGTCAATTACGTTTACAATACCTCCTGAGCCGGATGATCCGTAACGTAAAAGTGAGGCGCCGCGGACAACTTCAATGCGTTCGGCTTGAGCGGGTTCAGCCGCGACAGCATGGTCAGGGGAGGCGGATGAGGCGTCAATTGAGCCGACGCCATTGGTCAGTACTCTCACGCGGTCTCCGCCTTGTCCGCGAATGATTGGACGGGATGCACCAGCGCCGAAAAATGTCGATGAAACACCCGGTTCTGTTTTGAGGGTTTCCCCGATGGTTCCGGCTAATCTTAGGTCTAATTCATCGCCCGTGAGAACAGAGAGGCCTGTAATGGCTTCATTGACTGACCGTGTGAGGGGTGAACCCGTCACGATAATTTCGTCTTCGGCGTCTTGCGCAAAGGCGGTTGCAGGAAGGTATAATAAAATGGCGGTCAAGGACGCGCCGTATAAAGCGGTTTTAAACATGATAAACTCTTAAAAATAAATGGATTTGGCCGCATAAAGACACGGCAAGATTGGACTTATTTTAAAAGAGCTGGCGGCCCGCGAGGCGGCGGTGCTCGGCTATGACATATTGAAAAGGGAGTTGGCGTTTCAGAAAAACTATAATTATCCCGTGTCGTAATAGTTTGGAGATTATAGTCAGGCGTTATTAAAGGCAGAGCGACATCGTCATCCGATGCGATAACCATTATCTGGCAAGCTATGCCTTCATGTTCATGATGATCATCACCAAAGCTGGTCGCATGAGACAAGGAATAGCTTTGTAGAGATATAAACAAAGCAACTAAGGCTCCGATGAGCCAATGGTATAATTGTAAACCCTTCACGCAGGTCGTTTGGTTAATAAGCTTTAGAAGGTCAAGTCAAATTATGTAATTAAATAACATTTTTTAATTATGTAACATTTTTACATCAAGTCTGGGTCGACAACCTTTTGAACCACGCTTTTGACGGTTAGGCCCTGAATAATAATGGAAAAGACAACAACGCAATAAGTCGCCGTTAGGATTAGAGGTTTATATTCGTTTTCGGGCAAAGACAGAGCTAGAGCGACTGAAATACCGCCGCGCACGCCGCCCCATGTCAGAACCGGAATGGCGCCTTTGGTAAAGTTCTTAAAGGTGCCGATGATTTTCATCGGGATGGATACGGCTGTTAGGCGCGCCAGTAAGACGAGCGGAATAGCAATTAAGCCCGCGAAAGCATATTCGGGGACGAGGCCTAGGACGAGAATTTCAAGACCGATTAAGAGGAATAAGACGGAATTGAGGATTTCATCAATCATTTCCCAAAATCCGAAAAGATAATCTTTAGTATGATCTGACATCGCAACGGAGGCGCCTTTATTGCCGATCATCAGGCCTGCAACCACAACGGCGATAGGGCCGGAAAGATGATGTCCTAAAATATTAATACGCTGGGCGAGGGCATAGGTGCCCGCAACGATGGCAAGGCTGATTAAAATTTCGATGGCATGCTCGTCAATTTTAGCCATCATTCGGTAAGCTATCCAGCCCGCAATCAGACCAAGGATTGCTCCGCCGACGGCATCAACCATAAAAAGCTCGACAACATCAAGGACACCTACGCTGCCCGCATGCCCGCCGCCAGCGGCCTCTGCCGGGCCAGCCAAGAGTATTGTTTGCGTCCAGGCATGATCGCCTGAGGACCCGGCTGCGATGGCCAGAATGATAGTAAAAACAACAACGCCGACGCCATCATTAAACAAGCTCTCACCCGCTATTTTGGCTTCAAGGCTCTTAGGCATTTTCACGGTTTTCAATATCGAGAGAACAGCCACAGGGTCTGTCGGGCTGATGAGCGAGCCAAAAACAAGCGCCCATATATAAGGAATGTCTGCGCCCAATATTTTGGCGATGTAATAAAATCCAGTGCCGACGATAAAGGTTGAAATAATAACGCCTAAGGTCGCCATAGACCCAATGGCCCATTTGGCATCGCGTATTTTACCAAAATCAACATGCAGCGCGCCGGCAAATAAGAGAAAGCCGAGCATGCCTTTCATCAAGGTTTCATTAAAATCAATTTGTTTTAAGGCGGATTGCAAGGTGTCCGTAAGACCTATGCTAGGCCGAACGGCATCAAGCCCTAACAGGCCAAAAGAGGCGAAAAGCGCCATGACCAAAAGACCAATAGTATGGGGTAATTTAAAATAGGCACGGTTGAGCCAAGATAAGACTGCCGAGAGCACTAATAAAAGCGCCGCAATTTCAAACAAACTTAACATGTAACCCTCCGTTGGCTGATGTTTAGCGATTGTTCGCGCAAGGGCAAGTCTAATGGCGGCCTCTCGCGTTATTTCGGCCGCGTTATTTTTGTTTCATATAATAGGTATTATAAATATCGAAAGCTTCGCGGATCTTAACCAAAACATTAATGGTTGTTTTAATATCTTCAGCTGTAATATCTGGTGAATGCGTGTTTGATAAGTTATGACCTCGCATAATTATTTCATCTCTTAATTTCTGCCCTTTTGGGGTTAAGAAAACTTTCTTTTTTCGAGCATCAGATCGATCAAGCTTGCGTTTTAATAAGCCATTTTTTTCCATCGCTTTAATAACTTGCGAAGCGACACTTTCTGTCATGAATGATTTGTCAGCGATATGTTTTTGAGTATGCCCGTCATGATCCCATGTGAGCCGTAAGATATAAAAGTGAGATAGAGGTAGATTTTTAGTCGCTAAATAACGCGAGAGGGATGTTTCGAAGCCTCTAAAAGCGCCTCGAATATGATAGGGGAGCGACAGATTAGGATTATTGACGTCGCTTTTCATAATATTTCCCAATTACGCTTCATATCATTACACACTATAACTGTAACTGATGTGTAAGTTGAAAGATTTAGTTAACGCATATTAAGCTGTTGCACAACAGTTGTTCAGCTTCTATTCATGTTCGTAATATAAGTATTACTCATAATTCATGTGGGAATTATATCGCGTTCGTTGTGGGGATGAACGCACAGATTATGTCATACACTGCGCCCCGTATGATATAAAAAGCCCGGCATCAGAAATGATGTCGGGTTTTATTTTTTTACAATCTCGGAGTAGATAGAAATAAACTGTTGTGCAACAGCATTCAGGCTAGGTTCATGTTTATGAATATACTTACGACACTGTAATTTTAGTTAGCGTTCGTTGTGGGGATGAACGCACCTATTACATCATACACTGCGCCCCGTATGATGTTTCAAACCCGGTATCAGCAATGATGCCGGGTTTAATTTTATCACATATTCTATTGTGCCCAATCTGATTATCAAAATCCATTATCTCAATTCTGGACTTGAGTAGATGTTATAGCCTCTCTACATCTTTTTTTATGTCCGATCTCTTTCAATCTGCTGGTCTTGAAGATGAAGCGCCGAGGCCTTTGGCGGATCGATTACGACCTCAACTTATCGGAGAGGTAGTCGGACAAGATCATCTCATTGGCAAAGAGGCTCCGATTGGACGTATGCTCACCTCAGGCCGTATAGCTTCGATGATCTTATGGGGGCCGCCAGGAGTCGGGAAAACAACAATCGCGCGGTTAATTGCCAATCATGCAGAGCTTGAATTTGTTCAGCTCTCGGCTGTCTTTTCAGGCGTAGCCGATTTACGAAAAGCTTTTGAGGCGGCCAAAACTAGGCGTGCGACAGGGCGAGGCACACTTTTATTTGTCGATGAAATTCACAGGTTCAACCGCGCGCAACAAGATGGGTTTTTACCTTATGTCGAAGAAGGTATCGTGACCCTGATCGGCGCCACAACCGAGAACCCCAGTTTTGAACTCAATGGCGCTTTACTTTCGCGGGCACAGGTCTTTGTTTTAAAACGCTTAGACGTGCCGGCATTGGAAGGGCTATTAATCAGGGCTGAATCCGAGATGGACACTAAACTCCCGTTAACGCAGGAGGGCCGTGACACCCTTATTGGATTTGCCGACGGGGATGGCAGATATCTCTTAACACTGGCTGATGAAGTTTTTTCCTTATCCGTTAAAGAGCCATTGGATCGTCAGGGCATTGCAAATTTTTTGCAAAAACGCGCCCCTGCCTATGATAAATCAAGAGACGAGCATTATAATCTAATATCGGCCTTGCATAAATCCATGCGAGGCTCTGACCCAGACGCTGCTCTTTATTGGCTTGCCCGTATGCTCACAGGCGGGGAAGACCCATTATATATAGCGCGCCGCATTGTCCGTTTTGCCTCTGAAGATATAGGCTTAGCTGACCCCACATCTTTGATGATCGCAAACGAAGCCTTAAACACCTATCGTTTTTTAGGCTCGCCCGAAGGGGAGCTCGCCATTGCGCACGCCGTGGTTCATTTGGCAACAGCGCCTAAATCAAATGCTGTTTACGCTGGATTTAAAGCGGCGATGCGGGCCGCCAAAGAAACGGGATCATTAGCCCCGCCGAAACATATCCTGAACGCGCCAACCAAATTGATGAAAGATATCGGATATGGTGATGGCTACGCCTATGATCATAATACGGAAGAGGGGTTTTCAGGGCAAAATTACTTTCCCGATGACATGCAGCGCCAAGAATTTTATATGCCAAAAGGTGAAGGACGTGAAAAAATCATTCGTGAACGCCTAGACCATTGGCGTCAATTACGAGAGCAAGCTAAATAATTAACCACCTTGTCTGCCTATGGACAAACATTCACAGATAGTTAATGTTTACCCCATTAGTGCGGGCGCGACCACTGTGGAGGGAAACTATGGCCAATCGGAATCTAGACGAGTACCAACCGAAAAGGTTTTACACGCAAAATACAAAGGCGCGTGAAAACGGCTTTGCCAAATTCGAAAAAGACGGGGCTTATTATTTTGCGCTCTATCAAGACGGTGATATCGTCATGCTCAGCCAAGCCTATAAAGGGATTGCCGGGCGCGATAATGGCATAGAGTCAGTCAAGAAGAACCGCAGGATTACCAAACGCTACCGCTTTGATGACCGCGCAGGTAAAAAATATGGATTTGGACTATACGCCGGTAACGGTCAAGAAATTGCCATTAGTGCCAATCTAAGTTCGCGCGCCGAAGCAGAGCGCGTCGCTGGACGGCTTAATGGAAGTGTTAAAAAATCAACCGCTAAGCCAAAAGCTGCGGCTAAAAAGAAAACGGCTCCTAAGAAAAAAGCGGTTGCAGCTAAAGCCGCTCCTAAGAAACGCGCCGCGAGTGATGAGGATAATTATAAACGTCTCTCCTTTTATGAACGGCAAACCAAAGGCCGTAAGAACGGCATTGAAAGTTTTAAAGGCGATGATGGTCAGTATTATTTCGCGCATTTTGAAAACGGTAAAATTCGCTTAATCTCTGAAGGCTATCCGACAACAACAGCGCGCGATACGGGCGTCGCCTCAGTTGAGAAAAATATTAAACTCGAAAAACGCTATGATTATCGTGGTCCGTTGAAAAATGGAAAATATGAGTACCGTCTCAAAGCTGGTAACGGCAAAGAAATCGCGCGTTCAATTTGGTATGGTTCATCTGCGGCTGCAGCGACGGGCGCGGCCTATTTGATGGGAACGCGAAAACGTAGCAAACCCAAACCCAAAGCCAAGCCAAGAGTTGTTAAAGCGGCACCTGTCGTCGCGCCTAAGCCAGTCGCGCCTAAGGTCGTTACGCCGAAACCTGTTGCGCCGACACCGCCGCCTGTTGCGAAAGCAGCCGCGCCTATTGTTGCCGCCGCAGCGGCTGCCCCGATTGTTGCCGCAAAAGCTGCAGCCCCTGTTGCCGCCGCGCCTGCCGCCGCAGCGTCTGCTGCGACAGGAGGCGGCTTAGGATTTCTAAGATGGTTAATTCCACTTCTCTTGGCTTTATTGGCGGCCTTGTTCTTGTTTAAATATTGTAAGCCAACACCTTCAGCGCCTGTTGTCGTTCCGGCTGTCTCTTGTTGGGATGGATCAGAAGCCGAAAACCGGTCGGCTTGTCCAACCAAAGTTACATGTTGGGATGGTAGCCATGTTAAAAATGCATCTGCTTGCCCAGCGGAACCTGCGCCAACATATACATGTTGGGATGGATCAGAAGTCGAGGCTTTATCCTCTTGTCCTGCTGAGCCCGCTCCAGAGCCGGAACCAACTCCAGCGCCTGAACCTGAGCCTGTAACGACATATGCCGAGCCGACATCTGGTAACTTTACGCGTATTTGCGGACCGTCATCTAATGTCTTGTTTGACGTGCCGAATTACTCGCCCAAGACTGTCGCCTATCTTGGCTCTAATCCTCAATATGGCAATAGCCACGGACTAACGTCAGGTCAGTTCTACGCAAAGCTTGTTGCTGCGCATCAATCAGGCGGTATGGATCAAGCTTTCTTGAACCTGATGGCCCGTTCACTTGGCTATAGTCACTTCCAAGATATGTCGGCGGCTGACTTTACCGAAGATACGCTCCCGAATGGATCAAAAGGTTTACTCGGGTTTAGTACAGCTCATGTTCTGCAATATTCAAAAATCCAGACAGACGATCCAAGACATCTTGAAGCCTTCCGCGTCAGATCTCTGAATGGGACGGATGTGCATATCATGAAGACCTGCGGTAATTACATGTATGTATGTAATTAACTGCGTCGAAAAGACATTCTAAGAGGCCCCCTTTTGGGGGCTTTTTTTATGACTTCACGTTGACTTGAGCGTCTGTCTCGCTAGGTTGCCGCAGATATTTAAAGGACTGTAAAATGGCATCCGAATGGAATGATAAACGGCCTATGGCGCCGCATTTGCAAATCTGGCGCTGGCATCCGGCCATGCTGTCATCGATCTTGCACCGCGCGAGTGCGATCATATGTTATATAGGCCTCATAAAAGTAGGGTTTGGACTTTTACTGATCACGCTAAATGGCAAACTTCCTCTTGAAGGACTTATTTTTAGTCCGCTGGGCGCGATTGGTCTTTTTGTCTTCCTTTTTGCCTTCATATTTTTGGCTCTTGCGCAGCTCCGTCATGCGATTTGGGATAAGGGCAAAATGCTTGACCCCGATAAAAATAATAGCTTGTCTTATGTTATGATTATTGCCTCAGTTATATTGGCGGCCATTTTCACCTGTCTAGCCGGGGGAGTGATTTAATGGCGAGCGGAGCACAACATCATAAATTACATGGCTATGTCGGATGGGGCCTGATTATAGGGTTGCCATTCGCGATTATCAGCGCGGTGAAAGCTGTCAGTGGCGGTTCGCAAGGCTTTATCAACTGGCTTTCAAGCCCTGTTGGCAGTCTTGGCTTTCTGGCCTTTTTCACAGCGGCCCTTTGGTATTGCAAACTTGAATTTGACGAAGTGGTTATGGATTATTTTGACGGGGGATTAAAATCTTTTGCGATGCTCGCCAACCGCATCGTGTCTTTGATCGTATGGTTATTAGCGGCCTACGCTGTCATCAAACTCGTATTTCTAGGATAGACCCCCATGAGCGCCCAAAAAACTGAGTGGATTGACCATACATATGATGTTGTCGTTGTTGGAGCCGGCGGCTCCGGCCTTCGCGCGACACTTGGCGCGGCGCAAGCCGGCCTTAAGACCGCCTGTGTCACCAAAGTTTTCCCTACGCGATCTCATACGGTTGCGGCACAGGGCGGCATTGCGGCTTCGCTTGGCAATATGGGGCCGGATGATTGGCGCTGGCATATGTATGATACAGTTAAAGGCTCTGACTGGCTCGGCGATCAAGACAGCATCGAGTATTTATGCCGCGAAGCGCCCAAAGCGGTTTACGAGCTAGAGCATTGGGGCATGCCGTTCTCGCGTAATGAAGACGGTAAGATTTATCAGCGCCCCTTTGGCGGGCATACAACAGAGATGGGTGAAGGCCCGCCTGTCCAGCGTACCTGCGCGGCGGCTGACCGGACAGGTCACGCCATGCTCCATACGCTTTATGGCCAATCGCTTCGTAATGAGGCTGAATTTTTTATCGAATATTTCGCGCTCGACCTGATTATGGAAGACGGTGTCTGCCGGGGGATCACAGCTTGGAAACTGGATGACGGCACGCTTCATCGCTTCCAAGCGCAAAAGGTTATTCTCGCAACAGGCGGCTGTGGCCGTATGTTCTTTAGCGCGACATCCGCTCATACCTGTACGGGCGACGGTAATGCGATGGTTCTGCGCGCAGGTCTGCCGCTCCAAGATATGGAATTTATTCAGTTCCACCCGACGGGGATATATGGTGCGGGCTGCTTGATCACCGAAGGTGCTCGCGGAGAGGGGGGCTACCTGACCAATTCCGAAGGCGAACGTTTTATGGAGCGCTATGCGCCTAGCGTGAAAGACCTCGCCCCTCGCGATATGGTGAGCCGCGCTATGGTTATGGAAATTCGCGAAGGCCGCGGTGTGGGTAAAGATAAAGATCATATCTTCTTACATTTGGATCACTTGGATCCGAAAGTCCTGGCGGCGCGCCTGCCGGGTATTTCCGAGACGGCCAAGATTTTCTCTGGCGTTGATTTGACCCGCGAACCTATTCCAGTTCTCCCGACCTGCCATTATAATATGGGCGGTATCCAGACCAATTATCACGGCGAAGTCCTGACGAAGAAGGGCAAGAACCCTGACGCCGTTGTCGAAGGTCTTATGGCTGTGGGCGAAGCGGCCTGTGTCTCCGTTCACGGCGCGAACCGCCTCGGCTCTAATAGCCTGATTGATCTTGTTGTCTTTGGCCGGGCGGCAGGTCTGCGATGCGGAGAGACTTTGACGGCGAACCTCAAGCAAAAACCACTCGCCGCTAATGCTGGAGAGGTCTCGATTGCCCGCCTTGAAAAGTTTAGAAATGCTGAAGGTTCTAAGAAAGTCGCTGAAGTGCGTTTAAGTCTGCAAAAGGCGATGCAAGAACATTGCGCGGTTTTCAGAACTGAAGAGAGCATGGCCGCAGGTGTTGTCAAAGTGACAGATGTGGCGGCCTCAATCAAAGACGTCGCCGTCTATGACAAGACCATGGTCTGGAATACTGATTTGATGGAAGCTCTAGAGCTGGATAATTTGGCCTGCCAAGCCATGGTGACCATGGCCTCTGCCGATAACCGCAAGGAATCACGCGGCGCCCACGCCCATGAAGATTACACAGAGCGTGATGACAAGAAATGGATGAAGCATACGTTGGCATGGTATGATGGGGATAAGAACACTGTCAAAATCGACTACCGACCCGTCCATAATTACACCATGAGCGACGGCATCGATTATATTAAACCCAAAAAACGGGTTTATTAGGGCAATTTGCTTGTAAATCTATTGCGTATCTGAGGTACCGTCAGGTCCTTACAGTTCAGTACTGTTTCCAAAGCTGGCTTAGTTAGTTGTGTCAGTTTTTCAAATGTGATGCCATAATCGTCTTCATAACTTTTTGTTCGTTTGGACATTTCATTCACAATGGCTGTTTCTGATTGTTTGTAACGTTTTAGCCGTTCAAGTACGATATTCATTTCATGATAGGCTAATGCGTAAGCATGGTCATCTGTCTGTACGTTATTACTGACAGCTTTCTCTGCAACGCACTCGCAAAAACGAGCTTCTGATTGGGATGCCTTTTTAAGCGCCATTTTAACAATAGGGGCAGTTGAGTGGTGGCATGTCTGTATTTGATAGCTTATGCGCGGGTCGACATTATTGGCAGACGCTGTGGATGACAGCATACAGGTTAATATAATGGGAATTACATATTGGTATTTCATCATATTATCTTTTTACAGATTTTGATTTAAACCCAATATAAGAGACAAGGTTAATTATTATAAAATCACTCTTATGATTGACTAAAGCTCACATGGATAAAGAATGGTTTTCTTTCAAGCTTCCCTCGCCCCCAAAGCCTGATAAATCACCCCTGCGAGCACAACGGCTCCA
Organism: uncultured Hellea sp.; assembly: GCA_964472905.1. GTDB lineage: Bacteria > Pseudomonadota > Alphaproteobacteria > Caulobacterales > Maricaulaceae > Hellea. The sequence continues at coordinate 30,720 of CAYYMI010000016.1, read as the reverse complement.
CCTATTAGAGTCGTCGCGCTGGGCACTTCATGTACGAAAATCCAGACCCAGATTGGGGCGAGGACGACTTCGAGTAAGGCCAAAATTGAGACCTGCGCGGCGGGGACAAAGCGCGCTCCGGACATGACAAAGAGCGTCCCCAAGCCGACTTGGAAAATGCCTAACCCAAGACAGATCATCAAATCCTTTTGCGAGATGGTAAAATCACCAATCAAGGGCAACATCAAAATAAGGGTCAGGACGGCGTTGAGCGTACAGATTAAAATGATATTGGCCGTCGGAATTGTACGCATAATGACAATCGCGCCCGCATAACAAACGGCCATCATACAGGCGAGGCCCATGCCAATCACACCATCGCCGTTCATATTCGTACCAAAAATAATCGACACGCCGATCACGGCAATGATCATCGCGATCGTAGTTCTTTGGGTGACTCTCTCTTTTAAAAAGACCCACGCGAGCAGAGCTGCGATGAGGGGAGTAAGCGATATAAAAAACACGGCATTGGCAATCAGGGTGAACTGAAAGGACATGATTAAAAAGAAACCGGACAATGACATGATGGCGGCGGCAAGCCATCCCCGCCATGTCAGGGATTTAAATTCGTCCGTAATTGAGCCTTTGCGCAGGATCAAAAATACACATGCAAAAAATATGGATTGTGACACCGCGCGGTAAAATGCGATTTGAGGCCCCGTTGCCCCGTCAAGGATACGGTCGCCAATACCCAGAAAGGACAGGCACACCCCACCCAATATGACCATTAAAACGGATCGGCTATAATGTGATTTAGCCATATGCGATACAGCTGGACAATTCGGGGCATGGACAGAATTGAGCCTCGATTAAAATTTGTCGTTGCTGTTCTAAAATTTGTATTTGTTGTTCAATCGAGTTTACTTTTGTCTTTGCCGCAGTAACGACAACATCTTTCAAAGGTGGATTTTCATTTTGATTTATAATTTGTTTTATTTCTCGAATGGTAAATCCCGCTTTTCTGGCTGCCGCGAGTAATTTTAGTCGAGGAACATCGCTGAAATAATAAATGCGGCGTCCATTTTTGCGCCCCGCTATTGGTAATAGCTTTTCTGTCTCGTAATATCGAATGGTAGATGCCGAAAGTCCTGCGATTTGACCATATTCAGTAATTGAAAAACCCATAATTTATCTCTTGTCTTCAAGCGCGCTTGAAGTCCTAGGGTAACATAAATCTATGGAGACAAATATGGATAAGATTGAATTTTCACAATTAAACCTGACCACCCGTATAATGGTCTGTGTAAGTATGTTAATGGCATGGGTTCTCATGGCTGAATTTGTAATAGACCGATACGGCATTCACGAATATCTGCCTTTCTATCGTTTTGCCAATATATGTCCTTATGAACTTATCGTTCTTGTTGCTATTGCGGCGTATTGGATAAAAGCCCACCGAAGTTAAATCTACTCAATAGCTGACTAAGTTTCGCCTTATTTGCCGTGGCCTTGCCACATTACCAAAATATTGCCTTGAAATGATCATGATCCCAGCAAAGCCTTGCCCTAGTCGAGCGCAATAAGAGGATATCACATCAACACGGGCTCAAGGAGGGCTGACCATGACCACATTATTGAAAACATTTACAACCACTTTAATCGGAGCCGCCACAATGGCAGGCTTTACCACGAGCGCCTCGGCGCTAGACATCATCAACCCTTTCTCTGTCCCGGGTTATGAAATCGAACTTTTTGACGGCCCAGCTTTGTCCGAGACGGCGGAAGCGCCTACGCTGCCTAAAACCGCCAAGATCGCTGTCGCGCGGTTAGATCAAGGCCGGATGATCCCGACGCCATATGCCGAAGAAACGGATTGGAAACGTTTGAACAAGCGCTCCGAAATGGATGTCTCTATGCTCAGCGTGAGCGACTATCTGAAATATATCCCTGCCCAGCCGCTTCATATCGCCGATAGCGACAACAGAATTGATGAAGTGCGTATGACGGCGGCGCTCGAAGGCTACTCACATGTCATCCTCTACGGTACAGGCCGAGACGCCGCTTGGAATAGTTTTGGTAGCCGAGCAATGGAGCATACAGGCCTGACAATGGACCCAGCCATGCCGGGTACGGAAACGATTTGGAAAAAGTCAAAAGCCAAAGCCTTACTCGTCAATAGTTTTACAGGCGAAGTTCTGGGCGCGGTCTCCGCTGACAATATAGATCACAATATTGGCGAGCTGGCCGATAATGTCGACCGCTTGATGACGAAGCTGTCTAATATTGAGGCTTAAGAGCTCATCACTTTCACTGGGTTTCCCCCTTGCCCAGTGCTTTAACAGGCACAGTGATGTGCCTGTTTTTATAACACGAGCCATAAAGGACAACCCAATGATCAATAGGAAAATTATACCGACCTTAATCGCCAGCGGATTTTTACTCACAGCATGTGGATCCCACACGCACCAGCCTCACGGTAAAGTTCTTGTCGCCGAGAACTCCGTAGATGTGAGCGCGACAATCGTCACAGCCCAGCTATCTGACAAAGCTTTTAATTTGCGGGCCGAAGAGAGTAAGCCCGAAGCTACATGCGTTGTCCTTAAGGGCATTCCCGCCGAGGGCTTGGGCATTTATAACGAACCATCTGATGTTATGGACATTGACCTGACCTTTAAACCCACGGCCTTAAATTGCTACGAAGAAGGCCCCAGAAGCCAGTCTTGTCGTATTGATGCAGGCGGCTTTATCACTTGGGTCGAATACGGCCAGAGACGGCACATCAAAGCTCAAGGCGGCTTGGTCGATGTCACGCTGTGGCACCAGCAAGGCGCGCGGTGCAACGCGTAGATTAAATTTTATACCCGTAATTCACAGAAAATAAATCTGCTAGGTAAATTAAATTATGAGTTGATGGCTTTCTAAACCTTCCGAACTGGCGTAGAGCATCTTCATGGTATTCACAGCAGACAACGATGCGGGCCTTACGCCTGAGCTCGACACGACTCCGCAAAGCCCTGAAGCCGAACAGGCGCTTCTAGGGGCCCTTTTATATGATAACGAGATTTATCACCGTGTTTCCGGCATTGTGCAGGCCAAGCATTTTTATAATCCCATTCATCTGCGCATTTATGATTCTATCGCGAGCCTTATTGAACACGGAAAGCTCGCCGACGCGATTGTGCTTAAAAACCGTTTTAGCCAAGATGAGACTTTGGTTGATATTGGCGGCGTTGAATATTTGGCGCTGCTTTTGGATAACGCTCCTGCGGGATCGACTGCCACGGAATATGCCAAGCTGATTTTTGATCTGGCCATGCGGCGTGAGCTTATTCGTCTGGGTGATGAAATTAAACATGAGGCGACGAACCCCGATAGCGAAGACGACGCGCAGAGCCAAATTACCAAGGCGGAAAGCCAGCTTTATAATCTGGCCGAAATTGGCGGCACGCAATCCGGCTTTGTCACCTTTGAAAGCGCCCTGATTAAATCCATTGAAATGGCTTCGGCTGCCTTTGCGCGGGACGGGCATTTATCAGGTACTGCGACGGGTCTGGCAGATTTGGACCGACAACTTGGAGGGATGCACCGCTCGGATTTAATCATTCTCGCGGGCCGCCCGTCTATGGGGAAAACATCTCTGGCGACGAATATTGCGTTTCACATCGCTAAAAAATTTCGGACTGAACGCGATGAAGCGGGCATTGAGAAAACAGCCGAAGGCGGCGTGGTCGGATTTTTCTCCTTAGAGATGAGCTCGGAACAGCTCGCCACGCGTTTGCTCGCAGAGCAATCGACCGTGCCATCCCATAAAATACGGCGCGGCGATATCACGGCCCAGCAATATGAACATATTCGTGATAGCGCAGATGAGATCAGCCGTATCCCGCTTCATATTGACGATACGGGCGGCTTGTCGATTGGGGCGCTATCGGCGCGGGCCAGACGCCTCAAACGCATGGTCGGCCTTGATATGATTGTGGTCGATTACCTTCAGCTTTTAACGGGCGGAAATTCTATGAGCTCCAGCACGAACCGCGTGCAGGAAGTCTCGATGATTACGCAGGGGCTTAAAGCGCTCGCCAAGGAACTTGATATTCCTGTTCTGGCGCTGGCGCAGCTCTCGCGCCAAGTTGAACAGCGTGATGATAAACGCCCGCAGCTTTCAGACTTACGCGAGTCAGGCTCAATTGAGCAAGACGCCGATGTGGTCATGTTTGTGTTTCGGGAAGAATATTATCTCGCCCGCTCTGAACCCAGTGAAGGTACCGAAGAACATCTGCAATGGCAGGAAGAAATGGAAAAGCTTCACGGCAAAGCCGAGGTCATTATCGGCAAGCAACGCCACGGCCCCATTGGCACCGTCAAGCTCTCCTTTAATCCAGAACTGACCAAGTTCGGAAATCTCGCCCAAGACGACCGCTATGAGGGCGATGGGTTTTAAGGAAAAATGAGTCATCATAAACCTGTAAATATTTCGACTTGGAAAGAATATTGCGAAGGAAAATTAAGTAACAAGGAATTAGAAAATATTGATTTCACATTTCTTTTAAATAGATCGAGTGACGAAAAAGATTTCGAAGATGTTTTCAGCTATTTTTCTCAGGCTCAAGACCTCACAAATAGGTGTTTAAATCTCAGTTATTCAAGAAGAAAATTATCTAAAACCGTTTTATCTGATGAAGAAATTTTACGCATCACGATTAAGCACATTAAAGAATTACGTAAAATTTGTATCACGGCTAATAATGAGCATATTCTTCAATGGCTTGATACGAGCACCCTTAAAATTGTAGATGTTTCAAAATCGGAATATGATAAATTTTATGAAGATGATATTTTCAGACAATTTATAGATTCCATAAATGATTACATTATTTTCAATCATATAAAGCAATTTCCAAGTTATTTAGATATTGAAAGAGCTCTATATCATTATGCAGGAAATGATTTCAGGTTAACATGGTATTTAAGCGGGCCGTTTTTCAAACAGACAAATGTATTTGATGGTTACTATGACCTTTGGTTAAATTTTGCAGATTATTTTGTATCTAAAGATGGGATTAAAGTTGTTCGCACAAATAATTTTGTTACAGATAAAAAGTAACCGAGCCTTTCTTTCGCCATAGGCTTGGTCTAACCCCGCTTTATGAACGCCTCTCCTATATCTTATTCCACGCGCCCGACGATGCGGGTTAATCTGGAGAACCTGCGTTATAATTATGAGGCGCTAAAGAAACGCGTGGGCAGTGCTAAAATTGGCGCCTCGGTCAAAGCCGATGCTTATGGGCTTGGGGCTGTCCAAGTTGGCCGCGCGCTTTACGGGGCGGGGTGTCGTATCTTTTTCGTGGCCACAGCGGGCGAGGGCAAAATCCTGCGCGAGGCCATTGGGCCCAATGGGGCGATTTATGTTCTTAACGGACCGTCCCCGCGTGATAAGGGCGTATTGCTCGGGGCCAAGCTTAAGCCCGTGATTAATTCCATGGAGCAAGCGCGCTATTGGGCCAGCGTAGCGAGCAGTGTCAACGAGCCGCCTTATACCGCCATCCATATTGATACAGGGATGAACCGGCTTGGCTTTGACGCGGAAAAATTTGGCGAGTTTGCAAGGGATAGAAAGCTCTGGAGCGCGCTGCATCCTGAATGGGTGATGAGCCATTTGGCTTGTTCGCCTGATGCCAAGCACCCGCTGAATAAAACACAATTAGCCCGTTTCAAAAAGGCAGCGGCGCAGCTCCCTATTACGCCGATGAGCCTTGCCAATACGGCGGGGATATATCTTGGCAAGCCCTATCATTTCCAAATGGTGCGGCCCGGTATTGGGCTCTATGGCGGCTATGCCACGACGAAGCCTACGCAAGAAGATGTGCGCCCCGTCGTGACATTGCTTGCCGCCATCTTGCAAATTCGCGAAATTAATAAAGGCGAAACGCTTGGCTATAATGCCAGCTATACCGCGCCGCGCGATATGCGCATTGCCGTGGTCGGGGCGGGCTATGCCGATGGGGTGCCAGTGCTCGCGTCCAATAAAGGCTATGCCACGCTCCATGATGCCAAGGTGCCCATTGTGGGCCGCGTGAGTATGGATCTGACCATGCTCGATATAACCGATGTGCATTTACCCAAACAGGTCGGCGGTGTGGTGGCCTTCCGCGGAGACCAGCTCTCAGCCGAAGCGGAGACAATAGGTAGCATCAATTATGAAATGCTCACAAGGCTAGGCCAAAGATGTCGCCGCGATTATGGAAAGCCTGAGAAGGCGAAAGCGGGTCAGAAGAGACAGAGGCGGTAATTGTTTAAAGGCCCTAGGGACAAGCCCTAGGATGACGATAATTCATACAATTGAAAGTCTATGTATCTGATTCACAGCCCTCAAAGACAGCCAAGGCACTGCTAAGATCAACGCGCCATTCCTGAAGGCCTTTCGCGATTTCGCAGCGCTCGGTTTCTGTCAGGCGCGTATCGGCTTTGAGGTCGCTCACCAGATGTTCAAAATTATCCGCGCCGGCTTCAACGCGAATGCCGGCGTCATTATCGCTATCGAAATAGATGAGCTTGGCTTCTTGTCCGAATGTCGGCCAAGCGGGTAGGGCGTCTGAGCTGGGCTCTCCAGTGCGGGCAAAGGATGCCCAATAAGACCCCATCGCGCGGCTAAGTTTTTGGCGGGATTGTTCAGTTTTTTTGCGCCACATAACTTTATCGGCGTCGCCTAGAAATTTAAAGCGGTTCAGCACAAAGGGAATTTCGATACTATGGGCTGCGCCGAGCATTTTGGAGAGATCCGTCCAAAGAAATTTTCCGCCTTCATCCCAGTCAAAGCGGTAGGCATAGACGGCCTCATGACCTGCGCTGGCCATGCGCGCCAAAGGGCTATCGACAGAGCGAATACGCCAGACACGGCTGGAATAATCCGAGGCAGCATCATAAAAATCTTGATCCTTGGCAACAATGAATTGTCCGAATTTTGTATCAGCAAAGCGATCATCAAAGGCATGAAAAAGTTTCATTTCATCGCGGTTCACACCACTGATAATCGGCACTGGGTTGAAATTATCAACCGAAGAAAAAGCATCGCGCAACGGCGTCTCGGGCAAGACAACACCGTCTTGGATAATACGCGGAACTTCCATAAAGCCGCCGCCATCAAGATCATAGGCGTCAAAGATGTCAGCCAGGCTCGCTGTGCGGAATTTAGCCGGCCCGCCAAGTTTTTTCGCGACCTCCATAGAGGTGTTACGCTCCTCTCCGCTTATGCCGCGCGCCTCATCGACGCTGACACTATCAAAGCTCCCCGATTGCAGGATGGCGCGGTGAAATAACCCCTTGGCCAGAGGCGTGGCCAAAAGTGTCGCCACATTATGCCCACCTGCGCTCTCGCCAAAAATGGTGACATTATCGGGATTGCCGCCAAAACTGGCGGCATTTGCTTTCACCCATTTTAGGGCTGCAATCAGGTCAAGCGTGCCGAAATTAGCGCTCGCGTCTTCGGGGGTTTCTGCGCTTTCCACAAGGGCAGGGTGGGAGAACCACCCCAAAGGCCCAAGGCGGTACTGGACAGAGATAACGATAACGTCTTCATTGACGGCCAAATTTTCGCCGACATAAAGCTGCGACGCGCCAGAGACATTCCCCCCGCCATGAATCCACACCATGACTGGGAGCTGTTTGTCTTTGGAATTTGCAGGCGCATATATATCGGCGGCAAGGCAGTCTTCATTACCTTCGAGCGTGCCATTGGTAAAGCTTTCAATCGGCGTAAAGGGCGTCGCGATTTGAGGACAGACAGGCGCGAAATGAAGCGCTTCTTTGACGCCCTCCCATGCAGGCGCGAGCTTTGGCGCGCGCCAACGATTTTCGCCTGAGGTATCTGCCGCAAAGCGAACCCCGCGCCACACATGCGCGCCATTGGCGGCGGTAAAGCCAACGAGATGGCCTTGCGCCGTGGTCACTGTGGTGGCGTCATTGCTAATCGGTTTAGTCGCAGGAGTGTTAGCGCTACAAGCGGAGAGGCATAAGGGGAGGGCTAAAAGGCCAATATGTTTTAAAAACGTCTTCATAATCCGTTACCCCGAAGGTTTAATCTAACCCATTCCCTGTTTTGCACAAGATAAGTTTTGGCAGATCAATCCTCAATAACTTGGACTGTGTTATAAAGTGATTGTCGTTAGAGTTTTGCTCTGATGATGTTTTGGCTGTGTAGACGAATAAAACTAGTAACTTTGTTATCAGCCAGACGGTGAGACTGAGCATCGGAATTTACTCTCCGATTGTGCCGGGTCTTTGTGGGGTGTTAGGCCCAACCGCCTCAGTTAGGTATCGACAGATATTGTACGGCTGTGACTGCGGGATTAAGAGTGCCCCCACACAAAAATCATCGCCGCGAGGAACGTCTCTCGTAAAACAACTTATATATTTTGGTATTCCTTCGGGAACCGCCCTCGCGGACTGTCTTTTTATAAAAGACGCGCCTGTTTATGGGTTTCATTTTTTTGAAACCCGACTCTGATGGCAGGATAGCTCCGTCTACAGTTCGAAATCAGCTAATAGATTATGAGTGAAATTATACTCAGTGGCTTTCTGAAGCTTAATAACTTCGATAGTTTTGATACCCACGGAGTTGTTGATACCTTGAGCCGATAAAACGAGCGCGAGCAATCGCCTGTTGAGCTGCAGGAACATAATTGGGTAGAAGAACACAAGGGTTAGCGTTGATGGGCGCGCCTCCCCAGATACTTCCAATTGGTTGGAGATTTTTTTCCAAAACTTTTGCATAAGTATTAGCGAGCATAGGAGATTTTTCATTTCGTTGTTCAAATTCGACTAAATACTGCCAGCATTTCTGAACGTTTTTAGGTTTTTGTATGGCTTTGACATTAGTTTTATGTACGTATTCGGCATTCATACGATTTATACTCTGACATCCTGTTAAAGCGGTAACAGACATAGCCATTAAAATAAGTGCAAGTTTTTTCATAAGATACTCCCCTGAAGAGCACTCATTATCTAATATAAGTTGAAGTTTACTTAATTTAGTGTCAGTGTAATTTTAACCACGTTAGAGATAGCTCATCCCAACTTCCGCTCTATCGCGTCCCATGACAGCGCCGCGGCGTCCACCCCAGAAAACCGTTTTAGCTCTTGCACGCCTGTGGGGCTGGTGATGTTAATTTCTGTCATCTTATCGCCGATAACATCTATGCCGACTAAAATCTGACCCCGCTCTTTGAGCATCGGGCCGATGGCGTTGCAGATAACCATATCTGTCTCTGTCAGCTCTGTTGGGACGGGCGTGCCGCCGACATGCATATTGGAACGCGTCTCGCCCTTAAGCGGGATGCGGTTAATCGCGCCGACGGCCTGCCCGTCAATAATGATAATACGCTTATCGCCTTTGGAGACATCTTTGAGGAAGGCTTGCGCAATCACGGGCTCGCGGGTGGATTCCATAAACATTTCCATCAAGGATGAGTAATTACTATCGCCCTCTTTGACGAGGAAGACGCCCGCCCCGCCATTGCCGAAAAGAGGTTTTAGGATGATGTTTTTATGTTTTGTGCGAAAATCATCAATGGCTTGCTTATCGCGCGTGATGAGGGTTTCGGGCATAAGGTGCGGGTAATCCAGCGGAACAATTTTTTCGGGGCAAGAGCGCACCCATTCCGGGTCATTGACGACAAGGGTTTCTCCCTTAAGCCGTTCGAGCATATGCGCCGCTGTGATATAGGCCATATCAAATGGCGGGTCTTGGCGCATCCAGACGACATCAACATCTTTGGCCAAATCAATTAAGCGGCGATCTTCGAAGCTGACATGGTTGCCTTGCTCGCGGCGCACTTTCATCGGGCGAACGCGGGCTTGGATTTTACCCTCATTATAGGCCAGATGCTCGGGGCCGTATTCAAAGAGCTCATAGCCCCGAGCGCTTGCGACTTCGGCCAGCGCGAATGTGGTATCGGCGTCAATATCCACCGTTTCCATCGGGTCCATTTGAAAGGCTACGCGTAATGTCATGAAGGCTCCTGTCTCATGAGGCTTTTGCCTTAAGGCAGGAAGGCTTGCAAGCGTCTTGCGCTTCAACGTCTTTCGCCTCTATGGTGTTGGTAACGATAAGGAGAGCGCATGATTGTCACGACTATAGAAATGGTTCCGGGGCGAGAGATCAAAGAGCATTTGGGATTAGTCCAAGGCAATACGGTACGCGCGAAACATGTGGGCCGTGATATTATGGCAGGCCTCAAAAATATCGTTGGCGGTGAGCTGAAAGGCTATACGGAGCTATTGGGCGACGCGCGTGATGAAGCGACACGCCGTATGATAGAAGCGGCCGAAGCCAAAGGCGCGAATGCCGTGATTAATGTGCGCTTTTCGACGAGTTCCATTACGGCGGGGGCGTCAGAGCTTTATGTTTACGGCACCGCGGTGATTGTCGATTAATGGGAAGTCTGCTTACATTTATTGTCTTGCTGACTATCGGGATTATTTTTGGGCGCGCCAATGAGCGCAATCATTTAAAGCGCCTCTTAGCTGATGAAGCGCAGATGTCTCATATCAAAGTTCTCACTATAAAAACACCGCCTGATAATGTGGCGCAAGGCGGGGCTTTGGTTATGGGCAATGTTGTCATTGCCGTGGATTATTTTAAAGTCGTCATGTCCAATATTCGGATGATTTTTGGCGGGCGCTTAAACAGCTATGAAACCTTGATCGATCGTGCGCGCAGAGAAGCCATTGTGCGGATGCAAAAAGGCGCTGAAAGCCTTGGCGCCGACGCGATTTATAATGCGCGGTTTGAATTTTCCAAAGTCGGACAGCAGCCAGAAAGTGCGGGCGGCGCAGAACTTCTCGCTTATGGGACGGCGGTTAGATATGAAGGCTCATATGAAAGCTGATTTTCTTGTCCAATCTCAGGCCGATAGCCTCACGCTTTTTGGGCGGCATTGGCCCGCGGAAAACCCTCGCGCGGTCATGAGCCTTGTCCATGGTTTTGGCGAACATTCGGGCCGATATGAACATATGGCAAAACATCTGAACGCGGCGGGCATCTCTGTTGTGGCGATAGACCTACGCGGTCATGGGCGAACAGACAGTCCGCGCGGTGTGTGTAAGGATTATTCTCATCTGGCCTCTGATGTAGACACGCTTTTGGAGGAGTCCAAAACGCTTTATCCTAACCTTCCGCAATATCTATTCGGGCATTCCATGGGAGGCGGGTTAGTGCTTCATCATGGGCTAACGGACACGTCCCAAACCCTAGCGGGCTATTTAGTGTCCGCCCCGCTCATCTTGCCCAAAGATCCCGTGCCTGCGCCTTTGAGGCTATTGGCAAAATTTATGCGCCATATTATGCCTAAGGGGAGTCTGCCCAACCCTATATCTGGCGATAAAATTTCGACCCTGCCAAGCGAACAAGCGGACTATGAAGCGGACGGACTTAACCATGACCGTTTGGGGTTTGGCTTGGCTGTTGGCATATTGGGCGCAGGTGAACACGTGCAAACAAATGCGGCGCAGTGGAAGAAGCCCTTACGTCTTTGGCACGCTAAAGGTGATCAACTTACGGAGTTTAAGGCTAGCGAGGCTTTTGCAAAGCTTGCGCAAAATTGTGAATTTACAGCCTTTGAAAACGTCGAACATGAGATGCATAATGACACCTGCCGCGACGATGTTTACGCTTTAATGCTCGATTTTATGGATAGGCAAATATCATGACTTTAACCATCTATCATCTCAAAACTTGCGATACGTGCCGCAAAGCCATCAAGGCGGTGCAGGCTGCAGGTCATGAGCCTGAACTCATTGATGTCAGATCGGATGGTGTTCCGGCCGTTAAACTCAAGGCAATAGCGGATGCTGTGGGCTGGGATGTTTTGTTAAATACTCGTTCTACAACGTGGCGCGGATTAAGCGATTTGGATAAATCGGATATGAATTCAGATAAAGCGCTCGCTTTAATGAGCGCTCACCCGACCCTAATAAAAAGGCCCGTGATTGACACGGGCCTTGAAATTACTGTGGGCTGGACCAAAGACGTCCGAGCTAAATTTAACTAAGCGTATTATCCGCCAAAGTTACCTGTGACGAGGCACGAACCGCCAGGCTGAGCCGTTGTTCCTGCAGGACAGACGACAGGCACAGCCGGAGTAGTTACAGTCGGTGTTGTCACTGTCGGAGCTGTTAATGTAACAGTCGGCTCGGCAACTCCAGAGCCATAAGACACAACATCACCTGCGACCTTTGCAGCTTTTTGTGCAGCCAAGGCTTCACCATTGAGTTTTGTCAAAAGAACCTGATTTTGGACTGGCGTCATAGCGGACAACCATGTCGGATCAGGACATCCAACGCGTTCAGCAGATGTTTTCAAAGCCACTGTCTTTTCACTTCCGCCGACTGTTAGATCGGGAACGACCTTATCAACAACAGGTTTTACGCCATTAAACACGATTTGGTTCGTTGTGCCTGCGACAGCTGTTTCAATAAAGGCGCTGCCTATACCTAAGCTCGCAATACCGCCACTGGCCGCGCCAGCAACAGTTCCCATAATGATGGTTTTGATAATATCTGTCCCAAATCCCGGAACTTCGGGCGCAGCCGCAAAGGCCAGAGCGTTCATATTAAACTGAGCACAAGTTGGATTAGACGTGCTCGCCCGAATTCTACGTTCTGCTATGTTCATAGCGTCTAAACCCTCCTCAGGGTCTACAGCCACCTCGGGCGCAGGGGCAACTTTTTCAGCGGGAATTCCGGCGAAGAGTAGGTTTGCAGGATCGGTCGATAAGGATGAGCAAGCTGTTAAAGATAAGACAGCCAGCGATGTAAGTGTAAGAGAAAGGGTTTTCATGAGTACCTCCGCATTGAAATCAATGCGGCTCTATTGAAAACTTAGGGTTAACGTAAGCTGAATGATATATTCGTATGTGTTATTTTAGCTTTACTTTTTAAAATTACGAATAAACGAAACGGGGATCTCTTTCCCCGTTGTTGGGTCAATGTAATAAGGTTCGCTCTCAATAATTGAAACAGCTTCGCCTGCGGCGCCCGTTCTAAATTTACCTAATTCATTATCTGTTGGGAATTCCTTGTTCAGCCTATCGCCCATATCTGCAATTTGTGTCGGGGCTGTAGGACCTTGCGCGGTAAACGGAATGGGCGCTGATAAAGGGGCAGATGTTACTTTTGCGCTAGGCGCGGCAATGCCTGGGCTAGCAGTATAAGGCGAAGGCAGACTTGATACACCGCTGGGGGGGGCAGGGGTTAAAAAGCTGGGAAGACTGCGCTGTTGGGTTGGCGCAGCTTGCGAAGAGTTTGGTTGTGAATATGTGGGCACGGCGGCTGGGGCCGATGCGATTTGGCTGATTTCAGACTGAATACCTGCAACTGTGACATAAGAAATAACTTCGCGCGCACCTTTGGTCTCACTAGAAATTTGGGCGATACGTTCCAATTCGGCTTGATTTCTGGCAACGCCAAGCAAATAGACTTTTCCATCGTGGGTTTCGACATTTATGTTGCGGGCTTTAACATATTTATCAGCGGTTAAGCGGGCATGAACTGATCTTTCTAATAACCTGTCTTTAATTCTGCGTGTATTGCTCTGTCGGTCTTTGACAAGAATTTCATTGCCGACCTGATCAATCCGCTGAGCGGACCAAGCAATGCGTTCGGCTTCAATTTTTTCTTTTTGAGTGGGAACATTACCTGTTAAAACTACAATACCTTCACGGACTTCTGCATTAACGCCTTTAAGATTGAAATCATAAGCCCGAGATATACGGGCTTTAATGGCGCGCTCGGCGCTGACATCATGGACAGAGCGTACGAAATTGCGCTCATCGCCTTTCTTGACGCCTGCTGTGGTCATAGCACAGCCAGAGACACTCATCGAAAACAAAAGAATGGGAAGTATGGTTAAGTTTTTCATAATGGTCGTAAATTACGCCGCAATGCTGAACTAATCGTTACCAAACTCTAAAATAACAAAGCTTTAATATGATCGAAAAGCGTCTTTTATATGGATGATTTTCCAGCGTCCAATGACATGAATAATATCAAAGCGAAGTTCAAAATTTGTAGCTTGATAACGCGGATGACGTGACATGAAAATCTCAGCAGCATTGATGATACGTTGACTGTTTTTAAAACTAACAGTTTCATGCAAATTGTGAGCATGTGCGCGCTGTTTAACTTCGGTGATAATGATGGAACTTCTTTTCTTGGCGATAATATCAATCTCGCCTTGCCGTGTTTTGTAGCGGCGTTCCAAGATAAGATAACCTTTTAGTCGTAGATACCAGCAGGCAAGGGCTTCCGCGCGCCGACCAGCTTTCTCATAGGACTGTCGTTTCGTTTTCGTCACTTGAGCGATAAGGCGAGCTGATAGACATCACGTTTTGTCCAGCCGCTTTGCTCGGCAATATCGGCGCTGGCGCGTTTTACGCCTAATTCGGACACCTGTTTTTCTAAGGCTTTTAAAACTTCGCTCTTTTCCCATAAGTCACCCTCAATTGGAGGGCCTATCAAAAGCACGATTTCACCCTTGGGCGGAGATTTCTCAACGCTCCTTAAAAGAGTCTCTGCTGTGCCATGTCTGGCCTCTTCGTAACGTTTTGTAAGTTCACGCGTTAGAACGATCTGCCGCTCCCCCAATATTTCGGCGATATCTTCAAGGCAGTTTTTAATGCGGGGGCCTGTTTCAAAAAATATAAGTGTTGCCTTGATGCTTGCGAGGTCCCTCAAAACGGATTTTCGCGCTGCTGATTTCGGCGGCAAAAAACCTGCAAATATGAATCTATCTGACGGAAGTCCTGATTTTACTAATCCTGCGAGTACAGCCGAGGCTCCTGGGAGCGGGAAAACGTCTATTTGCGCCGCGACGCAAGCGCGAACCAGCTTAAATCCAGGGTCAGAGATAAGAGGCGTTCCTGCATCTGACACCAAGACATATCTTTGACCACTTTCTAAGTCTTCGATCAGTTTAGGCACACGTTTTGCCGCATTATGGTCATGATAGGCGCTTATGGGGGTTTTAATATCGTAGGCGTCCAGTAATTTTCGAGTTTGTCGTGTATCTTCTGCAAGGATGTGATCGGCGCTATGAAGGACTTCTAAAGCCCGAACTGTTATGTCTCCTAGATTTCCGATAGGAGTGGCGACAACATAGAGCCCTGATTCTAAAATTCGGGACTTAAGGGATATCGACTGTAATTCTTCGCCTCTTAGGTGTTGCGAAGGGTTTGCGTCGCTTATAGAGTCATCTGGATTCACATTGGGTCCACAGGTAATTGAAAGGCCTATTATGCCGAAAGTTAAGGGTATGGCGAAAATTAATGGCTTTGGCCATATCGGAATTTTATGCCTTGGTGTTTCTTTACTTAGCTTATCAGCCTGCACGACAGTCCCATTACCGCAACAAGGTCCTGGACCAGTTGTCCAGCGGCAACCGCAACAGCCGATTGCTCGTCCAAACCCTGTCGGAAATCAAACTCCTGAAACGGTTCAAAAAGAAGCTGAAATCACAGAACGTCCCGTTGAGCCTCCTAAACCTGAAGAGAAAGAGGTTGAGGAGGTACGGCAACAACCCAGTTTTGAAACGAAAGATTACTTTAATAATCGGGATGGGCTGACTCCCCCCCACATGCAGGGGCGCGATACAAAACGCCTTGCTCTTCTTTTGCCTTTTTCGGCTAAATCTTCGCGCTTGCGCGAAGAAGCGGCGTCTATGTTACAAGCGGCTGAACTATCTGTCTTTAACAGAGATGATGCAGATATTCTCTTGATGGCGCTTGATACGCGCGGAACGCCTGAGGGGGCCCGCAGCGCGACTCGGTCTGCGGTGAAATCTGGCGCTGATGTAATATTAGGGCCAATTCTGGCAGGATCTGTTAAAGCTAGCTCAAGAGAAGCACAGCGTAGCAATACGCCTCTTGTGGCGTTTTCAACCGATCAAAGCGTGGCGGGACGCGGGACTTATCTTTTATCATTCCCGCCTGAAGCCGAAGTAAAACGTATTGTCGATTTTGCAGCGTCTTCTGGCGCAACGCGGTTTGCGTTTTTAGGATCACAAAGTGCTTATGGCCGCCGTGTTAAAGGGGCCTATGAGGCTGCAGTGGCGGGCAATGGAGCTGAAATAACAGCTTCTGAGAGTTATAACGGAAAAGATATTTCCGTTATGCAGGAGCCTGCCAGACGCTTAGCCGAGTTCCATCATCAAGGGGAAGATGCTGCAAAAGCTGCGGCTAAGATAGATGGGCAGGAAATTCCGCCTATGTCATATGAGGCGATAATATTACCGGAGGGCGGAACAGCCCTGCGGTCATTAGCGCCGCTCTTGCCCTATTACGATGTTGACCCTGCTGATGTGCAGTTCTTAGGAACAGGACTTTGGAAGAACGATGAAACGGTTAGAGAACCCGCGCTGAATGGCGGTATTTTCGCAGGCCCTGATGAAAATGCAGGGCGGGCATTTAAGGATAATTATGACCGTAGCTATGGTGAAGACCCTTCACGCCTGGCCTCATTAGCTTATGATGCTGTTTCTGTTGGGGCCTTTATTGCTGATGGAGACCCGCGCGGACGTATAGCCAGAGCGGAAGATAGTAATGGGTTTTATGGCGTGGACGGTTTGGTCCGCTTTAATTCAAATGGTACGCCTGATCGCGGCCTTGCCGTCTATCAGATTAAAAATGGGCGATTTGTGATTATTGACCCCGCCCCAACGCGTACCTTAGGACCGAGTTAGTTTAAACTGCTCGCGATCTGGCTTGAACGCGAAAAGCTTTTGGTGCAGGCGGAATAAGAGTGTGGTAGGCAGATTTAGCCTGCAGGAAAGCTCCGACATTAGCATAGGGGCTATCGGGGTGAAAAAATTTAGCTTTTTTGCGCCACGCAGCCCTAATCTCGGCTTCACGCGCGGCGGAAGACAGACCTAAAGTCATTAATGCCTGCTGTCGTGTCATTGGATCCCCACCCTTAATATTTGGTCTATTTTTATACTTAACGTATTATAACTAATGACCTATCTTGGTAAATAAAGTGCTGAAAGACATGGTTAATTTTGTCTTTCTTTGAAAGAAATTACATGACTGAAACTCATTCGACTGACCCCATTATTCCGGCGTCTCCCAGCGCAGAGGACTATAAATCGCAAACATCTAGCCGCCATGCACCGCGAGATTTATCGTGGACCAAAAGCGAAGATCCGATAGCTTTATTTGAAAATTGGTTATCGGCCGCTATGGAGGCTGAGCTTAATGACCCGCATGCTATGGCGCTGGCCACAGTGGATTCTGATGGTATGCCGGATGTGCGCATGGTGTTGCTGAAAGGTATCGATGCGCGCGGGTTTGTTTTTTATACCAATTCACAAAGTGCCAAAGGAAAACAAATTAAAGAGCAAAGCAAAGCCGCTTTGTGTTTTCATTGGAAAAGTGTGAGGCGGCAGGTGCGCGTTAGAGGTGATGTAGAGCGCGTTAGTGAAGCCGAGTCCGATGACTATTTTGCGTCGCGGGCGAGAGGGTCACAAATTGGGGCGTGGGCGTCAGATCAATCCCAGCAAGTGGTCAGCCGAGAGGCCTTAATGGAGGCGACGAAAACTGTTGAGAATAAATATGAAGGTAAAAATGTTCCGCGGCCACCGCATTGGTATGGCTGGCGCGTTAAGCCTCAAAGTATCGAGTTTTGGCAAGATGGGGCTTATCGGCTGCATGACAGAATTTTGTTTAAATCAGCTCAGAAAGGCTGGCTTACATCCCGCCTTTCCCCATAGTCTCGTAGGGGCTATAAGACCCTATGGATATTTTTACCCTATTTTTTGTTTTTATCTTCGGCTGGATAATCTTTCGGAATGTCAAAGCCGCAGGTAAGAGGTTGAATAAGGCCTCGAAAGCGGATGCCCCGTGGCGTGAAAATATATCAACCATGCAAGCCAGGCTAAAAGAACATGCTGCGCGCGATGAATTTGACGTCAGCCCTGAATCAGAGAGTGATTGGCATTTCGGGAAAGAAAAGACTCCGACGCAAAGGGGCCGTGAAACGCTACAAAAACGTCTTGAAACGGCATCAAAGAGACAAACACGCCAGCGAAAACATTCTCAAAAGACTAAACACCATGAACATTTGCGGGGCGAAGATTATGGATTGAGTAGCCGGCATGCCCCGCAAAAAGACCAAAATCGTCACCGCCGCGAAGATTGGGGGTCTCGCGGGAGCGGTGAACTTCTGACGACGAAAAGCCTTCTTGTTATCTTAGCACTGGGGTTAATTGCGATTTATGTGCTATCGAAAATTTCACCATCCGATTTGGGATTATAGGATCTGATATGAACACTGACGTTATTAATGTTGAGCAACCCGAAAAAAATGTTGGCTTGCGTAAATTTCGCGACTTGGTTTTAAGGTGTACCAAAATATTGGCGATTGGGACGCCCTTGGTATTTATAGCCGCTGGGCTAGGGTCTAAATTCGGGCTTTGGAGTTGGGAATTTGGACTTCTGACATTAACCCAAAAATTGGGTCCAATCCTTTTAATGGCCACAGCGGTAATGGCTGTGCTGTCAATGATCCTGGCGGCCTTTACACCCAAAAAAGGATTTTGGCTTGGGGCCTTTGCGATGATCATTCCGCTTTTCGGCATGGGCCAATTATTGAATGTCAAAAATAAAGTAGACTCCCTTCCCTTTATTCATGACATCACAACGGATACCCAAGATGTCCCCAGTTTCACGTCCGCGATTTTGGATGAACGGGCGAAAGTTAAAAACGTTAATCCTATTGATTATTCAGGAAAAATGGCCCCGACAAAGGATGCTAGTGGTGAGCCGGCCAAGGCGCTTGTCGCGGCCCTGCAAAGTAAAGCCTATCCAAAAGTGCGGCCTTTGATCTTATCACAACCGCCTGAGGCGGCCTTTACTCATGCCAAAGCCCTGATCAAAGATATGGGGTGGGCTTTGAAGTCAGAAGACTCTACGGCCGGTATATTAGAGGCCACAGACTCGTCATTTTGGTATGGTTTTAAAGATGATATTATTGTCCGTCTTCGGGCCGGAGAGGGCGGCGGCACAGTGGTTGATGTCAGATCGATCAGCCGAGTCGGCACGTCTGATATAGGCGCGAATGCGGCGCGTATTCGTATTTTCCTAAGGAAATTGGGCGAAACGTCCTAGAAAAGCGCTAAGCTGCGGGATAATATTGGGTTCTTAATCCATCTTCTTGCTCGGCGCGAACGCGGCCCGTTTCGCGCATATGGATCAAGTGAGATAAAACACTATGTGCTGCGGCAGGGTAGAGCCGCTTATCAATGTCAACATAGAGCTTTTCAACAATATCCATGATTGCGCTCATACCTGATTTGACGGCGTCCATAATTTGAGCCTCGCGGTTCAGGCGATGGTCAATATAGGCCTGAACAAATTCATCGACAGCCTCGATACAGGGGCCGTGAGTTGGCCATATTTTATCGAAATGACGCGCCTTAATCCGTTCGAGGCTATCCAGATAATCTCCCATATGGCCATCAGGCGGTGAGACAACACTTGTGGACCAGCCCATAATGTGATCGCCGGAAAACAAAGTGTTTTCATCGCGAAGGGCATAGCACATATGATTGGAGGTGTGACCGGGGGTATGAATCGCGTCTATTGTCCAGCCATCGCCTTGAATGATGTCTCCACAGCGAATTTCAACGTCTGGCTTAAATGAGAGGTCATCACCCGCTTCGAGACGTACTTCGCCGCCTTCGGGAGGACGAATTTGCAGACCAAACCCATAAACGTCACAGCCGTGATCTCGCGCGAGAGGAATGGCGAGCGGGGAGTGGTCAATATGATGGTGTGTCATTAAAACATGAGACACTTTGCGCCCCTCTAGTGCTTTATCAAGCGCGGCGCGATGCTCCGCCAAATCAGGCCCAGGGTCAATGACAGCGACATTGTCATTGCCAATGATATAAACACCTGTGCCAGTATAAGTGAACGGACCAGGGTTATTCGCGATAACCCTTTGAATTAAAGGACTTAATTGCGCCAGAGTTTCATATTCGAACTCAAAGGATTTGACAAAAGGTATGCTCATAATTCCAAAGTTGACCTAATCGGTTTCACTCTAGCCGTCCAGTTTCAATTTCTGACATGTTCGTGAAATCATTGCGCTCGCTGTTTGAAACCCTGTTCTTGCTCTTTTCTATAATTCCAGCTTAAAAGCTAGCAAAAAAACGACCAAACTACGACCATTTGTCTATTTAGGATTTAACTACATGTCTTCTGACCATGCTCAGGATTGGAATAATTACTGGCAAGGCCGCTCAGCCAAGGCTTCGGGCAACGCACTTTTGGGCGTTGGTATAGAAAACAATGATGTTTTGACCACTTTCTGGCAAAATATATTCTCCAATGTACCAAAATCAACGCAATTGGTTGATTTTGCCTGCGGCGCAGGATCTGTCCTGATGCAAGCAAAAACGGCAGGTTTATCAAATCTTACCGGCATAGATGTTTCTAAAAATGCAATTGATGTCTTACAGAATAAAATTCCAACGGCCATCGGACATGTTGGAGCTGTGGATAATACGCCTTTTGAGACCGATAGTTTTGATATGGTGGTGAGTCAATTTGGGTTTGAATATGCTGGAGGGCAGTCTGATATTATGGCTGCGGTCAGAGAAATGACACGAATTATAAAACCAAGAGGTCAAATTGTTCTCGTCTCTCATATAAAAGACGGAGCAATTGCAAGGGGGTGTCAACAATCTTTGGAACAAATAACGCGCGTGATAAAGAGCGGTTTTTTTGAAAGCGCTAAAGATTGTTTCAACATTATAGCTAAGTCGCAAAAAGCTACGCAACAGGCAGATAAAGACGCGGTTATGCATGCTATGACAAGATTAAATGATACGGCAGAACCAATTATGGTGTGGCTTCGTCAGGCAGGAGACACAAAACAAGAATTTGTACGTTTTACCTATCATTTACTGGAGTCTACTCATAAGCTTTTAGTGAATTTGAATAATTTTCACCTCAAAGATTGCCTCACTTGGCTTGATGATATGCGCTCAGAGGTCTTGGCGTATGAGGGCCGAATGACCAGCATGTTAGGCGCGGCGATTAGTGAAGAATTAGCGCTTCGCATTAGCGAAGATATTTCAAGTAATAGTGCTGAGGTTTCGCGTCCTGAAAAACTATACTTTGTTGACGGGGATTTACCGGCAGCATGGGTCTTAAGAATAAACTAATTTAAGAATCTTGAGGATTATTATTTCCTAAGTTATTGATTTAATTTATATTATTTATTATTCAACACGTTTAAAGCGCACGCCCTTACGTCCACTTTGCCCTTTTTCGTTTTTGAGAGAAATGAAAAAAGTATTCAAAGACGCTGGCTTTATTCTTGCAGTTAAATTGCCTTTGGGGATATATCCAAGGTCGCCATTGATTTGACGCCAAACATGCCCGTTTTCCATGGTTAATACTGCGCCGTTCCGTCCTTTTGAAATTGACTTAACGTCAAAAAACTGAGCTGATTTTTCAGTTTTTTCAGTCTTCGGTGTGAATAAGCCCAATTTTGGAAGTGAAGGTAATGAAAAACCAAATGAATCTCTTTCTATGGCTTTTACCCCTTCAGAATCAATCGTAATCAACTCTTTTTTCTCTTCTTTGACTTTTATAACGGGTACATTTCTGTCAAAACAGGCAAGCCGCTCTGTATCATCGATAATAGAGGTGCAGGTATAAATTGCACTTAAGGGACTTACTTGTGCGCTAGAAAGTAATGGAGGCGTAATAGAGGCGAATAAGACGACTATAAAACACGTTATTTTAGTTTTTAAAGATACTGGCATTATAGATCCCTTTGAGGATGTTACTGTAATTACTATATTTTTCTGACGTCTATAGCTGAAAACACGAATATAATAAATAGCTTGATGTTAGGTTGCACCAGAGGTGTGTATTTTTGCAACAGGTTGGATTTTTTTTTAACAACATTAAGAAAAAATCATATTGTGTCTTGAGTCCTTTACGGGGACTCGCTAAGTCCCTTCGCAATAGTGTCTCGCAAGTCCGAGTCATTCTCTGCCATAATGGCGTCTTAAAAAATTCAGTTCGAAGGGGATTTTTAGTGAAAAACTTAACCAAGAAACAAATGCTGATGACAACTTTGTTGTCTGCAGCAACAATCGGTGCATTTGCTGCGCCAGCTCAGGCTCAAATTGACAATGATGAAGAAATTGTCGTTACTGGGTCACGTATTGCGAAAAAAGACTTCATATCTAACGCACCTGTCGCAACAGTGGATGCTGTACAGTTTGAAAGAACTTTTTCAATCAATACGGAAAACTTGTTAAACACACTTCCGCAAACTGTTCCGGGGTTTGACCGGACATCAAATAACCCAGGTAACGGGTCAGCGACAGTTGATTTGCGTGGCTTGGGTGCCAACCGAACACTTGTTCTTGTCAATGGAACGCGAATGGTCCCATTCGGACAAAATGGTGTTGTTGATTTGAATACAATTCCAACAAGTCTTATCGAGAATGTAGAAATTCTAACAGGTGGCGCTTCATCTATTTACGGTGCCGATGCGGTTGCGGGCGTTGTTAACTTTATTCTTGATGATGATTTTGAAGGCGTGGAAGCAAATGTCGGTTATTCAATTACTGACGAGGGTGATGCTGGTCTCTTGAATCTATCAACCACATGGGGTGCAAATTTTGATGATGGACGTGGTAATGTCGTTTTTGATGTCAGCTATGCCAATCGTGAGCAGCTTTTTCAAGGTGACCGTGAGTTTTCTGAAGTCGCGCTTGGCAATAATGGTTTTGATGTACCAGGTTTGGAGCCTGCCGGGTCCTCGGGTGTTCCGCAAACATCAATATTTGCAGGATTTGACTTCGGCGCGCCAGTTGGTGCAGACGCTGAAATCGGGGCAGACCCAAATGTAGGCTTGGGAATATTTACACCGACAGGCGACATTGTCCCGTTTGATTTAGCGGGCGATGTGAATGATTTTTATAATTATGCACCCGTCAATTTCCTTCAATTGCCACAAGAGCGTTTTACACTAACGACTTTAGCTTCTTATGAAATCAATGATTATATTGAGGTCTATGGCCGTGGAACATTTGCTCAAAATCGAGTAGATAGTGAATTAGCACCCACGCCAATCTTTGCGCCGACTGGGGCAGATACAGCGCCATTCACATTCTCCCTAGACGGTAATCCGTTTTTAACGCCTGCGGCTCAGCAGATTATTTCTGGTAGTCTTGGGGATGGTGTTGATACAGATGGTGATGGTATTGATGATACAGCAACACCTGGTTTGTTTAATTTAAGACGCCGTCTTGAAGAAGTCGGGCCACGTCAGACTCAGGATATCAACGATGCATTCCAGATTACAATTGGCGCCCGTGGTGATCTTACGGATGTTTGGTCGTATGATGCCTTTTTCCAAGAGGGGCGAACAGTCCGTGCTCTAACACAAAATGGTAATGTAAGCCGTACGCGTTTCTCGCAAGGATTATTGCTTGCAGATGCTGATGGAGACGGAAACGTAGATATAGGTCCTGATGGACAACCTACGTGTGCGGATCCAAACAATAATGGAGCAGCTACTGGTTGTGTGCCTCTGAATATATTCGGGGCTGGTAATATCTCTCAAGGGGCTGCTGACTTCATAAATACATCTGTTGCTGCAACGTCGGAATTTCAACAAACCATTGGTCAGGCAAACCTGATTGGAGAACTTCCTAATCTTGGATTTTCAGATGAGCCAATTGGTGCTGCATTTGGTGTTGAATATATCGAAACTGAAGCTGATTTCCGTCCTTCACAAGATTTGGCGTCAGGAAATATTGCTGGCTTTAACGCTAGTCCACCTTCAGGCGGTAGATTTGAGGAATATTCTGTATATGGCGAATTACAAATACCGCTAGTATCTGGTCTTCCGTTCGCAGACAGAATACAGCTTGATCTCGCGGGACGTTACACAGATTATTCAACATCTGGCGGCAATGAATCCTATAAGATCGGTGGGGAATGGGCAATTAATGACCAATTCCGTATCAGAGGAAATTATAACCGCGCTATTCGTTCTCCGAATATTGGTGAACTTTTTGCGCCAATCGGAACGAATTTCCCGGGTGCGCAAGACCCTTGCTCAGAAGCAGGCGCACCGGCGGGTGGCGTGACTGCAGCCGTTGCAGCAGTTTGTGCAGCCACAGGTGTTCCTACTGGGAATATTGGATCTAATCTTATTGACACAATTTCTGGTCAAGTTAGGTCTCTAACAGGTGGTAATCCCAATTTGGATGTTGAGCGTGCTGATACATTTACTGTCGGCTTTGTAACTCAGCCTGATTTAATTGAAGGATTGTCTCTATCGGTGGATTATTATGATATCACTGTAAATGATGCGATTGCTGCTTTTGGCGGTGGAGCGCAAAATGTTTTAACAACATGTCTTGAGGACGCAGAATTTGGTGGAGCCGGCTCTCCTTTCTGTGATGTGATCACAAGAAATGCTGATGGTTCGGTTGCAGAAATTTCCTTGCAAGCTCAAAATGTTGCTGAATTATCAGTTGCTGGTATAGATATTCTTGCAAGCTATGATTTTGACTGGTCTGGAGTGGGGGATATAGGTATCCGCTATAATGGTACCTATAATCTCGAAAATAACTTTGTCGCATTTGATGGTGCTGAACCTGACACTTGTGATGGTGAGTTTGGTACGCTCTGTGGTGAACCTGACCCAACTTATCGCCATCGTGTTACGGCTAATCTAGACAGGGGTGATTGGTCATTCCAAACAGTTTGGCGCCTTGTCGGTAGTGTTGAGGATGATGCAGGTCCAGAAACTAATGATGTCGATTCTATCGGGACATTCCATTACTTCAATTCATCAGTTTCCAAAGATTTTGGAGATAATCTAACAATAACATTTGGGGC
The DNA here is from genome assembly GCA_964472905.1 of uncultured Hellea sp. Taxonomy (GTDB): domain Bacteria; phylum Pseudomonadota; class Alphaproteobacteria; order Caulobacterales; family Maricaulaceae; genus Hellea. The sequence goes on along the minus strand of CAYYMI010000016.1, from coordinate 5,815 downwards.
AAACAATCTGTTTGACCGTGACCCACCGGTTATTGGTGATAATGATGAGCAAGCAAATACTTTCCCTGCGACTTATGATGTCTTTGGACGTACATACTTTGCAAACGCTAAGGTTAAGTTCTAAGATTTCTTAGATATCGAAATGAATAAAAAACCCGGCTTTGCCGGGTTTTTTTTGTACCTTGTAAAGAATGAAATTCTGCGAGCATTTATTGTGAGACTGGCCTGTCAATAAATAGAGCCATTATATACTATGCTCCACCTCGCCTGGATTATACTTTGCTCAATTTACCCTATATTGCACCGATGCCATCTGAGTAGCGCAACGAAAAATTCAAATTCAAGAAGCTAGACCATTGCTCAACTTATAACTCAAACTTCCTTGCGGCCGTCCTAAGTCATAGAACGGCATTTAGTGCAGTAGGTAATAATTTGTACTTCAATCCTAGCTTTCTGAGCGCGCAATAGGGTCTTGGGGGATTATTGATCAGTAATACAGCTCCAAAATAGAGGAATGTTATTTAAGACCTTCAATCTCAGCTTTTAACTCATTCCCAATCTTTGCGGCCTGCCGCGCTTTAATTGCAGCTTGAACTTCGGGGAGCTCCATAATGTCGCTGAGTTGGGAGAGGTTTTCGTTCATTTCGACGGACCCATTTAAAAGGGCCTCTAATTGTTCTGAGGTGGACTTTGCGCGTGGATAACGTTTGAGATTGATTTTCGCATCAGCGTCAATCTCGGCGACCTCTTTAGCCACCTCAATAGCCTTCATAATGCCGCCAAGTTCGTCAACAAGACCAATCTCTTTGGCTTGTGCGCCCGTCCAGACGCGGCCTTTAGCAATTTCCTTGACGCGCTCTAGCGGGATATCTCGACCTTCTGCGACACGCGTTGTGAAGTCTTCATATATATCTTCGAGCTGCCCGCGATATGCCGCGCGTTGGCTTTGGTTAAACGGCTCATCTGCGGAGTAGGCGCCAGCATAATCTCCGCCAATTGTTATGCCGTCAATGTTATAGCCAATTTTAGCAAATGTGCCTTCTAGGGCGACTTTGCCGCCTAATACGCCGATAGAGCCTGTAATGGTTGCTGGCATAGCGACGATTTTATCGGCATTGGCCGAGACGTAATAGCCGCCTGAGGCCGCATATTGGCCCATAGATATAATGACGGGTTTCCCTTTGTCCTGCGCCCGGGCCACAGCGTCATGAATTTGATCTGAGGCGGCAGGCGAGCCTCCAGGGGAGCTTACGCGAAAGACGATGGCTTTGACGCTTTTGTTTTTGGCCGCCGCATCAAAAGCTTTTGCGATAGTGTCACCACCCATTGTGACGCCGCGTCCGCCAAAGGGTGATCCGCCATTGGATGACTCCCCTGTCATGACAGCGCCTTGTCCGCCGATAAAGGCAATTGTCTTGCCAGTATAACTATTTCCGGGGCCATAGGCCTTAACCGTTTTAAATTTGATTTTCTTTCCGCCCGCTTTTTTTCGGGCATATTCGCGGGCTTCCTCAACATGGCCCAATTTATCGACCATATTAGCGGCGAGTGCATCTTCCGCGCTATGAGGCGCATTGTTTAAAAGCTCTTCGACTTGCTCTATCTTAAGTCCGCGATCAGAAGAGATTTGAGAGACCGCATTGTCAAATAAGGATGTTAGATATGATGTCGTGGCTTCTCGGTGGGCTTCAGTATACCCTTTTTGTGTATAGGTGTTAGCTGCGCTCTTATATTCATGGAATTGTTCAATTTCTGGCTTGGCATCAAATTTTTCAAAGACCCCGCCGTAAAACTCTGATTCCGAGCGTATGCCGGCTATGGCAAACCCAGTGGTGTCTTGCAGCCAAATTTCATCAGAGGCCGAAACGGCGTGATAAGGGATGATTGATGTGCCTTCAAAGCCTTGCGCGTGGGTAATGACAAATTTACCCGAAGATTTAAAATCTTCAATGGCCAGCCGGATTTCTTCCGCGCTTGCCGGTACCATGCCAAATTGATTGGCGCGAATGAACAAGCCTTTGACGAATTTATCGTCTTTGGCTTTGTTAAGAGCGCGCACTGTATCGACAACAGAAGCGGGGGAGGCGCCAAATAAACTATCACCGGCCGTATGATCGCGAAGGGGCTTTCTAAGGTCCATTGATAAGACATAGCTGTCTTTGGCTTTCAGGCCCGCCATCGCGCCGCCAATTGCGCCCAAGAGCATAAGAAAGAAAAAGAGGACAAAAAAGAACGCAAAGATACCAACGATTGTACCTAATACAGTTAGGAAAAAATGGCGCATAAAATGTCCTTTGATTATTTAAAGCCAATACACACCAGTTGATTTGAAAAAGAAAGAGGATTTGTCGATAAACGATAATAAAATGCAGTTATTCTACAGGTATAATGAGAAAGCCAATTCAATTATGAAATGACGTAATATCTGATTGCTTTTCCAAATGTGAACAGATAGAACGCGCGCTCAATAATAAGACACGTCATAATGGGGCGTAGCCAAGCGGTAAGGCATCGGGTTTTGATCCCGTGATCGTTGGTTCGAATCCAGCCGCCCCAACCAGTCTTAAGTTTCACTAATACTATAAGTCTCATATTTAGCAGTTTTGAGCTGAGTATAGCTCCTTGAAGCCAAGATGATGTTATGTTATAATATATTTATAAATATAGTATTAGCAAATGTCACATTGCATATTTATCCCAAAAAAAATGCATGAAGTGCCATTGTAATGATTGATTAACTTTTCTGGCCCGTGTAAGCGACTTTGAAGAAAAGCTAAGATGCCATTAAAGAGCATCCATATATTAGTTGGAGGACGTGAGTGGTGAATACCCCTTTTGGTCGTAAATTATGTTTATCCGCGGCGGCTATTGTGCTGTCTGGAGTTGGCTACGCATCTTTAGCAACAGCTCAATCCTCAACTGACAAGGTTGATCAGTATGTCTCCGTCCTCAACCGTATATCCGATGCCAAGCTTTCAATAGCCCAGAAAGAGGCTTATATCGCTAATCAGAAATCTCAGATTGAAAGTCTTCGGGCGCAAATAAAAAATGTCGGTGCAACCAAAAAGACTGTTGCTCCAATGATTTCCAAAATGTTGACGGCCATTGAAGGTGAAATGAATTCAGATTTCCCGTTTAAAGAGGCCGAACGCTTTAATAGACTGGCAGACGTTCAGGAAACAGTTGCAGACTCATCCGCATCAGTCGGTGAGAAAATGCGTAAGGTTCTCAATATATATGACATTGAGACTGGCTATGGCAATTCTGTTTCTGCCTATGCGGGGAACCACCCTAATGCCGATAAGGCAGGGACGCGGCTTACGGCATGTCTCGCTGATGAGCTTTCATCTGATTGCGGATTAGGCACAGATGTTCTCAAAAAAATGGGCTACAAAGACGGCGTGAAGATATTTGAGGGGCCCTCAGTGGATGCGCTAAGCCGCAGTATTGATAGTGAAAACGCCTTTAAAGACGGTAATTACCTGCATTATGGCCGCTTGGCTTTCATCTATGTTCAGCATGATAGCTCGGAAGCTTGGCGATATGATAAAGAAAATAAGACTTGGGTTGAACTCTCAGGCGCAGACATTCTTAATGCGCGCCGTTCGGTTCGTATAGCTAAAGGGGAGTCAGCGCCCGGCGTGATTACTGCGCCGATTGGACTTCAGGAATAATTGGGGAGCCGTCTGGTTAAGCCGGGCGACTTAAAAGAATAACGAAAGCAAACTTGGAAGGAAACCATGTTAAAATCTTCAATTGCCAAGCGTTTACTGCTTGCCGGGGTCGCCGGGATGCTCTTTGCATCACCTGCTTCGGCGCAGTTAGAAAGTGCGCTAAGTACGGCTAAGGCCTCAACCTCTGCCAGCGCAGCGTCACAGCAACGCGTAGAACGTCTCGATGATGAGGCTGATACAGCGATCCGTGAATATCGCGCTGTTTTGCAACAAAAAGACAATATTCAGCTCTTCGTGGCTCAGCAGGATATTTTCTTGCAGTCTCAAAAGTCTGAAATTGCGAGTTTAAGGCGTCAGCTTGGAACCGTTGAGCAGATCAAGCAGGGTATGTCCCCAATGATGCTTAAGATGGCGATTGCTATCGAAGATGCGATTAAAACAGATTTGCCGTTCAATCTAAGTGAGCGTTTGGCTCGTGTTGATCGGATGAAGGCTGTTTTGGCTGATCCGGATGTCTCTCCAGCTGAACAATATCGCCAAGTCCTCAACGCTTTCAAAATCGAGGTTTCCTACGGGCAAGGTATTGACAGTTATGAAGGGGCTCACCCGACTAAACCGGGTAATGTTGTGAACTTCCTACGGTTTGGCCGCACATCACTTGTTTATATGACAAAGGATGAAACAGAGATTGCACGTTACAATACGGAATCTCAGTCATGGGATGTTCTAGGTGGCGCAGATGCGCTCGCTATGCGACAAGCAGTTCGGGTTTCAAAAGGTGAGGCAGCGCCGGCAATCGTTTATGCGCCTGTCTCTGTTGGAAATTAGGTCGAGGATTTATTAAAATGAGTAAGACAATGAAAATCTTTACAAAAACAACGGCAGTTGCCCTCAGCGCAGCTGTTATGTTCTCAGCCGTTCCGGCGAGTGCACAAATTAGCTCCATTGGCGATCTTTTAAATAAAGTTCGCTCGGATTCGTCAAAAACAGCCGCTGATAATCAGGCGCGCGAGGCCAAGTTTCGGAGCCGCGCTGGCGAGCAATCTGCTTTATTGAGTTCAGCACGCGGTGAGCTTGCCTCTCTAGAGCGTAAGGCGTCCTCAGTTCAAAGTAGCTTTGATGGTAATCAGCGAACAATTGACCGCCTAGAAGGCGAACTTCGCGCGGCCCAAGGTGATTTTGGTGAAGTGTTTGGTTTGGCCCGCTCAAAAGCGGGTGAGTTTAAAGCGATCTTGGATAATTCCTTGATTACAGCTCAGTACCCAACACGCGGCGAAGTTTTAGGCCGTGTGGCTGAGTCAAAAGCGCTTCCAAGTTCAGAAGATTTAAATGCTATCTGGCAGACAATGCTTCAGGAAATTAAAGCCCAGCGTCAGGTCGCTACGTTTAGCGCTCCGGTTGCCAATGTGAATGACGGTGCCGAGCAAGAAGTAACACGCGTAGGTCCATTCTCGGTCTTTACGGCGGGAAGTGCTGACTTCCTTCAATATTCTGCTCCAAGCGGAGAAGACTCCATTCTTCTCTCTAAGCTGCCAAAGCAGCCGGGCGGGGCTATTTCATCAGCGGCCAGTAAAGTTGCTGGCGCGTCTGCTGGGTCATTGGTGTATGCACCGATTGATCCAACTCGCGGCGAGCTTTTAAAATCGTTTGAGCGTGTGCCGGATGCTAAAGAGCGCGCCCTTCAAGGCGGCCCTATCGGTATGATCATTATCATCATGGCGATTATTGGGGTTATCTTCGGTATCCTTAATATTATCCGTCTTTTCCTCGCGAAAATGGCTGTTAATGGTCAGAAACGTAAAGCGCAGGCGTCTAAGTCTAATGCTCTCGGCCGTGTTATGATGGCTTATGATGGGGCTAAGAATAAGGATGCTGATACGGTTGAGCTTAAGCTTGACGAAGCTATCTTACGCGAATCTCCGAAGTTTGAATTTGGTCTAAACCTTCTCAAGCTTATGGCTGGTATCGCGCCGCTTCTCGGTCTTTTGGGTACTGTTACAGGTATGATCCAGACCTTCCAAGCTATGATGATCTACGGAACAGGTGATCCGCAGCTTATGGCGGGTGGTATCTCAGTTGCGCTTGTGACAACCATGTTGGGTCTGATTGCGGCTATCCCGCTTCTTATCCTCCACAGCTTC
>CAYYMI010000015.1:0-51375 GCA_964472905.1 uncultured Hellea sp. | reverse complement strand
ACAGGCATGCATGTTCACATGTCAATCTGGAAAGACGGTAAGCCAACATTTGCGGGTAACGAATATGCCGGCCTGTCTAAGAACTGCCTCTATTATATCGGCGGCATCATCAAACATGCCAAAGCCCTTAACGCGCTAACGAACCCGTCAACAAACTCTTATAAGCGTTTGGTGCCTGGCTTTGAAGCGCCTGTTATGCTGGCTTATTCATCACGTAACCGCTCTGCCTCTATTCGTATTCCTTGGACTGCGTCTAAGAACGGTAAGCGTCTTGAAGCCCGTTTCCCTGATCCATCAGCTAATCCATATCTTTGCTACTCAGCCTTGCTTATGGCTGGTCTTGACGGGATTAAGAATAAAATTGATCCGGGCGATTCAATGGATATCGACCTTTATGAACTCTCCTCTGAAGAAGCGAGTAAGATTCCACAAGTTTGCGGTTCTCTTCGCGAAGCCCTCGACGCGCTTGATGGTGATCGTGACTTCTTGAAAGCTGGCGGCGTCTTTGATGATGATCAAATCGATGCCTATATCGACCTTAAAATGGAAGAAGTTCACCGCGTCTCAATGCATCCAAACCCGGTTGAATTTGACCTCTATTATAAGTGCTAGTCACGAGAAAATATTCGAAAAAGCCGCCCTTCGAGGCGGCTTTTTTATTGGGTTAAACTACACTACCACTTTCCAGAATTCTCCATACTCGCCCAAGGTTCTTGTGGCTCTTGGCGGTCTCCAGACTGAAGTAGCTCAACACTGACATTATCAGGACTTCGGACAAAAGCCATATAACCATCGCGCGGCGGACGGTTAATCGTCACACCCATATCTTGGAGACGCTGGCAGGTTTCATAAACATTTTCGACACGGTAGGCCAAGTGCCCAAAGTTTCGGCCTTCACCATATGTTTCGCCCTGCCCGTTTTCATCTGGCCAATTATAGGTGAGTTCAATCATAGGAAGACCTGACGGCATGACTTGCTCATCCCCTGTGAGTTCAGCTCTTTTAACATCCGCAGGCGTTGCCAAAAAGACCAATGTAAAACGGCCCTTTTCATTATCCACACGTCTTAATTGGGTGAGACCTAATCCGTCACAATAAAATTTAAGGCTCGCATCAATATCGGTTACCCGAACCATAGTGTGCAAAAATTCCATTAATCTTCATCCATTTCTTTAATCATTTCATCACGAAACGTTACAGGTGCATAACGATGATATCGCCGCGCTGCCCTAGACGCAACAAACACCCAAAAGCCGATAATCGAAAAGAAAATAATAAATTGCCAGACCAAGAACCCCGGCTCAATAGCGCGGGAGCGGCCCGAAAGTTGCCAGGCTTGTTCAAGAATGAATTCAAGTAACGCCATGGCCGGCCATGTCAGAATTAAAATAGCGGCGATAGCCCCAGCCACATAAGCTGACCCTCTCGGGTTATGAAATCGCTTATAGGCTCGAATATATCCCGCTTTAGAGAGCCGCTTATCAATCATCCCTTGGGGGTGTTTATAGTTATAATCCTCTTCAGCATCACGCGCCACATTACGATACCCAAGAAAGGCTCGCAGGGCATAGACCAAGCCAATCACAGCCAAAATAGCAATAGCCCACCAAAAAGAAATGCCTTCAAAACTTTTCACAGCGTAATTTAATAACAAGTTTCCACTATAAGCAAGCTTCGCCGCATATATATCGCGCAAAATATTGACAGTTAGAATTATGAAGCTCCACGCACTTAGCTTATAACGCCAATATGATGATGGGGCCGCAGGTCAAAACGGTTAAACCCAAAGCTTGAAGCTGATTATATATCACCTATAAGCGACCAGAGTTCGTTTTATATTGGATGTTTCATGACTTCACCAAAAATCGGTTTTCTTTGCGGATCTCTGCGAGCAAACTCTATCAACAAGACCCTCGAAAAAGCTCTCATGAAGCGCTTTAAAGCCGCTGGCGCTAAAACGTCAGTCATAGATCTTGGTCTTTATGATTTACCCCTTTATCATGGCGATCTCGATTTACCCACAGGCGTTAAAAAGCTTATCCGAAAAATGAAGTCCTATGACGGCATTATCATTACAACGCCCGAATATAATGGCAGTTTGCCCCCGGTTCTTAAAAACGCCATTGATTGGACAAGTACAGTCGAGCTTGGACATATTCGTGGTCCGGTTTACGCCATTGCCTCATGTTCCCCGGGCCCAATGAGCGGCATTATGGGCATGCGGCAGGTTCAATATATTCTCACCCGTCTTGGAGCAGACGTTATTCCTACTCAAGTCGGGTGTGGTCAGGCGTCAAAAGCTTTTGATGCCAAAGGCGCGCTGATAGCAGAGCCTGCTTCGACTTTGGCTGATACGATGCAAGAGGCTATGCTCGCTCGTATTAAAAGATAATTGACTCCCAGTGACCGTCAAAGAAAAACTCTATAAGAATTTACCACGTCCAAAACTGACGCGGGCTCAGATCAGTTCGATTTACAAACACCTCCAAACCCTTGACCCCGCGCCGCGTACAGAACTTAATTACAGCAATCCTTATACCCTCGTCGTTGCCGTCGCCCTCTCCGCTCAGTCAACTGATGTTGGTGTTAATAAAGCAACCAAAGCCTTGTTCGAGAAAGCCGACACGCCAGAAAAAATGGTTGCCCTTGGTGAAGACACTGTTCGAGATCACATCAAAACGATTGGCCTTTATAAAAACAAAGCGGCTAATGTTATAAAGCTATCCCAGATGTTGATCGACGACTTTGGTTCCATTGTTCCTGAGGATAGAGACGCGCTGATCAAGCTTCCGGGGGTAGGACGTAAAACAGCCAATGTCGTCATGAATGAAGCCTTTGGTCATCCGACCATGGCAGTTGATACTCATATTTTCCGTGTGTCCAACCGAACAGGTATGGCGCCGGGCAAGGATGTTTACGAGGTCGAACTCAACTTACTGCGTGTGACTGCAGATGAATTTATGCTCCACGCCCATCACTGGCTTATTCTTCATGGGCGTTACACCTGCGTCGCTCGTAAACCTAAATGCTATAATTGCGCTATCCGCAATATCTGTAAGTTTAGACCTAAGACTAAAAATCCTGAAGATTAGCCTACTGCATTAAGCGAATTTCGCCGCCTATATTATTTGAAATTTTCGTAAATGTCTCAACAAGAGCATTATTTGAATCTGAGTCAAAATAATGTTCTGATGAAGAGGCACAATTTTGCAACAGATCAAGTGTCAGTTGATTATCAACCTGAAACGCTATTGTATACATTTCTGTCCCGACTTCTTTTACCAATTCACATAACGCCGCAGTATCGGCATTAGCTTGAACGGCAATAACACCATCTGCTTGTTCATTTGGGAAAATTTCACGTATATAAGGCGGGTCTGTCAAAGCGTTACGGCTTCCATGCGAAGTATCCAGGTGCGCTGTATTCTGGCCATCAGACATTAAAATCATTATTTTGCGTTTCGGATTAACTGTATCAGTTTCAGTGAAAGGGGCTTCGGGTGATAAAATACGTCGTCCCCAACTTAATCCCATAGGGATATAAGTTCTGTCCGTTCCATATAAAGAGGAAATTTCAGTTCGTAGTAACTCATAATCATCCGTTAAAGGCGTCACCTTACGTGGGCACCACGATTCCGTGTCCCAATTCAAACCCGTAGCTTCGCGTGGTAATTTATGAAGCAGTCCCTGGATACGGGTAGCCGAAGTTGTATAAGGCCCATCTTCCAAATGTAGTCCATCAGAACGAACGCCCACACATCCAATCCAACGGCTTTCTATGACTCTATGCTGAGTTTCATAAGTCGTGGTTTGACCCGTACAGACTTCTCTATCCCTCGAAACAAGAAATCCATCATCATAAATGCTTTCAGTTACGGTCTCACATGTACCGCCAGTATGCGTTGCTTGTTCCCATGTCCGGTCGGTATCAAATTCAGCTGGAACCTCTAACCAAGGCTCATTGCGCTTATCTGTACCTACATCAACATAACGGGCAAAAGGAACAATGGCTATTTTAGATCCGCTATCACTTTCTTCAATGGCGTCAATAAAATCATAGGCCCCTTGTCTAAGAGCACCCATTTTCCCATTTCTATTCATCGATTCTGTATTATCTAGGATCAGCGCGATCTCTACAGGCGCGCCACCACTGGGTAACGCAACCTTGGAAACTGCATAAATATCTACAGAGGGCTTATTAAGAACGCCCCCAAATTGTAACTTATATGGTACCGTTACTTCAGCAAAAAGAGCTCAAGCTTCTGTATAAACAGAAGGGATGGCCCCCATCAAATCAAACCCATTGACCGCCAAAAATTCTAAAATAACATCATTATAATCATGTTGATTGTTATTTTCATTATCAACCAAGGACAAGTCAACAACCGCAGCTAAGGCAGCGCTATCCAGATTATTTTGTAACTCCGCACGAGCCTTTTGCATGCCACCAAGATCAATCGCTATAGCCATACCAACCGTTATTATGGCCACCGCAACACCAAACATGGTCGCAAAATTTCCGTCTTCATTAGACGTAAAAACTCTCAACTTATTCGTAGTACCCCACATATAGTACCCTTCAGATAGTGTAATGAAGAGCTATAGAGATGCGGTTTTAACAACCCCATAAATATCATGGTTAAGATCTATGCAAGATTATAGACCGCTTAAGCGCATCTATTAGAGGAGTATTATTAGCTTTGGTGACTAGCCCAATATTGTGCAAGGTCCCGCTTAATCTCAGGTGCCAGGATATAGAGCCCAATCAGGTTCGGAATCGCCATCACAAAAATAAGGGCATCAGCGAAGTCAAGGATGGCGCCGAGTTGAACCGAGGCTCCAACCACAATGAAGAAGCAGAAAATAAGGCTAAAGACAAGTTCTTTGCCCTTGCCTTCGCCAAAAATATAGGTCCACCCTTTAGTCCCGTAATAGGCCCAAGCCAGCATGGTTGAAAACGCGAACATAAAGGCGACAATTGAGAGCGGCACAGGCGACCATGAAATTTTAGATTCAAAAGCCGCTGAGGTTAGCTCAATCCCGCTAAGACCGCCGCCCATCAGGGTTTCGGTTGGAAAACAGGTGACAAGCACTAACCCGGTCAATGTACATATTACAACCGTATCGATAAAAGGCTCTAACAATGCCACAAAGCCTTCTGTTAAAGGGGTTTCTGTTTTCACGGCAGAATGGGCGATGGCGGCTGATCCAAGCCCCGCTTCATTAGAGAAGGCCGCGCGCTGAAAGCCGATAATCATAATGCCTAAAATTCCGCCCGCTGCGCCTTGCATTGAAAATGCGCCTTTAAAAATTGCGCTAATCGCACGAGGTAATTCGGCAGCGTTCATACCAATCACGACCACAGCTCCAATAATATATATCAACACCATAAAGGGGACGAGTTTTACTGTTATACGAGCAATGGATTTTATGCCGCCAATGATAATAACCGCGACACAGACCGCCATGATAAGCCCAACAAGCCAGCCTTTATTTTGCAGCGCGCTGGCTTGACCACCCGTCGCCTCCACAAGCTGTACATAGGCTTGATTGGACTGGAACATATTGCCGATACCCAAACAGCCAATAACGATACTGGCGGCAAAAAAGAGACTCAGAAATTTACCTAACCCGCCCATGCCTTTGGCTTTTAATCCGTCGCGCAAATAATACATCGGACCGCCAGATACGGTGCCATCTGGATTAATCTGACGATATTTCACCCCCAATGTACATTCAACAAACTTCGTCGTCATGCCGACAAAGCCCGCCATAGCAACCCAGAAAATCGCGCCAGGCCCGCCAAGAGACACTGTGACAGCCACCGCGCCGATATTCCCAATACCAACTGTACCCGAAACAGCCGCAGTCAGAGCCTGAAAATGGGATATTTCGCCTTTGTGATCAGGGTCCGTAAATTTCCCGCAAACAATATCAATGGCGTGCTTAAAGCCTCGCAGATTTATAAACCCAAGATAAATTGTGAAAAAACAGGCGGCTAAAATTAACCAGCACACAATAAGCGGGACATCGGCGTCTCCGATTTTAACAGAGTAGAATATAAAACTCGAAAGCGCATTGGTTAGCGGCTGGACTGCTTTATCAATCGCCGCATCTATTCCGTCAGCATTTGCGATCTGCGGCGTCAGCGCCGTGACTAAAAACAGACATAAGACAGAAAGACGGAGACAACAGCTATTAAAATTATTCATGAGCTAATTGCTGTCGGGTTTATTGCGCTCTGTCAACGGTAGGCGTATAAGTTCGCTTATGAAAACGGCAACGCCCTAAGCGTTTAAGCACCAGCGAATAACCGCCTTTTGAGCATGAAGCCTGTTTTCTGCTTCGTCAAAAACTGCGCTTTGCGGCCCGTCAATAACACTAGCAGTCACTTCTTCCCCGCGGTGAGCCGGCAGGCAGTGTAAGAAGATTGCATTTTTAGCGGCGGCGCTCATAAGCGCGTCATTAACTTGATGGCTCATCAAATCAGAGAGTCGTTTATCGGCGTCCGTATCACCCATAGAGACAAAGGTATCCGCAATAACGACATCAGTATCCTTGCAAGACAGTAAGGGGTCAGTGATTGTTTCTATTTTTGCGCCGCGCCCGCGAGCAGCTTCGATTACTTGGCCCGGGACAGTATATCCGTCGGGACAGGATATACGTAATGTATAGCCAAATTTAGACGCCGCATTGACGAAACTAACGGCGACATTATTCCCATCGCCCACCCATGTTAAACTCATATCAGATAAGTCTCCGCCGCGTTCTTCCAGCGTTTCAAGATCGGCCATAATTTGACAAGGGTGATTATAATCCGTCAGGCCGTTAATGACGGGGATAGAGGCATTATGGGCCAGATTGACCAAAGTCTCATGGCTATTGGCCCGCAGCATAATGCCGTCAACAAAACGAGAGAGAACCTTGGCGGTATCTTCAATGGTTTCGCCGCGCCCGATTTGCATATCGCTACTGGTCGCTGTGATGGATGTGCCGCCTAATTGGCGCATCCCCATATCAAAACTAAACCGCGTTCGCGTGGAGGATTTTTCAAAAATGAGCGCCAGCGTTTCGCCTTTAAACGGCGCGTCTGCATCTAGCCGGCCTTTAGGTATTCCGCGGCGCGCTTTTTTAATCCGGTGCGCTTCATCCAAGATTGAACGTAGGTCGCTGGCCGAGATATCAGCAAGGGATAAAAAATGTTTCGGGTTGGACATCAAAGCCTCACGCAAAAAGAGTCTTTACCGAAATGCGCGAGCAGATGGAAGAAAAATCTTACCCCTCAAAATCGTCCAGTGATTGGGCTTCTTTGAAACATTTGCGCAAAATGCCAATAGCTTCACGCACATGATCTTCTGTAATGATAAGAGCCGGAGCAAGCCGAAGGACATTATCGCCAGCACTACCGCCCAGCAGCCCGTTTTCGAGCGCCATACGCCGGACATCCACAGCTGGTTTTTTAAGTTTCATGCCGCAGAGCAAGCCTTTACCGCGCAGCTCATCCACAACATCAGGGAACTCATCTTTCAGGCTTTCAAATTGCTGTTTTAGAAAGTTCGAGACTTTGACAACATGAGCCAAAAATTCTGGTTTGGATATTTCATCAAACACGGCATTACCCACAGCCATAGCCAGCGGATTGCCGCCATAGGTACTGCCATGTGTCCCAGGCACCATGCCCGCCGCCGCGGCCTTTGTCGCAATACAGGCTCCCATAGGGAAACCACCGCCAACGCCTTTGGCCACCGCCATAATATCTGGTTCTGCCCCTTTTCCGTCATCAGTGTCTGCCCATTGATGGGCGAAAAGCTTGCCAGTCCGCCCAGCGCCGCATTGCACTTCGTCATAAATCAAAAGAATGCCTTTTTCATCACAGAGCTCGCGGAGACTTCTCAGGCAGACTTCAGGCAAAGGACGCAAACCGCCCTCACCTTGAACGGGTTCAACAAGGATAGCCGCCGTCTTCTCGGTAATAGCCTCCGTCAAGGCCTCATGATCGCCAAAGGGAAGATGGACAAAGCCAGGTAAATTGGGGCCGAAACCTTTGAGATATTTTGGATTACCGCCCGCATTTATTGTCGCAAAGGTACGGCCATGAAACGCGCCTTGGAAAGTAATGATTTCATAGCGTTCTGGATTACCATTATCATAGTGATATTTACGCGCGGTTTTCATGGCGCATTCAATGGCTTCGGCGCCTGAATTGGTAAAAAAGACTTTTTCGGCAAAGGGTAAAGCATCGCAATATTTCTTCGCCAGCCTTTTCGCGCCCGTAAGTTGGAACATGCCCGAGACATGCCAAATTTTATCCGCTTGTTCTTTTAACGCATTGAGCGCTATCGGATTGGCGTGGCCGAGACAATTGACCGATATCCCTGCAATGAAATCGAGATATTTATCTCCGTTTTCAGTATAGAGGTAAGCGCCTTTCCCGCGCACAAATTCCTGCGCCGGAGGCTTGTAGCAGTCATAGAGATTGTCACCTTGGGCCATGATAAAGTCCTTTAAATTAATTGCGCTTACGCTTTAAGCCGCCAGCCTGATTTTAATACTCTTAAAACCACCCAGAATAAAATGATGTTAATGACCGCAATCATAATTGCGCCTGTGATAACATTGCCATCTGCTTCCCCTAAAAAGCCATAGCGAAATCCATCGATAAGGTAAAAGAGCGGATTAGCGAGTGATATCTTTTGGAAAATGGTTGGCAGTATATCAATGTGATAAAATGTTCCGGATAAATAAGATAGCGGCAGGATAATAAATTGATTGACCACAGCAAGTTGGTCAAATTTTTCTGCCCATATGCCTGATAGGGTTCCAATCATTGCCATAGCAGCCGCAGCTGAGAGGCTAAAATATATCACAGCCCACCAGTGAATAGGGATAAGAGGCGTAAAAAACACTGATAAGGCCAGCGCTGTCGCAATCGCGACGACAATGCCCCGCGTCATCGCTCCGCCAATATAGCCAAGCGCCAATTCATAATAAGATAAAGGCGGCATCAAGACATCAATCACACTGCCATTCATTTTACTGGTCATCATTGAGGATGAACTATTCGCGGCGGCATTATTTAAGATACCCAGCATCACAAGACCGGGCGCCAGAAATTTGATAAACTCTGGACTCCCGCCGCCGCGCTGTTCCGCAAAGGCCAAAACGAAAACCGTCATAAATAGAAGATTGGAAATGATCGGGGCCAGCAAAGTCTGAGGGAAGACTTTCATAAAGCGGCGCACCTCTTTTTTATAAAGCGTGGCTAGCCCCATCCAATTCACCACGCCAAAATTGCGCGCCATAGGCGGGCGCATGCCTTGGGCCTGTATTTGAGCTGTTTTTACCTGTGTCATAAGGCGACGTAACATGGGCAATTTTGCAAGCCAAGCCTTGTAAAGCGTCATTTTTTGGAATTTTTTGCCCCCACTACATATTGATTTCTGTGGATAGGTAAAAACTTTATCTTGTGGTATGCATCATTTTCTATACATTATGTTGTGTAGAGTGAGAGGAGTTCAAAAAACTCCATACTACATGTAGTATCTCAACATTTGATAAAATCAATCAGGCGATTTAGCCTGTATCTGGTAAATTAAGGGGGAAACGCCGTGGCGTGGACAGAAGACAGAGTAGAGATTTTAACGAAATTATGGGCAGAAGGCCTCAGTGCATCTCAAATCGCCAAACAGCTGGGCGGCGTGACCCGTAATGCCGTGATCGGCAAAGTTCACCGTCTTGGATTATCTGGCCGGGCCAAACCTTCTAATCCTGCCAAGAAGAAAGCCCGCAAAACTGTTGCTCGGACGCGGCAGACACGGGCGCCTTCGGCCCCGCGCGCGCCGCGACCCGTTGTCCAGCCACGGCCTGCTCCTCCGCCTATTGAAGCTCTGCCGATGGCCGATGGCCGCTTTGCGACAATCCTGACAATAACAGATCATATGTGCAAATGGCCCATCGGCGATCCGAGTACATCTGAATTTAGATTTTGTGGCCGTAAAACAGATGACAAAGATGAGCCCTATTGTAAGGCCCATTCATCCGTAGCTTACCAAGCCAGCCGTCGCCGTGGTAGTAAAACGCGAGCCCTTGGGCCAAGCCCAACAAGCCGCAAACGCATTAGATAATGAAGGCTTAAACCGCTAACGGTAATTCAAAATTTTCATTCTGAGCGGGGTACCGCGCCGAAGGCGCGGGCTCAGTTGATTCTGCGCGCCACTTAAAAATAGTCGCAAGCGGGGCACCTACAGGACAATACCATCTCTGAACTGACGGGTCCCACCGTGCACCTAACCGCTTAGCAAGCTCTCGGTCTGTATATTTTACGTCTAAATATTTCTTCGTTGTTTTCCGAGCCATTTTAAATCCTTATAAACTCTTACTCTTCAAAAGAACATATCATGAACATTATAGGAAATCAATGAGCATATTGAACTTTGCGATTGGAAGCTAAGACTTTTTAGGGCGGGCCTTGGACTCGCCCTTCGACTCATGATTTAAAGGCTTATTCTCTTTAGGCTAGCATCCGCTTAAGAGTTTTTTGGAAGTCTGGAGTATCAATCATGGCGCTGTCTCAAAAAGCTTTATCTGCTATGAATATTGGTTTTGAACATTTAGGTGGCTTTCACATGTCATGGAGCACATTCGACATCATAATTGAAATAAGCATTGCGAAACTCATAAATATAGATTTTGAAAAAGCAAACCTCTTATTACACGGCATGTCTTTTAGTAGAAAATTCAGCATCTTAAAATCTCTGCTGCACTTGAAAGATCCGAAGCATGAAGTAATCACTATACTAAATGAGTTTCAGTCCCTGGCTAAACGAAACACCCTTGTCCACGGAATGCTTGGTTGGCATGATGAAAGCCTGCAATTTACCATGAGAGAGTCCTCCAATAGATTTAGAGTTAAGAAAGTTACGCTGAAAAACGATGAAATGAGAGCACTTGTCGCGAGCATGGCTGAACTTGCAAAGGAATTACAATTAAAGATGTCACTCGAGGACAAAGATTTTGATGACTACGGCGTTGCAGCGGACAGCTTAGCTGATAAATCCACTAAATTACCATAACCCCTGCATGACAGACTATATTGATTTTCAAACTGCCATTGATAAAACGCCTCAAGCATAGCCTTAGCAACCACTAAACCGTTGTTTTCACTACCCTTATTTTCTGATTCGAGTAAATCGGACATGTCTGCTTTCTTAAGTATATAATAGCCAAATCAATCCTAATATCTCAAACTTCAGTTATATTTTTACAGGTTATTTCATCAGTAATATTAGCCCGCCCACACCTTAATCTGAAATTTGATTGCATAGGCATATGGTTAAGTCTCATATGGAAGTAATAACTGTGATAAAAGTTGAAGCTCATGCCTGTAAAAACCCGTATTACCGAGATGCTCGGAATTGAAAAACCTATCATTCAAGCCGCTATGGGCTGGATAGCCCGCTCACAACTCTCTTCGGCTGTCTCTAATGCAGGCGGCATGGGGATAATTGAAACAAGTTCTGGTGAGCTTGACGCCGTGCGCGACGAAATTTTTAAAATGCACGATCTTACCGATAAGCCATTCGGCGTGAATGTCGCGCAGGCTTTTGTCCGTGACCCTAAAATCATTGATTTTATTATTGAGCAAGGTGTGAAATTTGTCACCACATCAGCAGGCGATCCGATGAAATATACGGCCTTGATAAAAGAAGCCGGCCTTACCGTATTTCACGTTGTCCCAAGCCTAAAGGGTGCTTTACGCGCAATAGAAGCGGGCGTTGACGGCCTGATTGTCGAAGGCGGCGAAGGCGGAGGCTTTAAAAACCCACAAGACGTGGCAAGCATGGTTTTAATTCCGCAAGTTTGTGAAGCTGTTGATGTGCCGGTTGTGGCCGCTGGCGGGATTACCGATGGACGCAGCATGGCGGCCGCTTTTTCTCTTGGCGCAGAAGGCATTTTGATGGGAACGCGTATCTTAAGCTCAGCCGAGAGCCCCGTTCACACAAATTGGAAAGACGCGATTATTGACGCGGATGCAACTGATACTGTCTTCTTGAACCGCTCTGGCCCCGGCCCTGCACTACGCGCGCTTAAGACGGAAAGAACAATCCGCTTACAAAAAGAAGGCTCGGACAATATCTTTGGCGAATTTGCCGGAACGCAAGATGTTTATTTTAAAGGGAAGCTCGAAGCAGGTATTGCCCTAACAGGGCAAGTCGCTGGACGCATATCCGACATAAAACCTATACAGCAGATATTTGACGAAACCCTCAAAGAGTTTGGTGAAGTCACAGGCCGCTTGGCCAAGTTAAGCGTTTAAGCGCAAGCCGTTTTTCGTGTCGAAAATGAGACCATTTTCTTACGTGTTTCGCACCACAAGGCCAAACGCACGGTTTTAAAACTTTGCCACAATGTCAAACGCCCGACAGTTTTGAGCTCGGGGTGAGCCTTCAAAATGCGGGGCAGCTGATAAAAAGGTATACGGCTGGAGAGGTGATGCACGTGATGTACACCAATATTGCCTGTCACCCACATAAGCGGCGCAGGCAAATCGTAATAGGAACTGCCATGAAGGGCCGCATCTTCCCGGGTCCATTCCCCCGTACGTGACCAATGAGTTTCATCAAATTGATGCTGAACATAGAACATCCAGACTCCGATAGAGGCCCCAATAATAATGATGGGCGTTTGAATCAAAAGAAACGCCTTAAGGCCCACGCCCCAAATTAAGAGACCATAAAGAAGCGCCACTGCGGCATTTGTTGCCAAAGTACTAATCCAAGGCATTTTGCGCCTCATAGCCCCAAAAGGTAAGCGATTGACCAAAAGAAACACAAAGGCAGGTCCTACGCCAAACATCACAATAGGATGCCGGTAAAGGCGGTATTTAAGCTGTTCCCATTTTGAAAGGGCTTCATATTCTTCAACAGTGAGCGTCGTAATGTCATCACCTATACCGCGACGGTCCAGATTACCTGATCCCGCATGATGAAGGGCGTGTCCGCGGCGCCAGTGATCATATGGCGTTATCGTCATAACGCTGATAAAGCGTCCCACCCAATCATTGGCTTTTTTATGCGAGAACATAGAGCCATGTCCGCAATCATGCTGGATAATAAATAACCGTACAATTAACCCGCCTGCTGGAATAACGCCCAAGAGAGCCCAGTAATGTCCAAGACCTAAAAGTGCCCACATGCCAGCCCAAAGCGCCAAAAAAGGAATAAGGGTAATTAAAAGCTCAAACACAGCCCGCCCATTCTCTGCGCTGCGGTAAGGTGCCAAGCGGTTAAACCATAGCTTTGCGCTTGCCGCAGGGTTTGGGAGTGTCATATTTTCAGCCTTATGAATCAAAGAATCACCGTGTTAGGATTCTGTTACTAATTTATGAAGTCTAGCAGCAATTGCACCTAAAAATTTGGTGAGATTACAGTTGAAAGCAGATAAATTCACAGCCTGGTATTACAGGTCTGAATGAGACAACTTTTTAGTTAAAACTTCTGCTAATTTTTGAGCTCCGAGATTATCAGCTCCTTCACCTTCGGCATGAGAAAGATAAAGGTAGGGTTCAATCATTTCGAGCTCGATCAGTTTCAATTTTCCGTCTAGTCCACGCAGGAGATCAACACGAGCATAGAGCGGCGTAAAATCTAAAACATTTAGCACCGACCGGGCGGAGGCGCGTTCCGTGCCGCTAGGCACATAGGTGTCTTCGGTTCCACCATAAAGAGATTGAATGCGGTAATCCCCTTTTTTGGGGCGTTTAATGAGTCCGTGCGAAAATTGACCGCCGAAATAAAGAAAGGAATATTCACCCTCCTCGACCACACTCGGCAGAAAGGCCTGTATCATGGCGCCTTCGGGCGGAAGGGTGTCTTTTTCTGGAAAAGGGTCTCCCTTTTTATAAAGAACCTGACGCCACGCGCCGCCACCGATCTGAGGTTTAATAATAAGCTTATCTGTCCGCAGCTCTTCGAATGCCTTTTTAACCGCAGTTTCAGTGACGCGCTCGACTGTTATAGTCCCAATGACGGGAGCGCCTTGACGCTCGAGCTCATCCAGATAAGTCTTATTGGCGTTCCATTTTAACGTTGAAAAGTCATTAAACAAATGGGTTTGGGTTTCAACTTTCGCCATCTCAGCGGTAAAGGCGGCTTCATTACCTTCAAAATAGTCCCAGACAAATAGAGGTAAGATCGCGTCATAATTATCAGCGACTTCAGAGGATCCACGCCACGGTATCAAGTCCAGCGCCATATCTTGCGCAGCAAAGGCTGGTACAAGTTTTGCCATTTGCTCATCACGTTCAAAAAAGTCTGCTCGTTGCTCAGGATGGCCTGGCAACATATTATCAGAAGCTAAAATGGCGACCTTTTTCATTTCACAATCTCCGCAAATTCCGTTAGCGGGATAAGCATATATTTTTCATCCAACAAGGATTTTTCTAATGAAAACACAGTATGACGTTATGGGTCTAGGAAATGCGATTATGGATATCATTGCGCCCGTTTCAGACGCCTTTCTAGAAACACATAAAATGGACAAAGGCGGCATGGCGTTAATTGATCAACCCCGGGCTCTCGAACTTAATAAAGCTTTATCTTCAAGTGGGAATATTCAAGAAATTGCCGGCGGGTCTGCCGCGAATACCATGGTCGGCATTTCTGCGCTCGGTTGCCGCGCGGGATATATCGGCAAGGTCGCCAATGATGCTGTAGGCAAACGATTATCCAAAGGCTTTGCTGAGGTCGGTGTTGACTTCACAACCAAGCCCATAACAGGCGGACAGGCCAGTGCGCGCTGTATGATTGCGGTTACGCCAGATGGCGAGCGAACAATGAATACATTTTTAGGTGCCTCAAGCCTATTTACGTCTGCTGATATCGTAAAATCCAAAATTCAAGGCGCAGAGGTTTTATATCTCGAAGGATATTTATTCGATGCACAGCCTGCTAAAAAAGCCTTTATTAAAGCCTCTGAAATTGCGCAAGCTGCGGGCCGAAAGGTCGCCTTAACACTATCTGATAGTTTCTGCGTCGGACGCCACCGAGAAAGCTTCCGGCACCTTGTGGATAACCATGTGGATATCCTGTTCGCAAATGAAGACGAAATTCTAAGCCTTTATGAAACTGACCGCCTCGATACAGCCCTAGACGCTTTAACTAAAACAAAAACAGTTGCTTGCATCACACGCGGCGATAAAGGCTCAATCATACAAGATCATGAAAGACGACATCTCGTATTAGCCGCGCCTGTGGATAAAGTTGTGGATACCACAGGAGCCGGAGACCAATATGCAGCCGGCGTTCTTGCAGGACGCGCTATGGGGATGAACTGGAAAGATGCCGGTTACCTCGGCAGTCTCTGCGCGGCGGAAGTCATTAGCCATTACGGGGCCAGACCTGAAAAATCTATTCATACCATTGCGTCAAAAGCTTAATAACTATGAGGAATTTGTAATTATTCTGAAGACAATATTCAGGCCTCGTTAAACTGTAATTATGTACAAAGAGCCTCAATAACAGATCTAAACAAAGGTTTAGTCATGAAAAAATTGTTAGTTATTACGGCGGCTTTCATAGGTTTGGCGCCCTTAGCGGCGGCCCAAATACAAGGTCAGCTCCCGCCTGCGCAACCACAATATAATCAGGCGATCCTGTCAGCCTTTACAGATCCTGGAAATGTTCCAGCCGATCTTGCACGCGTTGATGCTGCTATGAATAGCACTGTGAGTTTCTCTGGACGGTTTGCTCAATACGCCTCTGACGGATCCTTTGCGCAAGGACAGATCTATATTAAACGCCCCGGAAAATTACGTTTTGAATATGACGCGCCTAATCCGCTTTTAATTGTATCTGACGGCGTGACATTAACGCAGCAAGACAAGGCGCTCGAAACCATTGACCGTGTCCCCTTATCAGCGACCCCTCTGAATTTCTTTCTAAAAGAAAATATTAATCTAGCCGATGATACTGAAGTCACATCCCTCATCAAGACGCATAATGAATGGCGCGTGACAGCCCGTGACGGCTCGGGAGAGATGGACGGCGCGATAACCATGATTTATGATGCCAACACATTGGCTCTGAAAGAATGGATTATCGCCGATAGCTTTGGCGGGGAAACGAAAGTTTTATTATCAGACTTAAGATATAATGAGCGGATTAATCCACGGCTATTTGTTCTACGCGATGAAAGCCGCAGAGATCGCCGCCGCCGTTAAAACTCTAGATTAAAGTCTTGCGTCTTTTATAGGGTCGGCTATGCCCGATTTATGAAAATAAAAGTCGCAACATGGAACATCAATTCAGTCAGGCTTCGCATTGATCAAGTCATTCGGTTCTTAAATGAACAACAACCCGATGTCTTGGGTCTACAAGAAATCAAATGCGAAACTGACCTTTTCCCCAAAGAGCCTTTTATTGAAGCAGGATATAATTTTATCGAAGTCGCAGGCATGAAGGGTTATCACGGCGCGGCAACCGTCTCGAAACTTCCTATGGAGCGCCTGCCCACTAGTTTTTGTCCACTCGATCATGCGCGCCATGTCAGCACCAAAGTGATCGCCAAAGGACCAAATTGCGATCAAGATTTTGAATTTCATAATTTTTATATTCCCGCAGGCGGAGATGTCGCCGACCCCGAGGTCAATGAGAAGTTCAAGCATAAGCTCGACTTCATTGAAAATATGCGTTGCTATTTCTCTGAACGTTTTGCCATTGGGGACGATCAACAGGTTTTAGTAGGTGATTTTAATATCGCGCCGCATGAAAATGATGTCTGGAGTCATAAGCAATTACTTAAAGTCGTCTCCCATACACCGCTCGAAGTCGGCATTTTAAAAACTTTACAAGAGACACATGATTTTACGGACTGCTCACGTCTCTTCGCTGAGGATGATGAAAAGCTTTATAGTTGGTGGTCTTACCGAGGGCGTGACCCGATGAAAAGTAACCGCGGCCGCCGTCTCGACCATATATGGGTCAGCCCAGCTCTCAAACCTGCTGTAGAAGCAGGCGGGAAAACAGCGCATGAGATTCATGTACCGTGCCGTATATGGCCGCCAAAACCCTCTGATCATGTACCCATGACGCAAATCCTAGATTTAAACGCTTAGGCACACATTAAAAAAGCGAGACCATTAAGGCCTCGCTTTAATTATTCATCTAAAGTTGGAAATACCTAACCTAATTCGAGGCGGTACCCTCCAGGCTCAGTCACCAAAAGCGTGGCAACGCCTTTTTCAGGCTCTATCTTTTGCCGTAACCGATAAACATGGGTTTCAAGCGTATGTGTCGTCACGCCTGAATTATAGCCCCAAACTTCGTGAAGTAACTCTTCACGGCCAACAGGCTTGCCGCCCGCGCGGTAAAGATATTTCAAGATATTAGTTTCCTTCTCGGTCAAGCGGATATCGCGAGGAGGTTTTTCGCCTTCTACAGTCGGAGGCGTAAGCTTTTTATAGGCTGGCGCAAATTCATAAGGGCCAACTTGGAAAACCGCATCTTCACTTTGTTCGAAACTTCGAAGATGAGCCCGTAGGCGTGCCAATAGGACGGCGAACTTAAAAGGCTTTGTCACGTAATCATTAGCGCCGGAATTCAGGCCCAAAATTTCGTTCATATCGCCATCATTACCTGTCAGCATCACAACAGGAGAGGCTACGCCAGCGGCGCGCATTAATTGGCAAGCTTCAGTGCCTAGCATGTCAGGAAGGTCTACATCTAATAAAATAAGATCAAAGGTTCCATCTTCGGTCGCTTTTATACCTTCCGTCGCGGTTCCAACATCGGTGACATCAAATTCTTTATACAATGCAAATTGCTCAACCAGCTCTTCCCGTAAGGGCTCATCATCATCTACAATTAGGAGGCGTTTTTTGACGGCCATAATATTACTCTCCGTTAGTTTCGCGTTCTTTAGGCTTGTTTTGCCTATATAGCTAATGTCAGAAGGCTCTCATTACATCACAACTATGAGAGTGCATCTTGAGCCTAATTATTGACACGTCAACAAAATCCTTGCGGTTCCACGGCAGAAACTATCCCTGCCGTATTGGCAAAAAGGGGGCTATTATGTCATCTAAAGGGCGTGAAGGTGATCATAAAACGCCGATTGGAAACTATCATATGCGCTTTGGGCTCTACCGCGCAGACCGCCTTCCTCACCCTAAAACCAAGTTAAATTTTAGGGCCTTACGCAAAGATGACGGGTGGTGCGACGCCACTGATGATCCTGCTTATAACCGGTTTATTCGCCTGCCTTTTAGCGCCAGTCATGAGAAATTATGGCGAGAGGACGGGGCCTATGACGTGATAATCGTGATGTCACATAATGATAGTCCCCCAATTTCCGGCCTAGGGAGCGCAGTCTTTATCCATGTCGCACAGCCTGATGATCGACAAACGCTGGGATGCATAGCTTTGGAACCTGACGTTATGGTAAAGCTTTTACCTGAATTTTATTCTGATATGCCTGTTCAGGTTAAATAAAAAGCCGACCTTTAAGGCCGGCAAGTCATGACATGGTCACCCGGAGGAAGAGGGACCTGGCAATTTTAAGGGGTATTTTGGACCAAACGAATTGTAAGGGCCGCTTTATTGTTTAGAGCTGGAGCATAATCCGGACGTAATTCAAGCGCCGTTGCACAGGCAGAGTGAGCCTCATCCATCATATCTAACTTCGCATAACTCGCGCAAAGATTTGATTGAGCAATAGCTAGCTTACGCTTTGACAAAGATGACCGTAGAGCTTGCTCATTCATTTTTACAGCGCGTTTATAATCACCCCGCTTATAGGCTTTAACACCGAGCTTTATGAGTCCATCCGTCGTCGTTGATACTGTGAAGTTTCCCGTTTGGGCTTCAGCTGCCATGGCACTCGCAGCTGGAAGGGTTACAGAAAGCGTTAAGGCTGCAAATATTGCAAGACCTGTCCGTTTTAAAATTGCATAAGTCATATCGTTTCCTTTCGTTGACTATTTTATATAATTCTTTCAAAAAGGAATGGAATTGACATTTTTTGTATAAATGATATTCAAATACGTATGAGTACATGGTCAGACTATCCAATTTTGTTAGCAGTAGCTGAAACAGGCAGTCTGACGGCGGCTGGCCGGAAGCTAAATATGAGCCAGCCGACCGTTGGGCGGCGTATTCGTGCTCTCGAAGATCATTTCGGAACCCCATTGCTGACAAAAGAAAACGGGGCTTTGGTGCCAACAAGCTTCGGGCATTCCATGTTAGATCATATTCGGCGTATGCAAGACGAAGCCTCGGCAATTGATCGCTCATCTGCGACCTTAGAAAATTCTTTGGCGGGTGTTGTTCGTTTATCAGCCACAGAAGGCGTCGGTACGGCCTGGCTTCCAGGGGTTCTACAACTCTTTCGAAAAAGCCACCCTGATATTCTTATTGATTTAGGTATAGGCTTTAGAAGCTATAATTTGGCGCAACGCGAAGCTGACATCGCTATTCGGTGGATGAGCCCTGGGGATCAAAACAGCCTTATAGGCCGCAAGGTCGCAACGGCCACCTTTGGGATGTTCGCCTCTGAATCTTATCTTCAAGAAAAAGGGGCGCCGCAATCGCTCGAAGATCTCGCCTCTCATGACGGCGTCATGGCGACAATTATGGATGATAAACAGCTTTGGATAATGGATAATAACCATCAACCGCATCACCTTCCCGGCCGTGTCACCTTTAGAACCAATTCGATTTGGGCTTTCGACGAAGCCATCGCAAATGGATATGGTATTGGCTGTCTGCCCGTTTTTGGGGGATGTGCTGGAGGACATGAAGGGGCACTGCGCCGCGTTTTGCCCAATGTATCACAACAAGAAGATATATTTCTTGTCGCCCATGAAGATCTCAGACGCTCTGCCCGCATTCGCGCAGTGTTTGATTTTCTTGTCGAAGCCTTTGCGCAAGATGCTGCATTTTTCCTCAATGGCGGACAATCTGTTTTTCAATGTGATGCCGCGGGCATAACCTGCGGAGGTCTTAATCAGGGCAAGCTAGGTCATTCAAATATGTCCGCACAGCGTATACCAAATGCGGCTGAATAATTGCTTTGCTAAACTCAAAAAAAGACCCTCAAAAGGGCCTAGTTTAAAAGAGTAAGGAAGTGCAATATCACATAAGTTTGCAACATATATAAGGTTTCATAAACCATAAGGATTAAATAAGGGCTAACCACTCGTTAAAGTCCCTTAGCATACCCCATTCATTATAGGCATTAGAAAGAGTTCCTTTACCCTTATGATCTAATCACCATGAATGTTCACAGAAACAATCGATAATATCTTGAAGCTGCTGGCTGTTACAGTGTTTGCTGACAAACGCGTATTTGCCGATGAAATAGATACATTTATCAACTCAACAAAAAGTTTAGACGCACTTGATAACTCTGAGATAGATTTATCCCCGGACAAACTCTTAGTTTGGTTTGAAACCCATCGCGATGGTTTAAAAACACATATGGAAACGAATAGTACTTTGGAAACATGGATTTCTAAAATATTAGATAATCTTTCAGACCATCCAGATCGGCATGCTATTCTGAATAGAATGATCAAAATATCCAAAGCCGATGGGGAAGTTCACATTAGTGAAAAAGCCTTAATTGCCTTAACAGCAAGACATTGGGACATTCGATTAGCGGCTTAATTAGACCCTATAAACAAATTTTCTGTCCCCGCCGCGCCACATTAAATCCACGTGATTGTAAATCTTTAACCTCATCTGACTGAAAATCCCGCAATGGATTTGTATGGTTGATATGGATAAATTGGATTTTGTTGGCTTGACCTTTCAACAAGTCCATCGAGTCAGTAACCCTAGGATGAGGAATTTTTGTCATGTCTCGTCCGGGTAATTCGTGATTGTCATAAAATGTTGCGTCTATAAAGGCGGCATCCACAGATGAAACTATATCTGAAATATCTCTATCATACTCAGTTTTCCATCGGTCCCAATCATCAATATCAGGCAGAAAAAGAACGCTTCGATTTGGGCCTTTAATCAGAAAGCCAACTGTTTCCGAATATTCATCTCGGTGCGGCACACGCAGCGGCGTTACGCTTACATCATCAGAGAGATAGAGAGGCTGATTATCAATTAAGTCAGGCTCCAAATTAATATTGCCAAGGGACACGAGTTGATCCCAAGGGCCATTTTCCCGCAAAAATTTAGCCATACGCGGCATCACATTCACGCTCACTTTTTTAGTCCCTGCAGACTCACGGCCTAAAAACATAAGGCCTGCATAATGTCCAATATGGGCATGGGTGATGAAGATATTTGCAATACCCAGACTATCGTCATTCGAAACAGGAAAGGCGTCATGGAGCTCTTTCAACTGCTGCCGAATATCGGGCGTGGCTTCAAACAGATAACGCTTCTGATGTCTTTGATCGATGAGAGCTGCTGAGGCTGCCAATCGCCGCGCTTCATATTTATCCCAAGCTCTATCGTTTGAGTTTCCAATCTGCGGCGTGCCTGCATCTTGGGATGTGCCTAAAATCATGAATTGAACAGCGCATGATTTAACATTGGTATCTTGTGGCGTCGTCTGTGAACAGGATGCTCCTAATAAAAGGCTACATCCTAGAAAAAATCCACGAAACATTACCTTACCAGTTTCAGGCCTATACGGCTTCGACTTGCAATGTCGTGCCTTTGACAGACACCACCCGCAACTCTTGTCCTGACAGGGCTGTTCCCTCATGTATCGAAGCGCGCCATTGCGTATCACCAACTTGAACGCGGCCAATGCCCGTTTCAAAATCAGCAATCGCTTTGACCCGCATGCCCACCATAGACCGCGCGCGGTCATTAAGGTCAGAAGGCTCTCCGCCTTTCATCTTAGGACGAACATATTTGTGACCCACAACTAAAAGGATCGTCGACAAAATTGAGAAGAGCAAAAATTGCATTTCCCAACCCAAGGGCAGAACAAAGGCTATAAGCCCAACAACCAAAGCGGCCACCGCTGGCCAGAGAATATAAGTTGTGCCTGTTACCACTTCGAGGATAAGCAGAAGAACGCCGACGATAATCCATTTGGTTCCCGTCATGCTCTCAAGCATTTGAACTAAAACATTAGCATTATCGCTCATGAGGCGCTCCTATTTTGTCTTCTTTTTGCCAGCTTCAAGCAAGCCGGAAATACCTCCAACGGTCGCTGCAAGGCCTGAAAGCTCTGCAGGCACAATCACTGTTTTCTGATTAGGCGATTTGGCTAGCTCACCAAACGCTTTAACGTAGTCCTGAGCCACAAAATAATTCACGGCGTTCACGTCACCTTTGGCAATAGCGGCGCTGACCATGGCTGTCGCGCGGGCTTCAGCCTCGGCTTCACGCTCTCTGGCTTCCGCGTCTAAAAATGCGGCTTCCTTGCGGCCTTCTGCTTCACGGACAGCCGCTTCTTTTTCACCTTCGGCTTTTAGGATTTGGCTTTGTTTCTGACCTTCTGCCATCAGGATGTCAGCCCGCTTTTCACGCTCAGCTTTCATCTGTTTGTTCATGGCTTGGGTAATATCGGCCGGCGGCGAGAGATCTTTAATCTCAATCCGTGTGACTTTGGTGCCCCAAGGGTCAGTCGCCTGATCAATAACATTCAAAAGCTTAGCATTGATCTCATCGCGTTTGGACAAGGTTTCATCAAGATCCATCGACCCCACAACAGTTCTAACATTGGTCAGACACAGGTTTTTAATGGCGTTATCAAGACTATTAACTTCATAGGCGGCCATACGGGCATCCACAACCTGGATAAAGACAACCGCATCGGCAGTCACCATAGCGTTGTCTTTGGTAATGACGTCTTGCGAAGGGATATCAATGACCCGCTCACGCATATTCATTTTATAACCGATAGATTCGATAAAGGGGATAATAAAAGACAAACCAGGCTTGAGTGTTTTTGTGTAACGTCCAAATTGCTCAACAGTGTATTCCATCCCTTGCGGAACAGCCTTGATAGCTTTCAATATGACCACGACGACTAAAACGATCAATATGATCGGTATATAACTTCCTACATCCATGAGGACCCCCTTTATTAAATTCTATTATGTTTATTTGTCAGTGTTAGAGATTCTCCAACACATAGTCGGCAGACGAGACTTTAAATTCTCCGCCCTGCTCGACGAAAATATTTTCAACAACGCCATTATCAACAACCATGGCATATCGTTGTGAGCGTCCGCCCATACCAAAGCCCTTGGCATCAAGCTCAAGACCCATAGCTTTGGCAAATTCACCATTACCGTCAGCGAGCATTGTCATTTCGCCGTCAATCCCTTGATCCTTACCCCATGCGTTCATAACGAAAACATCGTTGACTGATGTACAGGCAATTGAATCAACACCTTTCGACTTAAAGGCCTCTGCTTGTTCTTTAAATCCAGGAAGGTGTTTAGCTGAACATGTCGGCGTAAAGGCGCCTGGAACAGCAAATAGCGCAACACGTTTACCCGCAAAAAGCTGATCCGTTGTCATGGGTTCAGGGCCATCTGCGCCCATCGTCATGAATGTAGCTTCAGGGACATTGTCCCCTTTTTGAATAGCCATATGATTCTCTCCCTAGTGGTAATTCATTTACTTATATATGGTATGGGTGCGACATCTTTACAAGACTAGTTGGGACGGATTTACCTCGGTAAGATCGAAAATATATGACTGAATCGACACCAACACGACTGACAGGCTGCTTTTTAATTGCCACACCCGATATGAAAGACCCTCGGTTTAAAACAGCCGTCATCTATATCTGCTCTCATGATGAAAGTGGGGCCATGGGGATAATGATTAATAAAGGCCGTGAAGGACGTATGTTGTCTGATATGCTTGAGAACATAGGGATTGAGGGTGATGTTCGGGTCGCTAACTCCCCTGTATTACTCGGAGGCCCTGTCGATATTGACCGCGGATTTGTTTTACATTCATCTGATTATTTTAAAACGGAAACCAGTCTGAAATTATCAGATACGCTTCATCTAACATCTACGAAGGATATTTTAGAAGCTCTTGTCAAAGAAGAAGAAGCCCCAGAGAAGGCGATGCTGGCCGTCGGTTATTCTGGATGGGGCGCTGGCCAGATAGAAAAAGAACTGCAGGACAATGCATGGATTGTAGCGAATGGTAATGAAGACCTCATCTTCGATAGTGACCTTGATAAAAAATGGACAAAAGCTCTCGCAAGCCTTGGTATAAAGCCAGAGATGTTATCCCGAACAGGTGGGTCTGCTTAATCCCCAGAAAGTTTGGCATAGACCACATGATCTTGCCATTTTCCATTTATCTTTAGATAATCACGGGCCGTCCCTTCTTGTTGAAATCCAACATGTTCTAAGACTTTTATTGACGCTAAATTATCGGACTGCACGGCAGCTTCAACGCGGTGAAGCCCTAGGCTTTCAAAGCAAAACTTACAGGCGGCGGTCACTGACGCTCGGGCAAACCCCTGACGCGCATAATGTTCACCAATCCAATACCCTAGCTTTGATGACTGAGCCACACCGCGTTCAATATGTGTAATATTACAGGCGCCAATTAAGCGATCATCAGACGCCCTGAAAATATGAAAAGGATATGCATCGCCGCCGGATACCATTTTTTTAAACCGCCCCAACCGGCTACGATAGGATAGACGTGTTAAGTGTTTTGCATTCCATTCAGGTTCCCATGGTTGGAGATATGTTTGGTTTTCTTTTCTTAAAGCAACCCAGTCATCAAAATCTGCCCATCTCGGATGCCGTAAAATGACTGAGCCATTTGCACTGAGCCCACTCAGTGTCGTATTTACACTTGGTTTTATGACCATGATAGACGCCCATTCCGATAATGCATAATTGCATAAATAATCAGCAAGATTATAGCAAAACTGTACCATGTTAACATGTAATCGAAATGATTATTTCTAATTTCTGGTCGTTTAACCGGAAGTAAAGCCGCATCATCAAAATCTTCGCTAAGATCAAGATAGATGTCTGTTTCAATTACGCCCCCTTTATCCCAATCACCTGTCTGATTAAATTTAAAGTAACGATTAGATTTTGGGTTGGCGCTGGATTTAACCCAGCTTTCAATGCGTCCCATAGGATAGGTTTTGCGGATATAGCCCGCTAAGTTAACGACCCCGCTTGGCAAATATGAAATATCATAAGCTTCTTTTTTATCATCACGCACAACCCCAAAGGCCCCATAGATATTTATCTCGCTTTCGAGGAGCGGAGCATAGGCCCGCCAATAAATACCATCTTGTCGAGGCTGATAGACCAAATAAGGGAGGTCAGACCTCGTTATGGTCGCAGTCAATCCAATACGTCTGAAATCAACGGGACTACTGGCCTCTATTTCATTCTCAAGCTCTCTTAACGAACGTAGAGGGGGCGCATTAATAGCAGCCTCGACCTCAGCTAATAAAGCCGTTTTCCACTGCAAGCGCTGATATTGCCACGTCCCCAAACTCATCAGGATAACGACGCAAATAGCTGTTATTAGCGTTAGACCCGGCATAGGTTTAAACCGCAAAGCCATTATTGCTGAATATCTCCAGATTTTATCTCGCGCGCGTCATGCTTCCATTGCAAATTAAACATAACGCCTCGCAAAACCCGCAGCAAAATTAAACAGACAACAATAATTATAGGTATCCAAATCACGAGCGTTAGCCACATAGGCGCATTGAGAATCATTGAAAATCCCAAAGCCATAGGCACAATAAATATACCAACGATAAAAATAACGAAGACGGCAGGGCCATCGCCTGCATCCTCTATTGAAAAATCAGCATGGCACGCCTCACAGCGCGGCGCAAATTCGAGAAATCCCTTAAATAAACTCCCTTCCCCGCAAACTGGGCATCGTCCTTTGAGGCCAGTTTGTACAGGAGGTAGTTTTGACGCCACGCGTAAACTTTAGTGAACGCCGCCGCCCGTCGCAAAGACGATATAAACGAACGCGAACAGGAAGAGCCAAACGACGTCAACAAAATGCCAATACCAAGCCGCAGCTTCGAAGCCGAAATGTTTCTCTGGCTTAAAGCCGCCTTTCATTAAGCGGGCCCAACAAACAAAGAGGAAAATCGTTCCGATTAAAACATGCAGACCATGAAACCCCGTCGCCATAAAGAAGGCAGACCCATAAGCGTCATTACCAATCCAAGCTTCATGACCAGATTCGCGTAAATGGAATAGCTCGGCATATTCAATAAGCTGTAAGAAGGTAAAGAGAATACCTAGGGCAATTGTCAGGAATAATCCCCACTTCGCCCCTTTACGGTCCCCATGCATCAAAGCGTGGTGAGCCCATGTGACTGTCGTACCGGACAATAAGAGTATTAAAGTGTTCATGAGCGGAAGATGCCATGCATTAACAGATGTTACGCCGGGCGCCATTGTATCCGCATAAGCTGAGGCATTTTCTAAAATATCCGGATTCCATTTCGCACGCGCCTTGTGGAAGAGACCAAGCTCGAAGAACATCCAAAACCAGCCGACAAAGAACATGGCTTCCTGCATGATGAACATGATCATGCCATATCGCAGACCAATATCAACAACGGGCGTATGATCACCGCCTTCAGATTCACGAGCGACATCCCGCCACCAACCATACATGACGTAAGCGGCAAAAAGTGACCCTATAAGAAGGATAATCCAACCTCCATTGACGGAGCCATCTCCCGTCATAGTTGACTTCAGGCTATCCAAACCATTGGCAAAAAAGAACTCCATCATCGGACTCTCGCCCGTGCGATCAACAAGACCAGCAAAGAATGTCACCATTCCGAGTCCCCAAATCATGCAAGCAACGCCTGATAAAAACGGCCAAGGACTTGGCGGGATTAAATGATAGTCATGTTCAACAGCGTGTCCGGCCATGTTATCCTCATTTAATAGACCCTTAGAACGAGTCTAAGCAGTCACAGTTGAGCCCGCTATAAACAAGCTCAGGCTATCCTGCAATTAATTTACGGCGTCGCGGCGCAAGGTCGCATCTGCCTTTTGGGGTGTGTTTAAAACGGTTTCGGTCGGGTTTTCGACCTCGAAAAATGTATATGAGAGTGTAATCTCTTTTATATCGTCCAAACGCTTATCCTCATCCAATTGCGGGTCTACAAAAAACAGAACAGGCATAGATATCTCTTGGCCAGGGTTAATCAATTGTTCGGTAAAGCAAAAACATTCTGTTTTAATAAAGAATGGCGCCGCTTTTATTGGCGTGACGTTAAATGTAGCCGTTCCAACAATCGGTCGATTGGATCGATTTTTAACTTTGTAATAAGCGAGCCCATTTTGTCCGAGCTGTACTTTTAATTTGCGTTGTTCTGGACGAAAATCCCATGGCAGGTCTTTAACATTAGAATCAAAGTTCACTGTGACTTTACGGTCTAATATTTCGGAGAGGTTTTCATCAGCATAGCGCGTTGTTCCGCCATAGCCTGTCACTTTGCAAAAAGTATCATAGAGCGGTTTGGACGCAAACCCAAGTGCAAGCATAGCAAGCCCTATGCCCACTAAGATATATAAGGTTTTACGGTTAGCTGACATTTGGAATGACGCCTCTAGACACCATGGTTACAAACACAAAAATCATGAATAGAGCGAGAGCCAGAGCAATGGCCACACTGCGCTTATTTCGCGCCTTAAGTTCATCTTTGGTTGGCTTATGAAATGTTTTAGGTCTGTCTCTATATTCTGGCATCAGCTTAGACCTCTTAAAACAGTCTCAAGCGCCAAAACTCCAAAAATCGCAAAGAGATATATGATTGAATAAGCAAAAAGATTTCGCGCGGCGCGGTCGCCAGCTTTAACAGCATAAAGAGAGGCTTCATCAGCGCTATCCGCGATTTCCCCCGCGCGCGATGTCCAGACTTTATACGCCATCGCTAAAAAGGCCAAGTTAAGCGCAATTGAAAAGACAGCAAAAATAGGTCCGCCTAATCCTGTGAAAATTGGGGCGATAGCGATAGCGGCTAAAAATACGGAGTAGCCCATAATCTGATTACGGGTTGATTTTGCGCCTTTAACATTGGGCATCATGGGAATACCGACTTTTTCGTAATCGCCCGTTTTATAAAGAGCTAGCGCCCAGAAATGCGGCGGCGTCCAGATAAAAATAATCATAAACAACAAAATGGAATTCAGCGTTATGTCGCCTGTCACAGCTGCCCAGCCGATCATAGGTGGGAAAGCCCCTGCTGCGCCGCCAATGACGATATTTTGCGGTGTGCTGCGCTTCAGCCACATCGTATAAATGACCAGATAAAAAAAGATCGTGAAGGCCAATATTGCCGCAGCCATCACATTTGAGGCAATATACAGCATCCAGATCGACGCAAGGCTAATAAGTGTTCCAAACCCAAGCGCGGCCCTTGGAGACATCTTTCCTTGCGGAATGGGACGTTTCTTTGTGCGTGACATTTGTGCGTCGATATCCGCATCATACCACATGTTAAGCGCGCCCGAGGCCCCTGCCCCTGCCGCGATACATATAATTGAGGCTATAGCTTTCCAAAGCGGTAGAACTCCCGGCGCGCAAACAAGCCCTGCCCAAGCCGTAAAGACAACAAGGCTCATGACGCGAGGCTTCATCAGCGCAAAGAAATCCGAAGGCTCAGCTAAGCTCAGACCAGACGGATTAAAGGCCGCATCCGTAGATGCAGCCTCCAAATTTAGGTTATGCGGAGCAGAAACCACTAATGGTGATCATTGTCCTCAATACGCGGAAGCGTATTGAAAATGTGAAATGGCGGAGGTGACGGAAGTGTCCACTCCAGTGTCGTTGCACCCTCTCCCCAATAACTTTCACCTGCTGGGCGCTTACGCCAGAAAGCTTCAACAAGCATCGCGAAGAAGAAGAAGACACCCGCCAGCGTAATATAAGCCCCGAAAGATGAGACCTGATTCCACAACTCAAACTCTTGCGGATAGTCAATATAGCGACGCGGCATACCATTTAATCCTAGGAAATGCTGCGGGAAGAAAATCACATTCACGCCAATAAAGAACAGCCAGAAATGAGCTGCCGCGAGCCATTTATTATACAGATAGCCAGACATCTTACCGAACCAGTAATAAAAGCCGCAAAAGATACCAAACACAGCGCCCATAGACAGAACATAATGGAAGTGAGCGACAACATAATATGTGTCATGCAAAGCTACATCAACACCAGCATTGGCCAGCATCACGCCTGTTACGCCGCCAATCACGAAGAGGAAGATAAAGGCCAAGGCCCACTGCATCGGAATTGTAAAGCGAATAGAGCCGCCCCACATAGTCGCAAGCCATGAGAAAATCTTTACGCCTGTTGGAACCGCGATCACGAGAGTCGCTGCCAAAAAGTAAGCTTTCAAATCAACATCCATGCCCACGGTGTACATATGGTGAGCCCAAACAACAAAGCCAACAACGCCGATAGCAACCATGGCGTAAGCCATACCTAGGTAACCAAAGATAGGTTTCTTAGAAAATGTCGAGACGACATGAGAGACAATACCGAATGCTGGCAGGATCATAATGTAAACTTCGGGGTGACCAAAGAACCAGAATAGATGCTGGAACATTTCTGGGTCGCCGCCGCGCGCAGGATCAAAGAAACCTGTTCCGCCGTCAATACGGTCTGTAAATAACATGAAGAGCGACGCGGCCAATACAGGCAGTGCAAGCAGTAGTAAGAAGGCTGTCACGAGAACTGACCATGCAAATAGAGGCATTTTATGCATCGTCATGCCCGGGGCGCGCATATTTAAAATCGTCGTAATAAAGTTAATCGCGCCAAAAATAGATGAAAAACCTGCCGCTAACAGGCCAATGATAATAAAATCAAAGGCGGGACCAGGCGCGCCTGTCGTCGATAAGGGCGGGTACATCACCCAACCTCCGCCAAATCCATTGCCCGTTGCGCTTCCGGGAACCGCAAAACTGATTAAAAGACAGATTAAAGCCACGGGTAGAAGCCAAAAAGACAGATTATTCATGCGCGGGAAGGCCATATCTGGCGCGCCGATCATAATCGGGACAAACCAATTCCCAAATCCGCCAATAACAGCAGGCATAACCATAAAGAAGATCATGATAAGGCCGTGCATAGAGGCAAAAACATTAAATTGATGCCCTGTTTCAAAAAATTGAATACCCGGCTCAGCGAGCTCCATACGCATCATGAAGGATAAATACCCTCCAATCAGGCCAGAAATAATCCCAAAAATCAGATATAATGTTCCAATATCTTTGTGGTTAGTTGAATAAAACCAGCGCTGGAAAAATCCAGGCTTGTCGTCATGCTCATCATGTGAACCATATCCGCCGACTTTTCCTTCAGGAATAGCTACCATGATATCTCTCCTATTCCTGTGCTGCTGTGGCTGTGCCGCCAGCTAGAGATGCGACTTGTCTAAAGGCGCCGCCATTCGCCACCCAAGTTTTGAAAGCCTCTTTACTGACAACTTCAACTTCGATCGGCATTTTGTAATGATTGATGCCGCAAAGCTCGGAGCATTGTCCAAAATAAGTACCTTCTTTACCCGGCAGAACTTCAAACCAAGTTTCGTTTATGCGTCCTGGAACAGCATCCATTTTAACGCCAAAGGCGGGAACCGCAAAAGCATGTAAATTGTTGGACGATGTCACAAGAACTTTGATTTTTGTATCAACAGGGACAACTAATGGCGCATCCGTTTTGAGAAGATACAAATCTCCCGCGTCTTCTTTTTCGACGGGGTTAGAAATGTAAGCCTCAACTTTGTCTTCAAAGTCAGGGTAAGCATATTCCCAGCTCCACGTATTGCCCGTTACCTTAATTGTCATTTCTGTTTCAGGAAGAGCGTCTTGGAGATAAAGGAGCTTCATTGACGGCACAGCCATAACCACCAAAATTACAATCGGCACGATTGTCCAAATAATTTCTATCAACGAATTATGCGTTGTTTTAGACGGAACTGGGTTTCGTTTTTCGCTAAAACGAAACATGATATATCCCATCAATACCATCACAAATAATGTGATAGCCGTAATAATCCAGAATACAAAATTATGCAGCTTCGTCAGTTCGACCATGACAGGTGTCGCTGCCTCTTGCAGCCAAAGACCTCCATTCGTCGGTTTATTCGCAAGCGCAGCCGAACTGAGCGCAAAAAACGCAGTTGAGGCGGCTAAAATTAGGCGTTTTACACCCATATCAAATCTCTTTCAAACGTCAGGCAGACTCATGCCTTGGAATTTATACGGCTCTATAGCGAAAACATGCGTTAAAATCAGGCGTGATTCGGCGGGCGGATTGTCGCATTGTGACTTGTTTATCGCGCAGACAGCTTTAGATAAAGCCTTCAATCAATAAAAGTTGCAATATGCCATCAGATTTAACCAATATGTCCTTCGATTTTGTCTTTCAGGATTGTGACCTAACGCCAGAAATTGCGCAAACGCATGTTAATGATGTCATGTCTAAAGCCGACGACGGCGAGTTATTCATTGAGCGTAGCGCCTCAGAAGCTCTAACCTTTGATGATGGTCGCCTGCGTAATGCCAGTTTTGACACGTCTCGCGGCTTTGGCCTGAGGTGCGTGGCAGGCGAAACATCAGGGTTTGCGCAAGGGACTGAATTAACGCCAGCGGCCTTATCAAGAGCTGCCGCTGCCGTTATTATGGCCAAAGACGGATATGACGGGACGGCCTCGCCATCCCCCAAACGGACCAACACGAAACTCTATCCAGATATCGACCCTATAGCGAACCCGACTTTTGCCGTTAAAGTCGATCTTCTTCAGGAAATAGATGCTTATTGCCGCGCCCTTGATAGCTCAGTCGTCCAAGTTAGCGTCACCATAAGCGGATCAAGGCGCGCAATTTCTATTCTTCGCGCTGGCGGGGAGCGGTTTGATGATATTCGCCCTCTAGTTCGTTTAAACATCTCCATAACCGCGGAAAAAGAGGGTCGCCGTGAAAACGGTTATGCAGGCGCGGGCGGGCGGCAAAGTTATGATAGCTATATTGACCCCACCTTTTGGAAGCCCTTAGCCCAAGAAGCCCTGCGAGCAGCCAAGGTCAATCTCGAAGCCGTACCTGCCCCTGCGGGACAAATGGATGTGGTCTTGGGTCCCGGTTGGCCAGGTGTTTTACTTCATGAGGCCATGGGCCATGGTCTTGAGGGTGATTTCATTCGCAAAGGCACAAGCGCATTTGCTGGCAAGCTCGGCGAACAAGTTGCCGCCAAAGGCGTGACAATCGTTGATGATGGTACTTTACCTTCCATGCGGGGCTCACTCACCATTGATGATGAAGGCACACCGACATCGCGCACAACGCTCATCGAAGATGGTATTTTAACAGGCTTTATGCAGGATCGTATGAATGCGCGGCTTTTAGGCGTTCCTGCGACGGGCAATGGTAGACGTGAAAGCTTTGCGCATTCCCCCATGCCGCGCATGACAAATACCTTTATGCTCGGAGGGCAGGCTGAACCCGAACAAATGCTCGCAGAGTTAAAAGATGGCGTTTACGCCACCAATTTTGGCGGCGGACAAGTTGACATCACGAGCGGAAAATTTGTGTTTCAATGCACCGAAGCTTATCGCGTCAGAGACGGAAAAGTCGAAGAACCCCTCAAAGGCGTTACGTTGATCGGTGACGGGCCAACTGTTTTAACCCAAATCAAGCATGTCGGTAACGATATGAAGCTTGATCCCGGAATCGGCGTTTGCGGCAAAGCTGGGCAAGGCGTTCCAGTGGGTGTCGGTCAACCTAGCCTATATGTTGAAAACCTAACTGTCGGCGGGAGCGCGGTGTAGTTTAACGCCATATTTTTACCCAAAATTTACCATAAAATCCTTTTAGGCCATTCCAGTAGGGAATTATTCAACATTCGTCCCTACATTAAGCCTGTGAAGTGACTCTGTCTTAGAGGGTTGGGATTAGATATGGAAAAATTTTTAGAAACGCGTCAAAGTTCAATCTTCGTTGAATATGGTTTGATTTTTTCACAACTTGCTATTGTGATTGTTATTTTGTCAGCCTTTATAAGGATAAATTAAGCCTTTTTATCCCATCCCCCTCGCGCGTTTTGTTGGTAATATGACAAGACGGCGCCATCGTCTTTAACCCTTTTCCATCTTTGACGTTCTCGCTTAACATCTGCCTCAGAACGTCCATTTATCATGATAATACAGCGCTCAACACCGCTCATATCCTCAATATCAGTTCCATCTATCAACACCACGGCCTGATGATTATCAACCTTATCGGCAGACGCGCTTAACGTAATTGGCTGTAACTCCGATAAAGGTTCATCATCTCGGGCATGGGGTAAAAAACTACTATCTTGAAACGTCCAAAGATACTCATCCATGTCAGCCAATTTATCACTTGGAAGTTTGACTAAGGTTCT
This sequence comes from uncultured Hellea sp., assembly GCA_964472905.1. GTDB lineage: Bacteria > Pseudomonadota > Alphaproteobacteria > Caulobacterales > Maricaulaceae > Hellea. The sequence goes on along the minus strand of CAYYMI010000015.1, from coordinate 17,986 downwards.
CCAGCCTTTTGCCTGTGTTTTTTCTAACAGTCCCGGCAAAAGACCTTCAATCGCCATAGATTCAAGATGGTAAAACCAATATTCCATTAGCCTTCAAAATTATCTGCAATCCAGCGATTAAGTAGCCGAGCCCCAAAGCCTGTCCCAAATGTCGTCTCGCGCGGATCATGACGATTTGAAGGCTTCATAGCTGTTCCCGCAACATCAATATGGGCCCATGGAATACCTTTCCCGACGAAACGTTGTAAGAACTGAGCCGCAGTTATGGATCCGGCTAGGCGGCCTCCAATATTTTTCATATCCGCATTGGGGCTATCAATGAGGCGGTCATATTCAGGGCCGATAGGTAGGCGCCATGTTTTTTCTTTAGTTGTTTCCGAGGCGTCTGCGATTTGTTTGGCCAGTTTATCATTATTGGAAAACACGCCTGCATGTTCCGTCCCAAGAGCCACCAATATAGCGCCTGTTAATGTGGCCAAATTTATCATGGCTTTGGGCTTTATTTTAGTGCTGGCATAGTGAAGGCAATCAGCGAGAACCAAACGGCCTTCAGCATCCGTATTTTGAACCTCGATTGTTTGGCCTGACATAGATGTCACGATATCACCCGGCAGTTGGGCCAGTCCGTCGGGCATGTTTTCGACGAGCCCAACAATGCCGACCACATTGGCCTTAGCTTTCCGAGCCGCTAAGCCACGCATGGCACCTACAACAGCCGCTGATCCGCCCATATCGCCTTTCATGTCCCACATATTTGCGCCGGGCTTAAGAGAAATACCCCCTGTATCAAAGGTCACGCCTTTGCCGACGATACAAGCTGGCTTGTCACCTTTTTTGCCGCCGTTCCACGTCATAATGACCATTTGCGACTCGCGCGCTGACCCAAGACCAACACCAAGAAGCGCATGCATCCCAAGGGTCTTCATGCGTTTTTCACCCAGCACCTCAACTTTAAGTCCTAATTTTTCAAGTTTTTTAATTCGCGCGGCGTAAGCTTTTGGGTAAATAACATTGGGCGGTTCATTGACGAGGTCTCGCGCCAAGACAGTTCCATCACACACAGGACCATGATAATTATTATAGCTCGCCCGAGCTTTGGCGGGACTATCGAAAGCGATTTTGAGTGTTTTCAAACTCGGCTTTTTACTCGCAGCAAGCTTTGTGCGATATGTATCGAAACGATAAGCCGCTAGCCGCGCTCCAACAGCCGCTCTTGCCGCTTGATCAGGAGAAAAATTAAGACCGCCAAGATGTAAAACCAGCGTCGTCTCCCCGCTCATCAAAAGGGACTTCGTGACTTTGGCGCCAAACATCTCAGCGTCAAAATCATCACCTTTTCCGATGCCCCAAGCTACAAGACGGTCCGTTTTAGATCCGTGTGGCGCAAAAATTGAAAAGTTTTTTCCTTTTTCACCTTTGAAATTGGCAGCTTTCGCGGCAGCTTTAAACTGACCTTTAGACGCCGTAACATAATCAGATGCACCGCCCCCCGTTTTTAATCCTGACTTGACCGGAATCACGGCAATGCCTGAATTTGCGGGGGTATCTGCAACAAAACTTACTTTCACGAAAGGCTCCTAGCTTATATGATTCTATGTTGTGATTATTTCATATCTTTACTGTGGTAAACCAAGCAACAGCGTAATAGAAGAACAAAATAATTAGTGGTGCATCAAGAAATTATAATGAGAGGAAGATAAGCTGTGACACTTTTACAGCGATATTTTTGGACCCAAGCTTTGTGGCCATTAATCCTATCTTTAACAGCCTTAGCCTCTCTCGCCCTACTCACACAAAGTCTACAAACATTAGATTTAATTGTCGAAAATCGGCAATCGGCAATCACATTTTTTTATATCACCATTCTGGCCCTCCCCCAACTGATCGCCATCATTATGCCTCTCGCCGTTTTTATGGCCGTTTTATACGCCTTCAACAGACTCAATACTGATAGTGAAATGATAGTCGCGAAAGCGTCTGGTGTTAGCCCTTGGCAGATAGCGAGTCCTGCGATGCGGCTCGGAGTTTTTGCTATGATTGCGCATTTAATCCTCAACCTCTGGCTCCAACCTCTATCATTTAGACAAATGAGAGGTGAAATTCTCAAAGTTCGAACAGACATTGCCTCCCAAATGGTCAGAGCAGGCGAATTTGTGACGCCAACACATGGACTGACAGTATATGCAAGAGAAATATCAGTTGATGGCACAATGCAAGATGTTTTGATTTATGATGAACGTGATGATGATGTCGAAACGATGCATACTGCCAGATCTGGCGTGATAACCCGTAATGAAGACCTCACACGGCTGACTCTTATAAATGGGAACGTACAGCAAAAATTTACGGATGGCGCTTTTGATCTCGTCGCCTTTGAAAACTACCAAATTGACCTATCTGACATCGTAGCCCTTGACTCCGTTTTGCGGCTAAAAACGTCTGATCGTTACTTACATGAACTGCTTAATCCCAATCCACGAGAATATGTAAATCGGAAATATAGGCAAGAATTAACTGCAGAAGGCCATTCAAGACTTGCAACGCCGCTCTACAATCTTGCCCTTGTCATGCTCGCGCTTAGTTTCATGATAAGAGGCGAACATCAACGTATGGGCTATGGGCGGCGAATAGCTATCTGTGCAGCTATGGGCTTTATTATCAGATTATCAGGCTTTGGGTTAGCTTCGGCAGCCGAGACCGCTCCTGTTATGAATTGGTTTCAATATGGATTACCCCTTTTGATTATCATTTGCTGTGGGCTTTACCTCTTAAGGCGTAGAAGAATGCGAGGGTTGAAAAATCTTTTCAAGCCACGGGCAAACCATAAACCCCTCACGCACTCATCAGCAATATGATGTTTTCAGTCTTAAACCGCTATCTCATAAAACGTGTCATATTCGGGATGAGTATCGCTTTTTTGATTGTCACAAGCATAATCATGCTCGTTGATTTTGTTGAAGGGTCTCGGAATATTGGTCCCGATGATAATATAAGCGCAGGCTTGCTACTTCTCTTAACGATACTCAAGGCCCCTACACTCATTGAACAAACAATTCCATTTGTTGTGTTGTTTGGAATAATGATGACTCTTTACAGCTTAAACCGAAAAAGCGAACTGATCGTTTTACGCGCAACAGGTTTATCGGCATGGAAATTTCTCTCTCCCGCCATTATGACAACAGCAATATTCGGAATAATATGGACCTTAGCCTTTAACCCTTTGGCATCTAAAGCTCTCACTATTCACGATAGCTTAGTACAAAACACAACAGGCATAAATTTATCTGCGAATGATGAAAGTATTTGGCTCAGAGAAGGCAATGATGTTTCTCAAACGGTTATTTATGCAAAACGGGCTGATATATTGCAGCGCCGTCTTACTGATACAACGTTCTACTTTTTTAATTATGACAGCGAAGGAACGGCTATTTTTGAGCGCCGTTTTGATGCACAAGAGGCAGAACTTGTGACGCAAGGATATTGGCAACTCCGAAATGTCACTGAAAATGCCGAAGGTGAATTACCTAAAGTACAACAAGCTATATCCCTTCCAACAAATGTCACAATTGACGACATCCGTAACATCGCAGATAAAAAAACGACCCTTCCTTTTTGGAAACTTTGGGATGAAATAAAAAAGACTGAAAGAGCTGGATTTTCAGCCATTGGTTTAAAAATGCAATTTAACAAATTATTGGCTTTACCCATCATGCTTATTGCTATGACAATTATAGCCGCTGGGGTTTCCATGCATTTAAACCGAGAGGGCGGAACCCTACGTCTTCTCATAACGGGTAGCACTTTAGGGTTTACCGTATATTTCGCCGATAATTTTGTGAGTGCTTTTGGTGAGGCCGCCATTCTACCCGTTATATTAGCGGCATGGGCGATACCATTATTTGTTCTTTTTTGCGGTATAACCTATCTCGCCAAAATAGAAGATGGCTAAATCAGGACTGTAGCCTGACTGAAAATTAATACTCTTTAGGGCATTATCCTTGTAATAAAAAATTAATGCCGAATTGAAGTTTAATCTATAAGCGTCTATATCGGCACAAACGGGTATGGATTATAATGTTAAAACGAATTTATCTCTCTACACTAATAACCGTCTTACTCAACGGAACAGCGATGGCTCAAAGTCCTCATGGGATTGCTGCTGTCGTAAACGACGATATTGTCACAACGCATGATTTACGTCAGCGCACGCTTTTTATGGTGGCAACGACAGGTATAGAACGCGACGAAAAATCAATTGCTCGCGCCCAACAACAAGCTCTGAGAAATTTAGTTGATGAGCATATCCAGATGCAAGAAGCAGAGAAATTTGACCAAACAATAGCAGATGAGGAAGTCAATCAATCTGTTGCTCGCCTTATTGGCCGAAATGGTCTTGACCCGAATGAGGTTGTACAACGTCTCGCCTCTGTCGGCGTTTCAATTGAGACTATGCGAGATCAAGTGCGCTCTGAAATCGCTTGGCAACGTATCATTAATGGCCTTTATGGGTCCCGCATTCGTATTTCAGATGCCCAGATTGATGAAACTATCAACCGAATTTCTGCCAACGCCTCAAAACCAAATTACCGCGTCGCCGAAATTTATATTGAGGCATCACCAGATATTGGCGGCATTGATGGGGCCATGGAGGGCGCGAATGCTATGATAAAACAATTATCTGATGGCGCCCCTTTTCCTCTTTTAGCTCAGCAGTTTTCAAGCGCTCCTACGGCCGCCAAAGGGGGCGATTTAGGCTGGGTCCGGGAAGGTGAACTGCGTCCAGAAGTCGATCAAGTCATAACTCAAATGGAAGTAGGAAATCTTTCAACACCTATACAGGTTCCTGGCGGGGTTTACGTCGTGGCTCTTATTGATAAAAAAATATCTGAAGCAGATACCTTATACAAGCTTAAGCAAGTTATTGTTAAAAATGACGATAAAGACGCGGCGCAATCAACGCTTCAAAGCCTCGCCAAAACTTTAAAGTCCTGCGAAACGTTAGACGAAGATACACAGAGTTTAGACGGCATTTCCTCTGCCGATATGGGGGAGATTAAAGGCAGTGATCTTTCGGAGGATGTTTTAAGTGTCTTGGAACGGACAGATGTCGGAGGCCTAAGTGAACCCATTGAACGTCCCGATGGGGCTGTTTCAATCATGGTTTGCTCTCGCGAAGCCTCGGGATCAGATATCCCAACGCGTGATCAAGTGGAAGACCGCCTGACCAACCAACAATTGGCACAGGCATCTAAAAGGCATTTGCGTGATCTTAGACGTAAAGCCACTGTTGTCGTGCGCTAAAGTGTGCGCGCCAAACCTCTTGTTCTAACACTTGGCGACCCTGCAGGGATAGGGCCAGAGATAACCGTTAAAGCGTGGGAAGCTCTCAGACATCAAAAGACCTATGCATTTGCTATCATCGCGCCTGAGAATATAATCTCAGCCGCAGGCGGGAAAACCCAAATAATTGAGGATTTATCACAAGCGCCAGACATATTTGAATCGACTATTCCAGTAATACCCATCGAAGGGCAATCTTCTACATTTGGAAACCCAACATCCCAAAATGCTAAAACCGTTACGCAGTCCATAGAACTTGCCGTCACAAAAACCCTTGAGGGCAAAGCCGCAGCCATTGTGACGAACCCAATCGCCAAAGACATTTTATACGAGGCGGGATTCAAATTTCCTGGTCATACTGAATATCTAGGAGAGCTTACAAAAAATCATGCCTGCCCTTATGCCCGCGGACCCGTAATGATGTTGTCAGGAGGTGGATTGAAAGTGGGTCTTGCGACAATTCATATGGCGTTAAAAGAGGTCGCCCAAACCCTAAATATAGACACTATTTTAACAACAGCTCGTATTATAGACGGGGCTTTAAAATGTGATTTTGGAATTGAAACACCGCGCCTTAGTCTTGCGGGTCTTAATCCTCATGCCGGCGAAGGCGGAGCATTGGGCCAAGAAGAAATAGACATTATCAACCCTGCCGCCAAGATATTACGATCTGAAGGCATTTTAGCCAGCGATGCCCAGTCAGCCGATACATTATTTCACTCTGAGGCGCGCAAGACTTATGACGCTGTCTTAGCTATGTATCATGACCAAGGCCTCATACCCGTCAAAACATTAGATTTTCACGGCGGCGTTAACATCACACTCGGACTTCCTATAATACGAACGTCACCTGATCACGGCACGGCTTTTGATATCGCCGGACAAAACAAAGCAAGACCTGATAGTCTTATCGCCGCGATTAAACTTGCGAGAAACATTGCGACCAATCGGGACGATTACACAAGTAAAAATCATGTCTCTGGATAATCTTCCACCCCTGATGGAAACTCTAAAAATTCATGGGCTATGGGCCAATAAAAGCCTTGGTCAACATTTTCTTCTCGATATGAATATCACCGATAAAATCGCGAGATTAGCAGCGCCGTTAGACGGTATGAATGTTGCTGAAATTGGGCCGGGCCCCGGCGGATTAACCCGCGCCCTTATCCAAAACGGAGCCAATGTTCTCGCCATAGAAATGGATGAACGCTTCCTGCCCCCTTTAGATGATCTTGCAAGAGCAACCGGACAATTGCGGATTTTAAATGCTAATGCCTTAAAAGTCGACATTATCAAAGAGTTCGGCTCGACCCAACAGATAAAAATTATCGCAAACTTACCTTATAATGTCGGGACGAAAATGCTGATAAATTGGCTCACCTCTAGCCCTCTTTTTTGGTCACAAGCTGTCTTAATGTTCCAAAAGGAAGTCGCCGAACGCGTCGCCGCTAACCCAGGAGATAAGGCTTATGGACGTCTTGCTATTCTGACGCAAAGCGTCTGCACAGCTCATATAGCTTTTGAAGTGCCCGCCAAAGATTTTACGCCTCCGCCCAAAGTCGATAGCGCAGTTATTGTCCTAGACCCCCTATCGCCAGAGAAACGCTTTCCAGATTTAAAATTATTAGGAGACGTCACCATGGCCGCCTTCGGGCAACGACGTAAAATGCTGCGGGCGTCTTTAAAAGCCATAGCTAAAAAACATGGAACAACACCAATGGACTGGTGCGAAACATGTGGTATTGATCCAACCTCTAGACCAGAGGTACTTTCCGTGGAAGCTTTTCAACACTTAGCGCGCTTCATTTCTAAGTTAAACTAGGACGACCTAACTAACCGCCAGATATTAGCGATTTAACAAACCCACTGAGCCAAGGTTGGCGGCGGCGGCGCATACGTTCTGCATCAACAATAGTCCGAAGCTCATTCATCGCTATATCAATATCTTCATTGACAATTACATAATCATATTCGGGCCAGTGGCTAATTTCATTTTCTGATTTCGCCATTCGGTTTGAGATAACTTCATCGCTATCTTGAGCGCGTGTTCTAAGGCGTTTTTCGAGTTCTCGCATATTAGGCGGCAGAATAAATATTTTCACAAGGTCATCTGCAGCAGCCTGCGTGAGCTGTTGGGCGCCTTGCCAATCAATATCGAAGACAACATCCCGTCCATCGCTTAAAGCTTGCTCAACTGGTGCGCGCGGTGTGCCATAAAAATTATCGAACACTTTAGCTGATTCCAAAAAGTCATCCTTCTCGACCATGTCGCTAAATTTAGATTTTGAAATAAAATAATAATCTTCGCCTTCATGTTCGCCCGGACGAGGACGCCGCGTGGTCGCTGAAACTGACATGGCCATATCGGGATTTTCTTTTAAAAGTTTACGAGTCAGCGTCGTTTTCCCAGCACCCGAGGGAGATGAGAGGACGACCATAAGACCTCGGCGTGAAGCTTTCATTTCCGATAATACTGACGAACTTACCATAGGGCTATTCTATCTCTTACGTTTCTGGCGTTCAATTTTCCGCCATTTTATAACGTTGTTATTATGCTCTCTCACAGTTTTCGAAAATACATGCCCGCCTGTACCGTCTGCGACGAAAAACAAATAATCAGTTTCTGCCGGCTTTAAAACAGCCGCTATCGCATCTTTACCAGGATTACAAATCGGCGTCTTAGGTAGACCATCTATTTGGTATGTATTCCAGTCTGTCTTTTTATCAATTTCAGACCGCCTTATACCGCGTTGTTGACCCTTCTTATTTAGCAGAGGTTCTCCTTTAGAAACGCCATATATAATTGTCGGATCTGATTGAAGGCGCATACCTTTGCGCAGTCGGTTAATGAAAACCCCCGCGACAACATCACGTTCACTGGAAATACCTGTTTCTTTTTCAACCACTGACGCCAGTATAACGGCTTCGGCTTTTGTCTTGATAGGCAGGTCTGGATCACGAGACACCCACAACCTATCTAAAATGTCGCTCTGGTCATTTTGCATTTGCTTTAACAGTGCAGACTTTTTCATCCCGCGAGGCGTCATATAAGTTTCAGGCAGCAAAGTCCCTTCTGCTGGAAGCTCAGGACTATCATCAACCAATGTGTCTAGCTTGGTCATGCTTCGAAAAATTTGGGCCGATGTTAAGCCTTCAGGCGCCGTAAAGGGGTATAGAATTGCTTTGCCTTCTGAGAGTGTATCGTAGATTTGGCGCATAGACGCTGGAGATGTTACCGAAAACTCTCCGGCCTTAAAATTACGCTCATTCCCCCGCAGCTTTGTGACCAGTTTAAACAAAAAAGCGCTTTTAATAAGACGGTCCTTTTCAAGGCGTGTTGCAATGGACGATAACCCACTACCGCTTGGGACTTGAAAAACGATCTCTTTACTCTCCCCTTTAGGTTTGGCCTCATATTGATAATTGACAAATGCATAGGCCGCCAAAACGATGCCGGCGATAAAGGTTAAAGCGCCAAAAAAACTAATAATCCCTAATGTTCGTTTTTCACGTTTAGGAAGGGATGCGGGAAGGTTCTGTGCAGAATCAGACGGTTGTTCATCCGTCATCAGCTCACTTTCCCAAAAATAACGGCTGCATTGGTTCCGCCAAACCCAAATGAATTTGACATTACAGCCTCACCTTTGAAGGGTTTGGCTTTTAACGGGACTAGATCCAGAGAAGTTTCCAGTGAAGGGTTTTCAAGATTAAGGGTTGGCGGGGCCATTTGGTCCCGCAGAGCTAATATCGAAAATATTGCCTCTATCGCGCCCGCAGCCCCAAGTAGATGGCCTGTACTAGATTTCGTCGAAGACATCTTCACAGACTTAGCATGATCGCCCAAAAGACGTTCAACGGCTTTTACTTCTATTTCATCCCCCATAGGGGTCGAGGTGCCGTGGGCATTAACATAGCCAATTTGCGAGACATCTAAGCCAGAATTTTTAAGCGCGGCTTTCATAGCCCTATAACCGCCATCTCCATCAGGTGATGGGCTCGTAATATGATGAGCATCACCCGAAAGGCCATAACCTTTGACCTCTGCATAAATTTTAGCGCCGCGAGCTTTAGCGTGCTCATATTCTTCCAAAACCAAAGCCCCTGCGCCCTCACCCATAAGAAATCCATCTCGGCCTTCATCATAGGGACGTGATGCTTTTTGAGGGGTCTCATTATAACCCGTCGTCATCGCGCGGCAGGCCACAAAACAAGCAATACCAAGACGGTTTATCGCCGCTTCGCCGCCGCCGGCCACCATGACATCGGCGTCGCCAAAGGCAATTAAACGCGCCGCATCGCCTATGGCATGAGCGCCAGTGGCACACGCTGTGACAACCGAATGGTTTGGGCCTTTAAAACCATTTCGAATAGAGATTTGACCAGACGATAAATTAATCAACATGGCCGGAATTATGAACGGGCTTAATCTACGAGGACCTTTTTCATGAAGCGTGATCGACGCATCATAGGTTGTTTGAAGGCCGCCAATACCAGAGCCAAACATAACGCCTGTCCGCTCGCGGGCTTCAACATCATCTTCATCTGGTAGCCAATCCGCATCTCTCAAAGCTTCGTCCGACGCGGCTATTGAATAGAGAATGAAATCATCAACACGTTTAGCGTCTCGCGCGCTCATCACATCATCTGGATTGAACGCACCCTCCATATCAGGGGAACCTCCGGCGCGGCCATCAACGCGCGGCATAACAGCAGCAACCTTGCAAGCAAGGTCGCTGACGTCAAAATGTTCTATTTTTGAAGCTCCAGACTTGCCGGAGAGAATATTTTTCCATGCGGTTTCGACGCCGCATCCGACGGGGGTAACGAGGCCTAGACCTGTAACGACAACCCGCCGCATGAGGAAAGCCGTTTAACCGACTTTTTCAGAGATGAATTTTACAGCATCACCGACAGTTTGAATATGCTCAGCGGCATCATCAGGAATTTCGATATCAAATTCTTCTTCAAACGCCATAACGAGTTCGACGTTATCAAGGCTATCTGCGCCAAGATCATCAATGAAATGGGCATTGCCTGTGACTTTATCTTCTTCCACATCCAGATGCTCAACGACCATCTTTGTAACGCGAGCTAATACGTCTGACATAGGTTTTTCCTTATATGATGCCACGGTGTTTTGTGGCGGTTGCGAGGTGTAAGTAAGCGGTAAAAGCTGAAAAACAACCCCTTTTTGCGACTAATAGGTGGATAGCATAGTTAAAATGACGTGGCTAGGGCTCAAAAAGCCTTTTAAATCATAGCCATACCGCCATTCACGTGCAAAGTTTGTCCTGTCACATAGCTGGCTTCATTTGACGCTAAATAGAGGGCAGCCGTGGCAATATCTGTTCCAGCGCCCAATTGACCCGCTGGAATTTTCGTTAAAATAGCGGCCTTCTGGTTCTCATTAAGCTCATCCGTCATAGGGGAGGCGATAAAACCTGGAGCAATACAGTTAACTGTGACGCCTCGAGAGGCTACTTCTTGAGCCAATGACTTTGAAAATCCAATCATGCCGGCTTTCGACGCAGCATAATTTGTTTGCCCGGGGTTTCCTGTAACGCCAACAACCGATGTAACTCCAATAATACGCCCCCAGCGCGCTTTCATCATTGAGCGCAAACAGGCTTTTGAAAGACGAAAATACGACTCAAGATTAACCTTTTGAACTAAGTCCCAATCTTCTTGTTTCATCCGCATTAAAAGGCCATCACGCGTAATACCTGCATTGGCGACCAATATATCGACCGTCCCACCCATCGCGGCCTCAGCCTGTTTTGGAAGGGCGTCAACAGCATCGCCGTCAGAAAGATTACACGGAACAACCGAAGTCCTATCACCTAATTCTGCCGCTAAGGACTCTAATTTTTCAGCGCGTGTGCCTGATAGAGCCACATGAGCGCCTTGCGCATGTAATAATTTGGCAATCTCGCCTCCAAGACCACCTGTTGCGCCTGTGACTAGGGCGCGTTTTCCATCTAAATTGAACATATTTTACCCTTTTAACTCTGCCGCGAAAGCATCTAGCTTTTCTGGTGTATCAAGCGTGACGCCCTTCATGCCCTTAACAATACGGCGCAACATAACGGTCAGGACTTTACCGCAGCCCGGTTCCGCCAAAGTTTCCAGGCCATTTTCATGCATCCATTCCACAGATTCGCGCCATCTAACGCGTCCCGTAACCTGCGTGACCAAGTCTTCACGCAGTTGGTCTGGGTCTGAAACTGGGCGTGCCTGTACATTATTAACCACGGGGACCACAGGCGCGTTAAATTTAACATCCGCAAGCGCGTCTTTCATCACCATGGCCGCTGGAGCCATCATATCACAGTGAAACGGGGCTGATACATTAAGCATCATGGCTTTTTTGACGCCCATCTCTGTCGCGGCATCACAGGCCGCCTGAACGGCTATTTTTTCACCAGATAGCACAATTTGCCCTGTCGCATTATCATTAGCGATTTGACAAATACCCTTGGCTTGACCGGCTTTTGCGGCGGCTTCAGCGTCCTCTACAGACGCGCCCAATAACGCGGCCATCGCGCCAGCGCCCACAGGCGCAGCCGCTTGCATAGCATTTCCTCTAATCCGTAATAAACGCGCCGTATCGGCTAATGATAACGACCCCGCTGCACATAAAGCCGTATATTCCCCCAAAGAATGTCCCGCGACAAATTTTGCATGGCTGACGTCAATGTCAAATTCGTCTTTCAACGCCTGCATTGCCGCTATCCCGCATGCCATTAAGGCGGGCTGTGTATTGGACGTTAATGTCAAATCCTCTATTGGGCCATCCCACATTAGTTTTGACAAATTTTGATCAAGCGCGTCATTTATTTCTTCGAAAACAGCACGTGAACTTGGAAAAGCTTCAGAAAGCAATTGCCCCATCCCAATAGACTGGCTTCCTTGGCCGGGAAATGTAAATGCGAGTGTCATAATGTCTTTCATATGCTAAATATCTGATTTCATAGATATACCGTCAAGCACGTCAACCTGATTTAAGGCCTTAAAGTCGGTTATTTCTCTTACTTAATATCAATACTCTATTAACCCTAGCAGGCTAGCAAGACTCATTGAAGCTTAGGATAGTGACATTGGGGAACAAATTGTCTTTTTTTAAAAAAAATAAATCTAAAAAGACAGACAAGCCTGTAAAACCAAGCCCTGCAGCCATCGAAAAAGAAATTTTACAAATGGATCGGGACATAAATCTGGATCAGCAAATCGAAGAATTGACATCACAGCTCAATATATCGCCAGAAAATGACCTCGAAATTCAGACTGAAAATACCCCATCTGATAACACACCTCTTAAATTGGGCGCTATAGGCTCGATAAACCAAGAATTGAATAATTATAAAGCGCCTTCCCTAGAGACTAATCCAGTTAAAGAAAGCGAGATATCATCTCTTCCTGCATCAACACCTTTATCATCTGTTCCAAGTGACACCCCAGAAATAGCCTCTTTTGAGCTTGATTCAGAATCCTTAAATCCAACCCGCCTGAATATGGCAGATATGCGTATGGATGTTGCGCGGATTAGTGCAGATATTCAGGGCGGAGAAGAATTATACCGCAGGGCCCTCCAGCGCGTTGAAGGCTTAATGGGGCAAGTCGAAAAAGCCGAAGTCGACTTTTCAGTCCTCAACCGTCTTGAACCAGAAAACCGCCGCCTTAAAGCCCGCCTTAGAACCGCTCAAAGCGAACTTGAAGGAAATAAAGATAAGTTATCTTTGATTAAAGCTGATCTTGAAGATCATCAGGAACGCCTTGACGAAAAAACGGTCCAATATGAACAATCGCGTGTAAAATTAGTCTCCGCCACAAAAACGTTGCGAGAATATGACCGCGTTTTAAAACAGACAAAGTCAGATGTAGAACGTCATACATTGGCTTTAGAGCGCAATAAAACGGCCCTTAACGTCGAAAGCCGAGAAAATAAAGTTCTACGCGAAAAAATAGCCGAATTATCTGAAACTGTTGACAGTCGGCAAAGTGAGTTCTTAGAAGCCTCAAAAATTGCAGAATCGCTACGCTCTGATTGTGAAGAGTTCAGAAAACAAGCTGAAGCTTACCGTTCAGAGGCCCAAGACCTACGTATAACGCTTAATACCGCGAAACGTCAAAATAATGCCATGAAAGGCGAAATGCTGGCCCTTCATGACGACATTAAAACCTTTAAAACTCAATATGAGTTTAATGTTATTGACCGCGAAGATCAGGTCACAGACCTAGAAACTCAACTCTCAACACTCTCGCAAGAACTTGATACCAAGCAAGAGGTTGCTGATAATCGTGAAGCCGAATTTGCAAAATTACGCCGTATTCGCGCGCAGCAAGATATTGAACGCGATCGTTTAGAAAAAACAGTTGATAGCTTAAAAGCGGAATTATCAGACTTAAGAAGAGTCAAAGCCGCAGAAGCATCTGATCAAGTTAATCTTTTGAAAAAAGATATTCGTGATCTCCAAGCTGACTTACAACGCCGTGAAGAATTAGCTGATCAGACACAAAATGAAGTCGAAACCCTGCGCCGACAGCTTACAACAGCCGATATTGGCCGTGAAAAATTACAAACACAGTTAGATGTTCAAGCTAGAGACAGAGAAACAGCTCAACAAAATAACTCTCAAGCTGACCTTGAAGCGCAAATACAAGCTTTAACAGACCAACTGCGTATTAAAGATGAAATTGTTCAAAATGCAGCACGTGACGTAACGGCTTTAAGACAAGCAAATGAAGCTCAAACCGCAGAACAAAAGCGTCTTGAAAGCCTCATCCACGATCAAACCTATCAGCTGGAAAATGCTCAAAAAGCTCTTCTTGAATCAAAACAAAATGAGAGCGAACTAGATCAACGCTATAAAGACGTTGCCGCGGCCCTTTCAGTTAACAATACGCGCCGCCAGGCTGAAACTCCGTCAACCACCCCAGATATTAAGCCTGACATTGATAGTCAGGATACAAATTTAGACGATGCGGATATTGAAAAACGCATTTTGGATTACAAATTCGGTATCGTCGATAAAATTATCTAGAATACCCCCACGTTAATCTGGAATAGATTTACCACGGATACGCCGCCAGCTTCGTCTCAATGTCTTTTTTATAAAATGATAGGGTGAACTCGCAATCCGCATCATCCGTCTTATACGGCGCCACCTTTTTCGAGCCACTGGTTCATATTCAGGCGTCAAGCAATCAAAGAATATATCTGTAACTGTTCTCCAACTATATTTTTGGGCATGAGCAACCGCTGCGCTCCTGTTTATCTTTAGGCAATCCAAACACGCTTGTTTTAAATCTTCACTGACGATACCTGCGCCGCTGTCTGGAATAATATCTATCGGCCCCGTCACAGGATAAGCTGCAACGGGGGTTCCTGTCGCCATGGCTTCGATAATAACCAACCCAAACGTATCCGTTTTAGAGGGGAAGACAAAAACGTCAGCATCAGCGAAATGCCGCGCCAAATCATCATCAAATTTTGCCCCGAGAAAATGCACATCTACGTATTTACGTTTCAATTGTTCCAATTGCGGACCGTCACCAACAATGACTTTTGATCCTGGCAGATCCAACTCAAGGAACGCCTCTATATTTTTCTCGACGGCGACTCGGCCAACATTGACAAAGATAGGCCGAGGCAGGCCTTCATATACATCTTGAGGCGCAAACCGTTTATCTGGACTGAACTGCTCTGTATTTACGCCGCGGGCCCATGGCGCCAGGTTTTTAAATCCCCGCTGCTCTAAAAACGTCACCATAGACGGCGTCGTGACCATCACACGCCCGCCGCTATTATGAAAATTTCGGACAAATTTATACGGCCAAGATAAAGGGACAAATGGAAAGCGCGTCTTTATATATTCGGGGAATTTTGTGTGATAACTCGTTGTAAACGGCATTCCCCATTTCAAACATAAAGCCCGCGCCGCCTGTCCTAATGGACCTTCAGTGGCAATATGAACGGCCTCAGGGCCAAATTTAACGATGCGGCGCTCAACATCAGCCTTGGCAAAAGGGGCTAGCCTAATATCTGGATAGGTTGGCAAAGGCATTGTCCAATAACCGTCAGACGGCGAGATAACTTCGACGACGTTACCTTTGCCGCGTAACTCTTGAACTGTTTTAGACAATGTTCGAACAACCCCATTCATCTGGGGCTCCCAAGCATCGGTTACGAGAAGTATCTTCACTCATCCGCCCTGAATCTAGAATCGGCCCTTACGCCATTATATATTTAAAAACGATGTGACAGAGTTTTGCGACATTTTCGAGAAAAATGCTCAAAAATATCTAAATCGATGATCAAATTTATTGTTTTGACAGCCTTTTTTTAAAATGACCCCTGCCTCCAAGGGGCTTGTTTCGGAACCGTCATAAAAAATTCATAATAATCCCAAGGATTTAAGCTCTCATTAACTAAAAATTTGCTTTTTTGACACACAAGGTGTTGACGAATGGAGGCAAATCAACACTATATATAGTATATGAGTTACTGGCATCAACGGTAACACTTCATTCAAGAGTATATTTTCAGGCATTGTCGTCTTGCGGCAAGGCAGGGGAATTTTGACACAAAAATCAGGCCTTAGCGGGGATGCAAAGGTCAATGGCGAGTTGGGAGGATAACATCCATGTCTGAGAATAATAACGAATTTTTATCAAACACGGCTGAATTAGAAATTGAAGCTCTTGATACACAGACCATAGTCAAGAAAAAGCCTTCTAGCTCTAAAGCCCCAAGCTCGCCGAAACAGCGAAAAATCGGCTCGGTTAAGCAAGTCCGCTCTCGTGATAATCTGCTCACCGATTTTGGCAAAAAGACACTCGTCGATCGTTACCTTCTCCCTGAAGAAACCTATCAAGACATGTTCTCTCGCGTCTCCGAAGCTTACGCCGATGATACAGCCCACGCCCAGCGTCTTTATGATTACATGTCCAAGCTTTGGTTCATGCCGGCTACGCCTGTTCTCTCTAATGGCGGAGCGGATCGCGGGCTTCCGATTTCATGCTTCCTCAACGCGGTTGATGACAGTCTTGATTCTATCGTCGATGCTTGGACTGAAAATGTTTGGCTCGCCTCAAATGGCGGCGGTATCGGCACATATTGGGGCAATGTTCGCTCTATCGGCGAACGTATTGGGCGCGCCGGTAAAACATCAGGTATCATTCCTTTCATCCGCGTTATGGACAGCTTGACCCTCGCGATTTCTCAAGGGTCCCTACGCAGAGGGTCTGCGGCGGTTTATCTGGACATCCATCATCCTGAAATCGAAGAATTTTTGGAGATTCGTAAGCCCTCAGGCGATTTCAACCGTAAATCTTTAAACCTTCATCACGGCCTGAATATCACAGACGAATTTATGGATGCCGTCAAAGATGGCAAAGACTTTGGCCTGCGTAGCCCGCATACAGGCAAAATCATCAAAGAAGTGTCTGCGCGTAAGCTTTGGCAGAAAATTCTCGAAATGCGCCTCCAGACGGGCGAGCCTTACATGATTTTCTCCGATACGGTGAATGAGGCTCTGGCCAAACATCAGCGTGATCAAGGCCTCCGCGTTCAGCAATCTAATCTTTGCGCCGAAATTATGCTCCCGACGGGCCTTGATAAATATGGCAAGCAGCGCACAGCCGTGTGCTGTCTCTCCTCGATTAACGCCGAGAAATATGACGAATGGAAAGACAAGGAAGGCTTCATCGAAGACATTATGCGCTTTCTTGATAATGTTCTTCAAGATTTTATTGATAACGCGCCAGACAAAATGAAAGATGCCAAATATTCCGCTATGCGCGAGCGCTCTGTCGGTCTTGGCCTTATGGGGTTCCATTCCATGCTGCAAAGCAAAGGTATTCCGTTTGAGAGCGCGATGGCCAAGTCATTTAATAATCGTCTCTTCAAGCATATTCGCGGCGGAGCTGATGCAGCGTCTGAAAAGCTCGCGGAAGAACGCGGAGCCTGTCCAGATGCGGCGGAAGCCGGCGTCAAAGCGCGCTTTAGTCATAAAATGGCCGTCGCGCCAACAGCGTCTATTTCGATTATTTGCGGCGGGACTTCAGCCGGTATCGAGCCTATTCCAGCCAATATCTATACACACAAGACATTGTCTGGATCCTTCACCGTCAGAAACAAAATGCTGGAAGACTTGTTAGAATCCAAAGGTCTGAACACAGATGAAGTCTGGGGTACAATCTTGGAAAATGAAGGGTCTGTCCAATTTATGGATGAGCTAGATGAGCACGAAAAAGCCACGTTCAAAACCGCTTTCGAGATTGATCAACGCTGGGTTATCGAACACGCCGCGGACCGCGCGCCCTATATCTGTCAGGCCCAAAGCCTGAATATCTTCCTCCCTGGTGATATTGATAAGTGGGATTTGCATATGCTGCATTGGCAAGCGTGGGAAAAAGGCGTGAAATCGCTCTATTATTGCCGCTCTAAATCCATACAGCGCGCCGCATTTGCAGGCACAGAAGCTAAAACCGACATGGAAAAATCCATGGAAGCCGCAGCGCCCACGGATTACGAGGAATGCCTCGCCTGTCAGTAGTCGGAAGTTTTAAAAATCGTAAACTATTGAGACACAATAAAAAAGGCCGCCGTTTAACTTCAGTGTAAACGACGGCCTTTTTAGAAGTG
>CAYYMI010000014.1:0-53271 GCA_964472905.1 uncultured Hellea sp. | reverse complement strand
GAGTTTGAGAGGACGTCCAGCCCAATCTATTTCTACAGTGTGTTTATCAAACATATCGTACAGTTTCTTTCTTCATCGTACATACGAGCGCTCTCTTCAATAAGAGCGCTTTGCGTGTTCATCACGCGGGGTTGCGCATTCTCATAATGCGCGAAAGGCCGCCTCTTGGTTACTCTTGGGGCGGCCTTAAATTTTAAAAGGTAAAAGCGGCTTAGCGGCGAATACCCAGTCTTTTAATGAGGTCTTGGTAACGCGCCTCATCTTTCTTCTTGATATAGTCCAAATGACGACGACGCTGTGTCACCATGGCCAAAAGGCCCCGGCGAGAGTGGTTGTCTTTCTTATTGGTTTTGAAATGTTCCGTCAGGTTCGCAATGCGTTCTGTTAAGATCGCGACTTGAACTTGAGGGGAACCCGTATCACCGGGTTTTGTGGCATATTCTGTGATCAGCGCAGCTTTGCGCTCTGGTGTGATCGACATCGTATATCTCCGTTTTATATATTAAACACCCGTTTGGGCCATAATTGACCGTCATCAGGCTTACAAAGAGCGATAGCTGTGTCCCCGCACATCGCCAAAATCCATTCGGATTTTTGAAGCTTTGATGAAGGGCTTAGGACAATCGCTCGTCCCTGTTTTAGATCGCTTGCGTCTTTATCTGTTATGGCCAGCACCGGGATGTCGTCCAGTGCGGTCTCAACAGGGCGCAACCCTTCTAAAACGCCGCCCCTATGGCAGAGTTGTTCCAGCGCGTCCAGTGAAAAAGCATGCTCTAAACTGAACGGCCCAACCCGCGTACGGCGCAGCATGGTGACATGACCGCATGTTCCAAGCGCGGCGGCCATGTCGCGCGCGATAGAGCGGATATAAGTCCCCTTCCCGCAGACCACGGAAAAAGTGGCCGCGTCAGGCGTAAATTCGGTTAGCTCGATGCTCTTGATCTGCACCTGTCGGGATTTCAGCTCCACCACTTCGCCGGAGCGGGCCAAATCATAAGAGCGCTTGCCGCCGACTTTAATCGCGGAAAAGCGCGGCGGGATTTGCTCAATCTCGCCAATGAACCTAGGGAGGACATTTAATATGTCGGTCTTAGAGGGGTGAACATCAGATGTGTCAGTCACCTCCCCTTCCGCGTCCCACGTATCGGTGTTCTGTCCAAAGGTGAGCGTAAAGTCATAGCCTTTGATGGCATCGACTAAAAACGGTACTGTTTTCGTCGCGTCACCCAATGCAATCGGCAATACCCCCGTCGCGAGCGGGTCGAGCGTGCCGGCATGTCCCGCCTTTTGCGCGGTAAACAGCCAGCGCACTTTCCCCACGGCCGAGGTCGAGCCCAGCTCATAGGGCTTGTCTAAAACCACCCATCCATGGACAGGATTACCTTTGCGTTTACGGGGCATTAAAGTGTGGCCTTAGCCGAGATCTTGTTTGACCTTGGGCTGATCGAGGAGTTTGGCCATATCTTCAGCGGTGTCGAAACTCCGGTCTGCGACGAATTTTAAGCGCGGCGTGGATTTCATTTCCATCTCTTTGCCAAGACGCCCCCGCAGAAAGGATCCGCAGCGCTGCAGCGCGGCAATCATTTTATCCATATCTCCGCTGTCGCCCCCAAGCGGCACAGCATAAACAATAGCGTGTTTAAGATCAGGCGAAGCCCGCACCTCGGATATGGTCACAGAGACCCCTTGTAGATCAGGGTCGCGCAAGTTTTCTTTGGCAATAATTTCTGCCAAAGCGCGGCGAATAAGCTCGCCTGCTTTAAGTTGGCGCTGTGAGGGGGGTCGGTTCTTACTCATGAGAAACCTTTAGAAAACCTTCAATCAGGCTAGTCCAGCTTACGGTCAAGCATCTCGACAGTGAAACATTCTATCTGATCGCCTTTTTTGAGGTCATGATATTCAAGGAAGCCCATACCGCATTCCATACCCGCTTGAACTTTCGGCACTTCATCTTTGAAACGCTTCAGCGTTGATAGCTCACCTTCATGAATGACAACATCATCGCGCAAGAGACGCACGCCAGCGCCGCGTTCGACGCGGCCTTCAGTGACCTTCGCGCCCGCAACTTTTCCGAGTTTAGAAATATCAAAGACTTCTAGAACTTCGGCGTAACCGATGAAGGTTTCGCGGCGTTCTGGTTCAAGCATACCTTCGAGGGCGCCTTTAATTTCGTCAATAAGGCCGTAAATAATCGAGTAATAACGAATTTCAACGCCTTCACGCTCTGCCAAATCCTTGGCCTGCTTATTCGCCCGTACATTAAAGGCTATAATCGGCGCGCCAGATGTGGACGCGAGCTGAACGTCGGATTCCGAAATACCGCCAGCCGCGCTGTAAACAACGCGGGCCTTGACTTCATCATTCCCGAGGGCCTCAAGCGATGACTTAATCGCCTGAGCTGAGCCTTGCACATCAGCTTTGACTAATAAGGGAAGATCAGAACTGGTTTTATTGGCCAGCTTCGCCATCATCTGTTCCATAGACGCCATGGCTGACGGGCCAGCAGAGGCGCTGTCTTTAGCCTTGCGCTGACGATATTCAGTTAGCTCGCGCGCGCGCTGTTCTGTTTCAACAACAGCAAAAGGCTCGCCCGGAGCCGGCGCGCCGTCAAGCCCCATAACTTCGACAGGCGTAGACGGGCCAGCTTCTTTCAGCTGGGCATTACGTTCATCCATAAGGGCTTTAACTTTGCCCCAATACTCACCCGCCACAACAATTTGGCCCCGTTTAAGCGTTCCGCGCTTAACGAGAAGTGTTGCAACAGAGCCGCGGCCTTTTTCAATTTTGGATTCGATCACCAGACCATCCGCGTTACGCGTTGGATTGGCCTTAAGTTCCATCAATTCAGCTTGGTTAGAAATAGCCTCGGCTAAGTCATCAAGGCCCGTTTTTTCTTTGGCAGACACTTGGACCGCCTGTGTCTCACCCGACATATTTTCGGTAATAACATTATGCTGCAAGAGGTCCGTTTCAACTTTTGTTGGGTTGGCTTCGTAAGCATCCATTTTATTGATGGCGACGATAATCGGCGTTTCTGCGGCTTGCGCATATTTAATCGACTCAATTGTTTGCGGCATGACCCCGTCATCAGCGGCCACAACGAGGACCACAATATCAACCGCTTCAGCCCCGCGCGTACGCATTTCAGAAAAGGCTGCATGGCCCGGCGTATCAAGAACCGTGATTTGCTCACCTGATTTAAGCTTGAGTTGATAAGCCCCGATATGCTGCGTGATACCACCCGCTTCACCCGCGGCAATATCTGTGGTTCGAAGCGCGTCCAATAATGATGTTTTACCGTGATCAACATGACCCATAACGGCAATGACAGGAGACCGCGGCTTACGGTCTTTTTCATCAGACGGTGTATCATCGATGATAAAGTTTTCTTCGACATCAGACTCAGCAACACGTTTTACTGTATGGCCAAAATCTTCAACAATGAGCTGGGCCGTATCGGCATCCAGAACATCATTCATGGTGGCCATTGTGCCTTGCTGCATTAAATATTTCACAACGTCACGCGCGCGTTCCGCCATACGGTTGGATAGCTCTGATACTGTTATGGCCTCGGGAATAATCACTTCGCGCTGAACCTTTTCTCGGTCAGCTCCGCCGCCGCGTTGGCGCTGCTTTTCACGTTCGCGGGCGCGTTTCATAGAGGCCAGCGAGCGTTGACGTTCATCATCCCCAGCCAAAGCCGAGACAATTGTTAGTTTCCCGCGCCGGCGCTTCGTTTCGCCTTTGGACCGTGTTGGCGGCGGCGCAGCGCGTTTCTTTTTCACGCGCCCCCCGGCCTTCTCAACTTCAGACCGTGTATCTTCGTCTTTTTTCAAAGCTGCCGCCGCGCCGACGGGTTTACGGGCATTGCGTTTTTCAGCTTCTTCTTTTTGGCGTTTTTCTTCTTCAGCTTCCAGACGGCGAAGTTCAGCTTCCTCTTCGGCCTTTTTCTTAGCCTCTAGAGCCGCTTTTTCCTCGGCCATTCTGCGCTCACGGTCAGCTTGCTCGGCTTGACGTTTGACATCGCGCTCATTTTGTTGGGCTTGGGCAGTATTTAAAGCCGCTTGGCGCTTTTCATATTCAGCCTTAGATAACCCTAATTTTTTCGCGGCTTCCGCCACTTCATCAATTTTGGGCTTAACCGCATCAGGGGCTTTAATTTTAGTCGTTGCCTTTGAGCCCGCTCCAGCTTGTCCCGGACGGATAATGACTTTCTTTTTCTTTTCCACCACAACGGCTTTTGTCCGGCCACCCGAAAGGTTTTGCCTTACAGAGCCTCGACCTGACGCATTGAGCGACAAGGGCTTACGGGCTGGTTTTTTATCATTCGTATCAGTCATTTTTGTCTTTCATGAAAACGGGTCATAAATCCGTTTTGCACTTACGCTTTCATCTCTTGCGCTTCAGGTCGCGTAACCTAACGACCCTTGGCGTATATTCAACCGTCAATAACGGGATTCCCCGTTTTATTTTTCGCCTCCCAGGCGTTTATTTTTTACTCTGTTCATGGGTAATATCCGGCCATTCCGCCGGAATAAGGTTTCGAAATCCTGACAATCTCTTAGCCTCAATAGCTAAGGTTTTTGCCAGCTTACTCGGCTTTATAGCCGCATGAACAATTGAGTCCCTAGCCAAGGCTTTGCCAATATCTTGTGCCGTAAAGCATCCGATAACGATAGGGTCTGCCAAATCCTGCTCCCGGTTCATAGCTTTTGAGAGCGTTCGAATTTTACCTCGCCCGTCCTTAGAGCCGTCCTTGGCTTCAATTCTAAACGCTATCGCGGCTTCACGCGCCATAGATTGAACCTGATCAAATCCCATAGCCATAACGCCAGCTTTTCGCGCCATTGTTATCAAGCCCAAGACACGCCGCGCCAATAAGCTTTCGGTTAAAGACACAAGATCGCCGTCTAGTCGCGCTTTGGTTTTGAACCCACGACTAAAGCTTTTAAGTGCGATTGTTTTTTCCAAAGATTTACGATCCGCGCTGACCCATACGCCGCGCCCAGGCAGTTTTCTGGCAATATCAGGCGTCACAACACCGTCTGGTGATAAAACGAACCGCACCATATCAAGAGGATCGCGCGTTTCCCCGCTCGCCAAACAGCGACGTTCACGGGGCTTATGACCCCGTTTATCTTGAAAATCTGAAAGATTTTCAGCTGGTATGGTCGCGGCTTTACTCACCTAGCTCTCGAAAACATCCGCAGCAGTTAATTCGGCTTCGCCCTCTTCGGCCTCTTCTGCAACTTCTGGCTCCAGAGCGCTGGCATCAATCCATCCCGCTTTCACACGGGCCTGCATGATCAACATCGTTGCATCATCTTCGCTCAGTTTGAAGCCTTCCAAAATTCCGGGTTCGTGAATTTTCTCTTCGCCCTTCATTTCGTAATAACCGCGAAGATCATCAGGCACCAAGCCTGCCACATCTTCTACCGTCTTGATTTCGTGCTTCCCGAACTCGACTGTCATTGGCAGCGTGACGCCTTCAATTTCAAGAACCTCATCAACAACACCGGCTTCTTTACGTGCCGCGTCTTGTTCTTGCGCAATACGGTCAAGATATTCACGCGCGCGCGTTTGCAGCTCTTCCGCGGTTTCGTCATCAAAGCCTTCGATAGAAGTCAAATCATCCAGAGCCACATAGCCTACTTCTTCCATGGTTTCGAAACCTTCGGAGACAAGGAGCTGCGCAATCATTTCATCAACATCCAGCCCTGTCATAAACAGCTCGGAACGTTCTTTAAATTCGATCTGGCGGCGCTCTGATTCTTGCTCTTCGGTTAAGATATCAATCGCCCACCCCGATAGCTGGCTCGCTAATCGCACATTTTGACCTCGGCGGCCAATGGCCAGTGATAATTGCTCGTCAGGAACAACAACTTCAATCCGGTCATTAGCTTCATCAATGACAACTTTCGCCACTTCAGCAGGCTGCAAAGCATTGACGATAAATGTCGCCGCATCTTCGGTAAACGGAATAATATCAATACGTTCGCCTTGTAATTCATTCACAACGGCTTGGACGCGAGAACCGCGCATACCCACACAGGCCCCAACAGGGTCTATTGATCCATCATTAGAGTAAACCGCGATTTTCGCCCGCGACCCAGGATCCCGCGCAACGGCGACAATTTGAATGATACCTTCGTAAACTTCCGGCACTTCTTGGGAGAAAAGCTGAGCCATGAATTGCGGATGGGCGCGCGAGAGGAAGATTTGACTGCCGCGCGGTTCTTCGCGAACATCCATAATATAAGCACGAATACGGTCTCCGCCTTTTACATTTTCGCGCGGCAAAGCTTGGTCACGGCGAATAACACCTTCTGCTCGGCCAAGGTCAACAATGATGTGGCCATATTCAACCCGCTTAACAATACCATTGATAATTTCGCCAACCCGGTCTTTAAATTCAGCATATTGACGAGCCCGTTCAGCATCACGGATTTTACCCATAATAATCTGTTTGGACATTTGAGCTTGAACGCGGCCAAATTCTAGAGGCGGCAAGACAGTCGTAATTTCATATCCGATTTCAGCTTCAGGATGATCTAGCTTGGCTGTGGCAAGATTTGTTTGTGTTGAATCGTTTTCAAGCTCTTCATCCTCAACAACTGTGACGACACGTTTGAGGCTTTGCTCACCTGTAACAGGGTCAAGTTTAGCGCGAATATCAAGTTCAGCGCCATAACGCAGACGAGCCGCTTTTTGTATAGCATCTTCAATCGCCTCTAAAACGATTTCCTGATCAATCGACTTTTCATCGGCAACCGCTTTAGCAATCTGCAAAAGCTCTAATTTATTGGCACTAATACCGGCTGTAGACATGGTGTCTCCTTTAACTTCGTGTTCTAATCTGGGTGTCGCCCGAATTTTGTTTTCTTGCGGCTTGCTTGGCTTTTTGCCCCGCTTCAATAAGCTCGTCTGTTATCAAAAGCTTCGCTTCCGATATCCATCCAAAAGGAATTTGAGCTATTTCTTCTTCATTATCGAGATTGATTTCGACGTTATCACCGTCAACTCCGACTAAAATGCCGCGAAAGCGCTTACGCCCTTCAACAAGCCTATCAAGTTCAAGACGTGCCAAATATCCTTCATAAGTTTGAAAATCGCGCAAATCTGTAAGGGGACGATCTAGACCTGGCGAGGAGACTTCTAAGACATAGGCATCAGAAATAGGGTCTTCGACCTCAAGCGTTGCCGAAAGCTCACGCGATAAGCGTTCACAATCACCAACTTCCATCAGCCCGTCTGATTGACGTTCGGCCATAACTTGAATAGTTTTACGTTTCCCAGACATGACGCGTACACGCACAACCGTAAGACCTAAGTCCTCAGCTATGGGGTCGGCCAGCGCTAAAATACGCTCATCAATATGCGTTTTGGTTTTCATCAACCATCCAGTTTACCCCGCGTTAAAGCATAAAAAAAACGGCCCCGCTGGGGCCGCCTACTAAGCTTTGTGCGCTTAGGGCGTTTATTGTTGCTCCGCCTATAAGCAGGATTAAAGACTTTGTCTAGTCCAATTTCGAATGTCTTATATTCGGACAAATTCAAAGAAATGGCCAGATCGCCCTTCTCTTAAGGCCTTTTCCAAATATCGCGTTGACGGCCAATCCTCGGGGCGCACGCGCCAATCTGATTGCTGGCTTACTGGCCAATCAAAACCACCATGGGTTTTAATCCGTGTTAAGCTCCAATCGACATAGTGAATGATATCACTCGCAAAGCGAAATTTACCTCCGGGCCGTATCACGCGGTGTAACTCGCTGATAAATAGCTCATTTATTATCCGGCGTTTATGATGACGTAGCTTTGGCCAAGGGTCAGGAAATAAGACAAATACACAGTCTAATGACGCGTCAGGCAGCAGAACAAGGACATCACGCGCATCCCCTCGGTGCAACCGTATATTTGTCAGTTTCTTATCGACAATGCCTTTAACAGCTTTTGCAACGCCGTTTAAAAAAGGTTCAACACCCAAAATCGTAACCTTTGAATTTTGCTCCGCTTGCCACAACAAATGTTCCGCACCGCCAAATCCTATTTCGAGCCAATACTGGCCAAGTTCATTTGCAAATGGATTTTGCCGCTTGGCAATAGCTGAAGCTTTATCAAACTTGGGAAAAACAGTCCGCATAAGTTCCGCCTGAGCTTGACTTAGCGGCTTTCCCTTAGCGCGTCCGAAGGTTCGGAAACGATCTGTCTCTTGATTAAACATGGGGTTAAAATAATAACCCCGAAGAAGATTACCAGCTAAAAGCTAGCTTATTCTTCTTCAGAATCTTTGGCCAATGATCTTGCGAGTTCCAAGATCTGACGACGGACGGCTTTGTTGTTTATTTGCGAGACAGCCTTAGCTAAGGCAACGCCATCTGTACTCCGAATGAAATCGTAAACGATTGGCAATTGATCCCCATCGGCAAATTCGGCAACACTGCCTTCTTCGGCCAGACCATCAAAAAAGAAACCTACAGGTACATCGAGAACCCGTGACATCTTCCAAAGGCGGCTAGCGCCAACGCGGTTTGACCCGCGCTCATATTTTTGTACTTGCTGAAATGTAACGCCAAGTTGGTCGCCCAAACGTTCTTGACTCATTTTCATAACTTGCCGACGTAATCTTACGCGAGATCCAACATGGACATCAACCGGATTTGCAGACCTCGGAGCGTGCTTACTCACCATAACTCCATCCCCTCTATAATTTTGCGAGATAAACCTATTCGCAAAACGGATTGTGTTAAAAACATATTACGGAATTTCCCTCGAGCCCCATAATAATACTGTGGCGCAACATAAAGCTATTAATATGTTTATCAAGGATAGAAGATAATTAATTAGGCCCCTAAAGGGCGGTTTTTTAATAGATTTTGGCAAATTTCCGTCAATAAATTGTGATTTAGAGGGCGTTACAAATTTTTTGTAACGCCCATATGGGTCAATAATTGCGCTGATTCCATTAGACGCTGCCCGAATAACTGGTACGCCTTCTTCAATCGCGCGATATTTCGACATGTTTGCATGCTGCATTGGGCCAATGGAATTTCCATACCATGCATCATTGGATTGATTTAATATCCACTCTGCCCGTGCCTCATTTTTAGGACGCGGCGTAAGTCCAGAAAAAATTATTTCATAACATATTTGAGGGCTTAGTTTTGGAAGACCTGGAAAGCTTGCTAATAGTTTCGTTTTCGCAGCAGAAATCGACAATAAGGATGTCGAGATAACAGGCACATTGCGGGTCTCCATCCACTTGCCTCCTGGGATAAACTCCCCAAAGGGAACTAAACGCTGTTTATCATTAAAAGCAGAAATTGACGGTATGCCGCGCGGCGTAAAAGAGATAGCCGCCGAGCTATTATAATAATCATCAATGATGTCGCCATTAATAGGATTGGGACGTTGTTCATGACGCAATGAATTTAACAGCCAAATTGGCGGCGTATTATCAATGAGAGATAGCTCATATCCCATCGCATTCATGAGAGATTGGTTCTCCAAGGCCAAACCATTAACGGCGCCCTCTGGCCAAATAAGATGTGTAATATCTTCAATGCCAGGTGATACAGATTGAGTGATAAAGGCGTTAACAATGTTAAAAGCGCCTTCAGGATCGAGCTTATCGCTTTGATTAAATCGCACATGAGCAATCCTAAGCTTTACCCCTTCAACAGTCCCTGTTTCAGCGCCGGATAAACGCATATGCCCCGCCCCATAGGCGGCGCCAAATAATACAATAAATACCGCCGAGAATGGCGTTCTATTTCGGGTAAAGACGATACCATAAAGAAGCGCGCTTAAAATAAAGACCATAAAGGTCAGGCCGTAAATCCCGCCAATGGATGCAAATTGAGAAACCCGGCCACCCGCCTCGAAAACATACCCCATAAGATTCCAAGGAAAGCCTCCAAAAATATGACCTCTGACAAATTCAGCCAGAAAGAAAAGGCTAAAGAAAGCTGGCAATACGGTCCAGCCTTCCGGTCGTATCTTCCCATAAACTGCGCCTGCTAGCCCCCAGAAAAAAGCGAGCAAAGCTCCAAGTCCTAAAATCATAGGCGGCATAATCGGAATAAATTCTGGCCCCCGGGCAATGAAGGCAGATCCAATCCAATAAGTTCCAGACAAGAAATATCCAAAGGCATACCAAAATGACGCTGAAAACCCAGCGCGTATATGTCGGGATTCTTTGGCCGCAAATTGTAATCGCGCCAAAAGCAGAGCTAAAGATATCAATGTGAGAGGCCACCAATGGAAGGGCGCATGTCCTAAAACGGCCACGGCGCCAATCACCATACCCATCAAGCGGCCACCCCACCCCGTCGTTTTCAAGATAAATGCGGGAACCCAATGTTTATCGGTCATGTTATATGGGGCTATCTGGCTTGCGCTGTGCGATGGCCGACATCATTAATGCGTAGACGTTTCACGCGGCGAGCATCGGCATCAATGACTTCAAACTCAAGGCCGTCGGGATGCGGAATGATTTCGCCTCGTTCTGGGACGCGGCCAGCCAGAGTAAAGACGAGACCGCCAAGCGTATCGACATCTTCCTCTTCATCGTCAGTGGCAAACTCACGCCCTATAGCCTCTTCAAAATCTTCAATTGTAATCCGGGCGTCAGCTTCCCAAACGCTTTTACCGCCAGCGCCTGTCACAATTTGAACAACGGGTTCCTGCTCGTCATGTTCATCATCAATTTCCCCGACGATTTCTTCAATAAGGTCCTCAATCGTAACGAGACCATCAGTTCCGCCATATTCATCAACCACAATCGCCATGTGGGTACGCTTAACTTGCATCCGTTTTAAAAGATCCTGCGCGAGCATTGAGGGCGGCACAAATAAAACCGGGCGCTTAATATATTTTATAACCTTTTTATTCGGATAAGACTTACCCCCGCGCCCTTTGGCATCAAACATCAGATACGGCATGACATCTTTAATGTGCACCATGCCTGTCGGGTCATCGAGTGTTTCTTTATAAACGGGTAAGCGTGAATGCCCCGCCGCTTTAAACGCCTGTGTCAGCTCAGTTAACGTCGCAATGGTTTCAATCGCCACAATATCAGCGCGGGGCACCATAACATCATCAACACGTAGGAGGTGGAACCGCTCCGCGGCGTCAACCATTTCCTCTTTGGATATCTCATTCTCTTTTGAGAGCTGGCCCTCTTCGTCGATAGCCTTATCTATATCTGCCGAAAAAGGAGAGCGGCCAAAAATCTTGCCAAGCAACCCTGGCGAATTGTCGTCTGTACTCATTATGCTCTATTCAGTCGGGAATTTCATAGGGATTGTCAATATTCAAAGCCGCAAGCGCCTTAATTTCCAAAGCTTCCATTTGGGCAGCCTCAGCCTCGGTTTCATGATCATAGCCCTGTAAATGTAAAAATCCATGCATAATGAGGTGAGACAGATGGTCTTCAAAGGCCACAGACTTTTCACTGGCCTCTCGATGTACCGTTTCAAACGCCAAAACGATATCTCCTAAAAGCGGGGCGGGGCCATTATCAGGAAAGGAGAGCACATTGGTCGCTTTATCTTTGCCGCGATAATCGCGGTTAAGAGCTTGAATGTCAGCATCATTGATAAAGGCAAGGCTAAGCTCACCTAGCTTTGGCGTGTCGAGGGTTTGCATCACTTGCCCCACAGCCATGACGGCTAGCGCCTTAATATTAGACACGGCCTCAGACCAAGGCGCGTGGCTTATGGCGATATCAATCTCGAAAGGGAGGTCAGGCAAAGCAGTTGGAGCCATTCATTAAGACTTGGCATCTTTCTCATAGGCATTGACGATTTTACCTACCAATGGATGACGCACCACATCAGAAGCTTCAAAAACAATCTGATCTATCCCCTTTATCCCTTTGAGGATAGAAAGCGCATGCGCCAAGCCAGAGGTCACGCCATGAGGTAAGTCGGATTGGCTGGGATCGCCTGTCACCGCATATTTGGCGCGCTCGCCCAGCCGCGTGAGCACCATCTTCATTTGCGGTATGGTCGCGTTTTGCGCCTCATCAATGACGACAAAAGCATCAGAAAGGGTTCGTCCGCGCATAAAAGCGAGCGGGGCCACTTCGATATCGCCCGCCGCTTTACGCCGATCAACTTCATCACGGCCAAGCACCATATGTAGCGCGTCCCAAATCGGCTGCATATAAGGATCGACCTTTTCATTGAGATCCCCGGGCAAGAATCCGAGGCGTTCTCCCGCTTCCACGGCGGGACGGCAAGCAATAAAACGGGCGATTTCGCCGCGCGCCAAAAGTGACGCGCCATAGGCCGTCGCCAAAAAGGTTTTCCCCGTTCCTGCTGGCCCAACCCCAAAGCAAATGGTTTCATCACGCAGGGCATGAATGAATTTTTCCTGACGCGGGGTTTTAGGAACAATGGGCGAGCGGCGCGGGAAAGGGATGATGGCGTCAACGGCGGCGGCTTTGACCTTGCCCTTGCCCATAGCCTTAATCAGCGCGCGAATATCCGTTGGCCCGCAGGGCCAGCCGCGCTCTAGGCGCTGATAAATTTCTTTGATGAGCTCACCTGCCCGCGCCCGCGACGGCGCGTCGCCATTAATATGCACGGCTGTTCCCGGCGCTTCGATATAAACGCCAAAGGCCTCTTCAATCATCGCCAAATTCGCATGGTTAGGCCCGCAAAGCTTGCGCACTAAATCCGCATCCGCAAATTCAAATATCTCGGTCTGTTTACTCATAGGCCGTAATTAGACAGTTTTGAAAAAGAAAGCGAGAGGCGATTTACAACCATAACTGCAAGCACATTCCCCCCCTGTATTGACCTAGAGCATTTTGAATAATGATACGTGTTTAAGGAGAATCTATTACTTTGCAAATTAGTTTGGTTTAATGCGAATTGAAATCAATTCATATAGCTTTAAAACTATGGTTAAAGTACCTCACATAGCATATTTAAAAATGTCAAAAGGTTTAAAACAAATCTTGTCTATTTTAATGTTCATCTTTGTATTGATTTCAAAATCGGCCTTTGCACAAGATGTTTCAAATGAAGCCCCTCTATCTCATTTCGGACAGCCTGTTTTTCTAAACGGGGCTAATATCGCTTGGGTTAATTTTGGGTTCGATGTTGGACAAGTCGATTCAACACCAGACCAATTGCAGAATGAATTTCAAAAGCTCGCAGCCTATGGCGGAAATTCGGCGCGTTGGTGGCTTCATGCCAGTGGTTGGTTTTCACCCGATATCGGCCATGATGGGTTCGTTAGAGGTATTAGCCCGAATACGCAAAATGGTGTGTCTGATCAGGATATGATCGAACAAGTACGGGATGTTCTTGATGCAGCTTGGGAAGAGGGTATTTTGCTGACGATTTCGCTATTTTCCTATGATATTGCCTGCAGTGAAACCAACAATATCAATGGAGCTGTATACCGAGGAAGTCGATTTAACGGGATGCTAAATGTTTATTATCAATCCTATATTGATAATGTGCTCGCCCCTCTTGTGACTGAGCTTCGTGATCACCCTGCTTTATTTGCATGGGAAATATTTAATGAAGCCGATGGCATGTCGACAGCAAATAACTTCTTTAATGACAATTGTCCCTTAGGGTCTTATCCGCAGAGTAATGAGGCACTTCAACGTTTCGTCAACCTAGCGGCCGCCCGTATTCATGCCATTGACCCTAATGTTAAAGTGACAACAAGCGTGTCACAGACAGCTCTTTTAGAACAATATACTAATGATGTTTTAACCGCGCCGGATTCTGCGGACCCGACGGGGACTCTGGATTTTTATCAAGCCCATTGGTATTGGGCATTTGGACATCCTAGCAACCCCTATCAAATTACAGCGCAAGAACGCGGACTAGACAAACCAATCGTCATGGGAGAGTTCGGAGCGGGGACTGAACCTACAAGTGGGACTGTGGAAGAAGATTTAAATGCGGCTTTATTTGAACAAGGCTATGCTGGGGCATGGCTATGGGATATAAACGGATTGCCCGATACTGTGGTTGAAAGAGTTGTGTCAGGCGCCATTTCTTATTCTCCCCCCATCGATAAAGCCGCAATTGAAGCTTGTATTATGAGCCGATCGCCAGATTGCTATTCACCTCTACCTGGTGAAACAACACCATCACCTCATGAGACAGTGCCATTAAATGGAACCTTCACCGGAACCATAGGTGATGATGTTATTCATGCGCCGGCGGGCGATGAATTTATCAATGCCTCCCTTGGAAATGACACAATCTACGGAGGTTTGGGTAATGACACCATCATTGGCGGCCCAGGCGCAGACATCATCAATGGCGGCGACGGCATTGATCAAGCGCGCTATGCCAATTCTGCTGAGGCTGTATTTATTAATTTGGCAGCAGGAACCGCCTTTAATGGCGACGCGCAAGGCGACGTACTAACCAATATAGAGAACCTCTTTGGCTCTAACCATGATGACCGTCTGACGGGCGATACGGGCGATAATGTCCTTGAAGGCTCTAACGGCAATGATACGCTGAACGGGAGCGCAGGCGATGATAGCCTGATTGGCGGCAATGGCGATGATACATTTATTGGCGGTCTTGGGGCTGACTTTAACAATGGCGGGGGCGGCTTTGGCGATGTCATTGACTACTCAGGCTCCTTTGAAGGCGTAGAAGCCCGTCTGGGCGGCTCACAAGTCTTTGATGGCGGCTTTGCCACAGGGGATAGCTTTCAGGGCATAGAAGACCTTATTGGTTCTGACTTTGATGATATTCTCGTTGGTACCAATCAAGCTAATACATTCATTGGCAATGCCGGAGATGACTTCCTGAATGGTGATAGAGGCACGGATATACTCTTGGGCGGGGACGGTAATGATACGCTGATTGGCGGCTTTGGTCGGGATACGCTGGACGGCGGGGACGGGATTGATCAGGTACGCTATGCCAATGCCAATAGCCGGGCTGTTGTTGACCTCTCTACGGGCACAGGGACAGCGGGCCATTCCTTTGGGGATACGCTCACCAATGTCGAGAACCTGTTTGGCTCTGCCTTTAATGATGTCTTTACAGGCGATGCAGGGGCTAATGAGCTTAATGGCTGGGGCGGTGTTGACCGTCTTGACGGCGGAGCGGGTGATGACACTCTTATTGGGGGGGCGGGTAATGACCGGTTTATCTTCTCTGATAATTGGGACAATGACACCATCACGGACTTTGAGGATGGAGGCGATCTTATTGACCTGCGCAATATCACGGGTGTTACGAGCCTAGGGGACCTCATGATTGCCAATAACGCCAATGGCGATGCGGTCATTACCATCCGTGGAGACTTAGAGAATAATAGTATTACACTGAAAGGAGTCACGTCTGTCATCGACGCGGGTAATTTCATATTTTAAGGTCTAGCCACAACCCGTACCCTTACAGCCTCTTGGCAAGCGCTTGTCTTAGGCCTACACTCCGAAATGGGAGGATATGGGGATGTCCAAAAAACCAAGTACAAAGAAGCCAGCAGATATCGTCATTGATGATTTGGCCGCGCCCAAACTAACGCGGCTCCAAAAGCTGGCCCTTAATGGATCTAAAAACGCCAAAGTGACTTTCACACAAGAAGCCGTCCTCTCGGCGGCGAAAGAGGCCACAGGTCTCACGGATTTTGGCCCGCGCCCTTTTCACGGCGCCCTGCAAGTCTTGCTCGATGATTATGCGAGCGACGTTGGTCTTTCGGGCGTAGGGCGGCAGCAATGTTTTAAAGACCTCGTGCGCTGCGCCAGTAATCATCTGATCATTCATGACCGGATTAAAAAAACGCCCAAGCTTAAAACAACAGAGCTTAAAAAGCCGCTCTCAGTCTCAGGCCTCCCGCGCTCAGGCACAACGCATTTAGTGAATTTGCTGGCCGCGGATTCGCGCTTTCATTCTCTGCCGTTATGGGTTGCGCAAGAGCCCTTTCATGCGCCCGGCCAAGAGAAGGCCAGCGCAGGTCTTAAATTTAGCACGCGGGCCTTAACCCGTTTTCTTAAAAGCGGAGATTCTCTGACCCATAATGATCCGCGCTATTTGCGCTGCTCGGCGCGCTGGTCAGGGATGCAAATTATGGGACCAGATTTGGCCGCCATGCATCCGATGAACCCGGATCACATTCATGAAGAGCTGGAACTCATGACCTTTGATTTTGGCTGTAACCAATTTGAATGGACCTCCATGGTACCGGGCTATCGCGATTATTATTTTTCTAAAGACCAAACTCCGCATTATGAATATCTCAAAACCGTTTTAAAGCTCCTCCAGATTGAACGCGGAAGCGATAAAAGCTGGGTACTTAAATGCGTGCAAAACCCAGAGCAACTCCCCGTCCTTAAAAAAGTCTTCCCTGACGCCACGGCGATTATCACCCACCGCGACCCTGTCGCCGTTATCCAATCCACCGCGACGATGATTGCCTATGGTCACCGTATCCTGCGAACCTCTGTCGATCCAAAATGGGTCTTGGATTATTGGACCGACCGTATCGAAGCGCTCCTTAAGGCTTGCGTGCGAGACCGTAACGTGTGGGGCCCCAAGCAATCCATGGATGTCATGTTTCATGAGTTCATGGCCGGCGATATGGAGACCGTACAGAAAATCTATGACTTACACGACTTGGAGCTCACCCTCAAGGCGCGGCAAGAAATGGATGATTTTATTAAAGCCCACCCGCGCGGAAAATATGGCCGCGTGCGCTATCACTTGAAAGAACATTTTGGCGTCGCGCCTGAACAAATCCGCGAGCGGTTTAAATTTTATTACGACGCCTTTCCTGTAAAGATCGAGGTCTAATCAGCTTTCATCAACGATCTTTGCAAGTTTTTCGCCCTCAATAACAAACGTTGAAACACCGGGAAACTTAAGTACCTGACCGGCTCTCCATCCATTTGGCAGATTATTGGCGACAATGGCTTCATAGTGTATTTTGGCAATTATTGTATTACCGCGCGTGACCGCCTCAACCACTGTTTGCTGACGGCTTGTAAAAGCCTCTACGCCCATCTTCGCAAATGATTCAAATTTTCGTTTTGATTTTATGTTCAGTGAAACTTTGCCTTTAGAGATATTCTGGAACACGACATCATCGGTTAGGCAGTCTAACATGACCCTAACATTGGCGTTATTATAGGCATCTATATAGCGCCTTATAACATCAGGGAGTTTCGGTATCTTACTCATCGTAACTTGAAGCTATAAGCTCAATTACATGCCAATAAAATACAAAAAGCGAGACCTCACCAACTCGTGTAGTGAAACGGAGGGGTCGTTTTTCAAACAATATCGTCATGACAAGACTTGGTCTTGTCATGACGAGTGTGATTGAGCGCCCCAGCCTCTTTTACTCCATGTCACACCGACGCAAGCTCGCTTGCCCGGTGTCCATACCTAGGGATTTCCTATAAAGCTATTTTTACGTCTGCCGATATCTAGACATGGATACCGGGCGTCTCCTTCTGAAACGCGGCGGTATGACAAATCGGTTGATTAACCCTCATTTAAAAAAAATCAAAAAAGATTAATCCTCAGGAACTCGAGCAGGGTTATATTCCGCCTATGAGATTTGAAACACAGACATATACAACATTAAATACCGACTTTACCTATCGCCAAACTTGCGCGCTGATAGAGCCCAAGCGCCATGCCCAATCGGTCAGTTCAGGACTATTGGCCTATTTAGCACTTATGCGGTTATGGATGTCATCTTTTGCTGAATTATACCGAGCTCCCGCTTATCGGTCTTCAAAACGGTTTCGCTCTTTCGCGCTCATCCCTAACGCCATGTGTGCGGCGAAGGCTCCCCGAATTTTAGCCAATCGCCAAAGCAAGCGTATTATACGGCGCGGCCTACCCGCCGCACGTCTCTATGTCGGTCTGCGCCATCTCAATGCGCGCCAATTAACGGGTAATCAATTTCTTGAACGGGCCTGCCGATTATCGGCAAATGGCCGCGCATGTATTTACAGATTGGAATATAAAACCCGATTGTGTCAGCGCAGGCAGGTCAATCACATATTAAGCGCCCTCACCCAGCTCTGCCCCGCTGCTACTGTTCAGGGATGTTTGATTAATGCAGGACTGAGCGCCGCGCATGTCTGGCCCAGTTAGGGCATTTGCTTATCTAATACCGTCCCATTTCGCGGACATCATACGTGCAAATGCAATAACAGCCGCAAACCCCTCGCGGCTGACCATAAACGCATGGCCGGTGATCAGGCATAGAGATTGACTCGCCACGGCCCTGCCGTCACCATTAGACGTAAAGGGGAAACATCATGGCGCTTTATATTTTTGGCTTGGCCTTATTCTTCATCCCGCATTTCTTCTCGGCTATGAGGTCGCGCGCGGAGGGCAAAGATATTCGCAAATCAATCGGCGAAGCTAAATATATGGGGATTTATTCGGCTGTAACGCTTCTTGGGTTTTTCGCTATGATTATCGGCTTTGCCAGAGCGCCCAATGGGGAAACGCTTTTTGCCGCCCCGCATAGCCTGCACCATATCTCTTGGGTCTTTATGATGCCGGCGCTTATCCTGCTGGCGAGCGCCTATATGCCGCTTGGCTATATTAAAAACGCCGTTCAGCACCCGATGATGCTGGCGGTTCTCATCTGGGCCGGATTTCATTTGGCGATTGGCGGGGATTTAAAACGGGTTTTAATGTTCGGGCTATTTTTCGTCTATGCCGCAGTGTCATTAATATGCGCCTATAAGCGCGGGACCAATTTGAAAGACAAATCCGCGAAACCGATGGGTGATATTTTAGCGATTATTGTGGGCTTGGGAATAACGGGAGTCTTTATGCATGGCGGTCATGTGGCGTTGTTTGGTGTTTCGCCTGTTTAGGATGTTTAGGATGTTATAAAATGAAAGACAGTGAAGAATACAGAAATGTTCGGGTGCTTATTGGGCAAGCGATAATTCCGCCAATGTCAAAAGAGGTTGATAGAGTAAAGACAAGAGCACTAGACTTTGCACATTACACATCAGCGGAGACAGCTTTTTTAATCATAAAAACTCAATCAATTATTTTAAGGAATGCCCTTTTAATGAACGATACATCAGAACTTACACTTGGTCTAAACGCTATTTATAACGGCTTTGACGGGACTGATACAGCCAGTGGTACATTTTGGCATAAAGCTAAGTCAATTCATCCTGAAATAGAGGATAAATTCTATACTTCTTTTAAAACCGCAGCACAGAGATTAATACAAGAAACTTATATAACTTGTCTTTCAGAATTCTGTCCGAAGGACGGATTGGGCAAGCTATCTATGTGGAGAGCTTATGGGTTCCCGAATGGAGTAGCATTGATAATGGACCGTGAAAAAATCCTGAGTAATACAACAACAGTAGACATAACAACCTATCCTGTCTTTTATACTGAACGTGGTACCGGCTTTTGCAAAATTATTCCCGAAATAATTAATGGCATTGTT
The DNA here is from genome assembly GCA_964472905.1 of uncultured Hellea sp. Lineage (GTDB taxonomy): Bacteria > Pseudomonadota > Alphaproteobacteria > Caulobacterales > Maricaulaceae > Hellea. Next base: position 33,837 of record CAYYMI010000014.1, on the reverse strand, counting down.
GACGTAACTGACAAATTTAAAGAATTTAATATTGATGTAGTTGTAGCCGCACTAATTGACTTATGCTTTCATTTAGCGATTTGCATAAAAGATTCAAATTTTGTCGAGGAAGATGAATGGCGTGCCGTATATCGTCCCGATGTATATTCTTTTGAAACAACTAAATATGAAACCATGATTATTGGAGGAACTCCTCAATTGGTTAGAAAGCTAGAATTAGGGGACAATTCAAATATTCGCCTCAAGGACATAATAAAAAAGGTGATTATTGGCCCTACTGAACATCCCGAAATTTCCAGAGATGCTTTCGTACATCTTCTTAGAGAAGAAGGCTTCGAACACCCTGAGTTAAAAGTTGAAATTGCTCGAATTCCATTCCGTGGTTAAGCCAACTCACCCGTCAGAGAGTTTCGCCCTGCCCCTGTAATGAGGACGGGCACGATTTGTCCGACGAGACTTTCTGGCCCATCAAAATGGGTGCCTTGCAGATAAGGGCTTCGGCCGAAAAGCTGTCCGTCCTCGCGGCCGCCATTTTCGACAAGGACATCGAGCGTGCGTCCGATGAGGGATTTATTAAAGGCCATTTGTTGTGTGTAGAGCAAATCCTGTAAACGCTTGAGCCGTTCGGATTTGACATCTTCAGGGACTTGGCGCGGGAGCGACGCGCCTGGCGTTCCGGGGCGGATGGAATATTTAAAACTAAAGCTGCTCGCATAGCCAATCTCTTCGACGCAGTTCAGCGTTTGCTGAAAATCAGCTTCGGTCTCGCCGGGGAAGCCGACAATGAAATCACCGGACAGCGCGATATCAGGCCGCGCGGCGCGGATTTTGGCGATGAGGGTTTTATAGTCATCATAGGTGTGACCGCGGTTCATCGCGTGAAGCACTTTGTTAGACCCCGCCTGTATGGGCAAATGCAGATAGGGCATTAATTTCGGTTCTGCGCCCAGCGTCGCGATGAGGTTATCATCCATATCGCGCGGGTGAGAGGTAGTAAAACGCAGACGGTCTATACCGCCAATCAGGGCGACATGGCGGATAAGCTCGCCAAGGCCCCACTCTGACCCATCAGGGCCTTCACTGTGGTAAGCATCAACATTTTGCCCAATCAGCGTAATTTCGTGCACGCCTTGAGCGGCAAGACTGCGGGCTTCCGCCACGATTTGGCTCACGGGGCGAGAGACCTCAGCGCCGCGCGTATAGGGCACAACGCAAAAGGTACAAAATTTATCACAGCCCTCTTGGATAGTCAGAAAAGAGGAAAAACCTTTAGGCTGGCGCGTCTCTGGCAGGGCGTCAAATTTTTCGAGCGTGTCAAACTCTGTCTCTAAAACATCGCCTGTGCCGCGGTGAACCTTGGCAATCATTTCGGGCAGTTTGTGATAGGTCTGCGGCCCGAGCACCATATCGACCACAGGGGCGCGGCGCATAATCTCTTCGCCTTCGGCTTGGGCGACGCAGCCCGCCACGGCGACTTTCATCTCGGGTTTGTTGCGCTCTTTATGCCGGCGAATACGGCCGAGCTCTGAATAGACTTTCTCGGCCGCCTTCTCGCGGATATGGCAGGTATTGAGGATAACGAGATCGGCATGGTCAGGAGCCTCAACAGGGGCGTATCCTATGGGGGCGAGCACATCGGCCATGCGCTCTGAGTCATAGACATTCATCTGGCAGCCATAGGTCTTGATGAAGACCTTTTTGGTATTTTGATTTTGAGTAACATTGCCGTCCGGTCTCGCTGGGCCTTTCGCCTTCGCAATATGCGGAGCGTCAACATTTCTCGATGTTTGGGTGGAATGGCCGTCCTTGCCTGCTGACGCAGTCTTCGGAACGCCATTGCCACGGGACGCGTTTTTATCGCGCGGTAACAGGACGGTCATTTTATGCTCACTTTAGTGGTGAGCGGCCTATAGGAAAAATATTGGCTAAGCGCAACAGATAGGGGCTGAAATAAAAAAGCAGGCTTGAAGCCTGCTGTTTTGAGTTCGGTTAGACGTCGCGCTTAGTGACGACCGCCGAGGAAAGAACTGGGACCAGACAGACCCATCAGAGCGAAGATGCCGCCAAAGACGAGCATTAATAAGATGGCAGGAAGACTCATATGCTTTTCACCCCACAAGGCCGCATCCGCACCCGGTATAGTTTTCCCGCTCATGGAATTTTGAATTTTATCGCCGATAGGTCTCGTTTTGTCTTGAACAGTTTTGACTTTGCTAGGAGCATCAAACCGCTGCCACCCTTTGCGAACAGGGTCGACTTTCTGGCCAATGGCGCCTGCCAAGACTTCAGATTGGGTCTCTATGGTCTGTGTCGCGGTTTTGGCGTCAAAGCTCGTTGAATTGATGGCCATGACGCCACCCGTAATTATACCAAGGACGAGCACCATTTTGACAATTTTCTTTTTCAAATGTGACATAATCAGACACCTCATGTTATTCACGAGTATCGAAGCAAGAAGAATGCCAAATATCGTATTTTAAGAGAAAAAATTAAAATTTATCCCCTTTTGAGAGAGTCCTTGCGCTTAAATCCAATCAACGGGATTTAATTTATAATAATCACATAATTGTTCATAAACACGCGGGTAAGCGCCTCGCAGAGCTTTCGGGACTTCGAAGAACGCTTCTGTGCAAACGGCGAAATATTCTTCCAATCCTGACGCGCCGTAAGGATTTATGACGGTTTCTTGTTTAACGGCGATTAACTGACGTAATCTTCGAAAGCCCGTTTTCATGGCCGATTGCCAAAGTGCGTAACGCTCATAATCCTCAAATATAGGCGTGCCATTATAAAGTCCTGTTTCTTGATCGAGTTGATGCGCAAATTCATGGAGCACAACATTATGACCATCATAAGGATGGACGAGACCTAAGCAGCTATAGTCCCAGGATAAAATGACAGGGCCGGATGCATAAGACGCGCCGACAAGTAAATCATCATATCCAGCTTGCGAAAAAGCAGAGGGATAGACATGAATTTCTTCCAGTGTCGGATAAAACGCATGTTCACGGCCCAGCAAAAGGAGGCAGGCTTGTGAGGCAATGGTAACGGCGATCGTATCGTCAATTTGCAATCCATTTCGGCCGACGAACGTTTTTTCAGTCAGGAACCGCATGGTTAAACAGTAAAGTTCGGCCCGTCTGTTACGCGGCATTTTCGCAACGACAGGCACATGGGTTTGAATAATGGCTTTCCATTCAGGTAATAACGGCAAAGAAGCGCTGTGAGGTCTTGTTGATGTATGAGAGAGATGTTCAGACTTATAGCTCTTACTCAAAGCGTATAGGATCAAACACCCTAGTAAAAATGCTAACAACCCCAATGCCATGCATTGCGTTTACACGAATAGATTTAAGATTTGTTCAAATTAGAAACTATTTGATTTTCCGTCCATAAAGCTCAAGCCGGTGATCAACCAGTTCATAACCGAGCTTAGCGGCAATACGTTTTTGGAGCTCTTCGATCTCATCATCGACAAATTCGATCACATCCCCTGTCGTGACATCAATCAAGTGGTCATGATGGTCTTCGTCTGCTGTTTCATAGCGCGCGCGACCGTCACGAAAATCATGCGTTTCGATAATACCCGCTTCTGTAAATAACCGAACTGTTCGGTAAATTGTGGCAAGGGAGATATTAGCATCAATTGCCGAAGCACGGGCATAAAGCTCTTCAGCATCCGGATGATCCGTTGCCTCTGACAAAACTTTGGCAATTACTTTGCGTTGGTCTGTCATTCGCAAACCACGCTCAGCGCATTTTTTTTCTATCCAGCTACCCATGCGAATCTTCTACCCTCTTGTAGCTTATCAGTCTAGTTTTTTAGCTTAATCGTTTACGGAAAGTCAGCGCTGCAACCCGTCCTTTATCCCGTTTATAATAGGCCGGTCGTTTCCCGATGAGGAGAAATTCACTCTTCTTATAAAAGGCGATTGCGGCATCATTATCCTCAGCGACCTCTAAAAAAAGAGTGTCGACCCCTAAGTCAGTTAATTCCGTTTCAGAAATATCCAGTAAGGCGCCCGCAATACCTTTACGTCTCATCTTAGGGTCAATGGCAATTGTCAGGATTTCTGCTTGGTCTGCACTATGGCGTAAAATAATAAACCCCTGTAAGGGGCGGCCATGTCCAAAGCATAAGTCAGACTGCAGATGATGCTCCATATCCTGCACCGACCAGCCTTTAAAAAAGCTCTCAGCATGTATTTGCGCCATACGCGCGGCATCTTTGACATGCAAACTACGCGTCATTACGGATTAAGACCACCCGGTAATTTTGCATCAGGCGGACGCGAATATAAGGGCGCAGCTGGATAATCTTCGTGACTGAGACCAACGGCTAACCACGCTAAAACCCTGCCGTCTACGACGCCATCTTCTATAATATTATCAGGCTTTAGGTTTGCAATTGTCTTTCGAGCAATATTGGCATCCTGCGTGATGGGGGCCTGTATGACGTCGCCATTAAAAATAGCTGACCAGCATAACTCTCCGCGGCGAACATCAGATATAGTCACGATTTTTTTTTTACCCTCAGGGTCATAATGCGCCGTTAAAATGGCATGCGAAGACAGGCCAATGACGGGCAGTTTACGCGGCAGGGCAAATCCTTTCGCAAAGGCGAGAGCAACGCGGGTTCCCGTAAAACTGCCGGGGCCTGTACAAACGGCCAGTCTATCAACATCTGAACTTTGTAAGTTGGTATAGGTCAAAAGGTCTTTGACCATAGGCGCTAATCGTTCGGCATGGCCCCGGTTTATTTTTTCAGTTTTATAGGCCAAGACTTTGGCGCTATCACAAAGCGCAGCTGTGCAATAAGGCCCAGTACTATCTAGCGCTAATACACGCATGATTTAAACGGCTTGTTCCACACGGGTAACTTCGGGCACATAATGCTTCAGCAAATTTTCAATGCCTGATTTGAGAGTCATTGTTGAGCTTGGACATCCCGCGCAGGCGCCGCGCATTTCGAGATAAACAGAGCCGTCTTCATCATCAAAATGCTTAAACACAATATCGCCGCCATCCTGAGCAACAGCAGGCCTGACCCGCAAATCTATCAACTCTTTGATTTGCTCAACAATCTCTAATGTCTCGCCTTCATAGACACGCGCTTCAACGTCAGCATTTGCCATTTGGTCGAGAAGAGGAACGCCTCCAGCAACATAAAAATCCATAATCGCGCCCAAGACGGCAGGTTTTAAATGTTTCCACTGAGCGTCATCTGACTTTGTGACCGATATATAATCACTCCCAAAGAACACTCTAGTGATGTCTGGAATCATAAACAGCATTTCTGCAAGCGGGGCGGCAGAAACATTCTCGCCACGTTGAATATCAACGGGCGGTTGTCCTTCGCCCGTAACGTCCTTGCCCGGTAGAAATTTCAAAGTTGCCGGATTGGGTGTGTCTTCGGTTTGGATAAACATTTTGTCTCCTATTTAAGAGCATAACATGGCCCTTCACAGAATGTTGTGCAAGAGGCGCATTGACGCCGCTCTAAACATATTGACCTCGTTCCAAACATTGGCATCATGTCTTTATGAAAAGGGCTTACCTATTATGTCTAACTTTAACAGGATGTGCGTCTATCCAGACCCAACTGCCTGATGTGCCTTTGGCCAGTCTGTCAGATGAACGCCTGCATCAAGAAACATCAGCCTTAAAAAATGTCGATCAATTAGCACAGCGGTTGATGAGAGTATCAGGCCCTATCATGAGCGCGAATACTGAATTATGCCCAAAAACAAGACGCGATATTGGCGTGACGACGCATAGTCTTAAATCATACTCAAAAGCTATAAGACCCGCCGCAGCGCGCGAGTTAGGCGCTATGGAAGACACATCTATATTAAATGTAAGACCAGGCTCTGCGGCCGATAAGGCGGGTCTCAGGCGCGGGGATGTTTTACTCGGAATAACGCATAAGCCTTTAAGCGCCCGCGGGAAACAGCTTCAAAATATTTTAGAAGACCCAGACCCGATGCTTCGCGTCAAACGCGGCGAGATGGAGTTTACAGTCTCAATAGACCCAGAAGAAATTTGCAATTACCCTATAAAATTATCATCGTCTTCAACCATTAACGCTTATGCGAATGGTAGATCGATTACGATGACAGCCGGGATGATGAATTTCGTCAAAGATGATAATGAACTTGCCTCAATCATCGGACATGAGTTGGCCCACAATACCATGGGCCATATTCGTAAAATTGCAACAAACCTCATAATATCACTTGGCGGCACACGGTATACACGCCTGTTTGAGTCAGAGGCTGACTATGTCGGCATATATTATATGACGCGGGCAGGATATGATCCTCAAGGTGTTGAAAATCTATGGCGTCGTCTCGCGCTAACAAATCCCAAATCAGTTGTGCGGGCAAAAACACATCCGGTTTATCCGGACCGATATTTGCGTATTGCGGCAACCCGGAATGAAATAAATACCAAAAAATCTGCAGGTCTAACTCTCTTGCCCAATTTCAAAACGAAATAAGAGAGTTTTAGTTCTTATTTTTTCCGGAATGAGACCCATAGCCTTTATCTTTACCCCCGTGAGATAATCCATAGCCTTCACCTTTACCGGAATGTGAGGATCCATAATTTTCATCCCCCTCATGGCCTTCAATATCAACGATAAGAGTCACGGGAGAAGAGTTCTTATAATTTAACGTTACCGGAATACTATCTTCACCGTCTGGTAAATTTGTTTCAAACATCATTAAATGAAAACTACCCGGTTTAAAGCTCACAGTCTCTCCCACAGGTAAGTCGACAGCTTTGACTTGTCTCATTTTCATCACGCCATCTTCTTCAATATGGTTATGAATTTCGATAATGCCGCTAACAGGACTTGAAGCCGATATAAGTTGGTCTGCACTCTGACCGTGGTTCGTAATCTCAAAATATCCTGCGGCTATGTCCCGACCAGGAAAAGGCGGTAATATACGCGCAGCGGAAATGACGATGCCTTCCCCGTCCGCTTGAGATGTAGATGTATGATGTGAGTGATCGTGACTATGACCTGAACACGCCGTCATAATAACTGCTATGGAAACTAATAATAATTGTCTCATTCTAAGCTCCGCAAAACCCGATGACTTTTCTAACATCTGCGACAATCGGATCGGCAATTTCAGACGCCTTATCCGCTGCTGTCGATAATATACGGTTTAGTTCTTCGGGGTCAGATAGATAACGTGTCATAAGGTCCGTAATAGGACTTAATTTAGCAACAGCTAGATCAGCCAAAGCAGGTTTAAACACACCAAACCCTTTGCCTTCATATTCAGCTAAAATAGCCTCTTCAGAACTGCCCGATAAAGCGGCATAAATACTCACAAGATTGGCAACTTCGGGTCGACCCTCAAGCCCATCCAGAGTTCCAGGTATTTCTCCTGCATCCGTTTTTGCTTTTCTGATTTTCTTGGCAATCGTATCGACATTATCTGTTAAGTTGATCCGAGAATTATCGGAAGGGTCAGACTTAGACATCTTGGCAGTCCCGTCCCTTAAACTCATGACCTTTGCCCCTGAGGCGTTAATCACAGGTTCGCAGAGCGGGAAAAAGTTTGGCACTTTAAAGTCATGATTGAATTTGGCGGCAATATCGCGCGTTAATTCTAAATGCTGTTTCTGATCTTCACCGACGGGAACATGAGTGGCTTTAAAGACTAAAATATCCGCGGCTTGCAAAACAGGGTAGTCATAGAGACCCACAGACATTTTTTCTGAATTCTTACCGGCCTTATCTTTGAACTGCGTCATGCGGTTGAGCCAGCCAACGCGCGCAACACAGTTAAAATACCACGCCAATTCTGAATGCGACCGCACCGCTGATTGATTGTAAACTATGGCTTTTGACGGGTCGACGCCAGATGCCAAATAAGCGGCCGCTATATGCCGTGTTTGCTCTGCTAGGACTTTCGGATCTTGCCAAACCGTGATGGCGTGTAAATCTACAATACAATAAATACACTCCATCTCATCTTGCAGATCAACGAACTTTTTTAATGCCCCGAGATAATTTCCAAGATGTAAATCACCTGAAGGCTGGACTCCAGAAAAGACTCTTGTGGGTCCAGAATATGTACTTGTTTCATCTGACATTATGTGGCTTTCTTTTTGAAGGCGTCGCGAATATCACTCATATTAACAGCCCGCAAGAGGGTAGCGAATAATGCATAAATAGCTAAGCCAATTGCGCAAACACCTATCAGAATTGGATAATCAATCAAAATAGCGTTCTGGTAAAGTAAGCGTGCTTGGGGGGCTATGTAATATAAAGCAAGCCCCATAATGAGTGATGCCAAGGCAATGCGGGGCAAGCGCTTCATCAAACGATGGTCCAAGATAAATAATTTATCCCTCATGAGTACAAAGGCTAGACAAATAACATTACTCCAAGCGGCGATTGTGGTGCCAAGAGCAAGCCCATAAAATCCAATCGTGAAAAACAATGACGCTCCGACAACAAGATTTATCACAGCCGATAAGCCTGCAAATATCATCGGCGTACGTGTGTTTTCCCTAGCAAAGAAAGCGGGGGTTAAAACTTTTAATAAAACAAAAGCTGGCAGGCCGAAGGCAAACATACGCAAAGCTTTCGCCGCCTGAACTGTATCTTCAGCCTTAAACAGACCGCGTTCAAACAATCCCGCAATTAAAAACTCTGGCATAACCGCCAATGCAAAGGCTGCTGGTAATGTGAGAAAGGCTGAAATTTCTGCCGCACGGTTCATACTTACCATGGCCCCCGTATCATCGCCGGCCCGTAAACTTCTCGAAAGGCTTGGCAGGAGAGCCACGCCCATGGCGATACCAATCATCCCGAGCGGAAGTTGATAAAGTCTATCAGAATAATATAGCCAACTTGCGGCGCTATCCATTGTCGTGGCGATAGAATGACTGACCATCAAATTAATATGCGTAATGCCCGCAGAAATAACGCCTGGAATACCGAGAGTCACAAGGCGCTTAACGCCCGGTGTAAGGCGCGGCTTAAATATTGGCAGGCGAATACCTGCACGCCGGATGGCCCAAACTAAGAGTCCAGCCTGTAGAACGCCAGATACGATCCACCCAATAGAAATATAAAGCGCAAGCGTTTCAAGATTATCAGCCATTTTTGACCCAACGATCAAAATACTGATCAAAACGATATTGAGTAAAATCGGGACAAAAGCCGCCGCTGCAAAATATCCGCGCGTGTTTAAAACACCTGAAAATAAAGCCGCCAAAGCCATAAGAAGCAAATAAGGCATCGTAATGCGGGCATATAAAACAGCCAGATCATATGGGGCGCTCGCGCCAGCTTCACCAACACGGTCTAGCCCAAAGCCAATCATGTTCAGGGACCAAGGCATAGTAATCTGGAAAATGATTGTAATAAAGGCAACCACGACAAACAGAGCGGCCATGGCCTGTCCTGCAAAATTAGCAGCCTCTTCATCACCCTCTTGTTCAATTCGCCGCGCATATAAAGGAACAAAAGCCGCATTAAAGGCACCTTCTGCGAACATACGGCGAAACAAATTCGGTAGCTTAACAGCCGTGACCAAAGCATCATTAACAACGCTTGCGCCAAGGTATTTTGCCATTAAAATATCACGAATGAGGCCTAACAGGCGGCTTACCAAAGTCCATGACCCGATTATAGCCGTTGACTTTAAAAGACGCATTAGGCGGCTTTCTTAGGAATTTTTATCTCAAGAACATCCAAGAGTTTAGCGCGCAGTGTTTTACGTTCTGTCTCGGAAATTTGTCCATCCCCATTATGATTACGCACATAGAAAACATCAACTGCCTGAGCGCCTACGACTTCAATATGCGCGGATAAAACATCAATATTTAAATCTCTCAACGCTTCAGCTAGATGACATAGAAGACCTGGACGGTCACGCGCCTGCATTTCAATGATCGTCGCCCCGCCCGATGCGTTATCCAAAAATGTGACTTTCGGCTTAATCGGAATTGCGCCAGCACGTTTAGATTTAATGGCCGTGGGGATTTTCATGTTAGCCGTATCACCCTCAGCGGCTTTACGCGCCCGCCGCCTGAGGGTTTCCAAAGCATGATCGCTTTTTCGGCCAAAGGCCTGTCCTTCCGGGTTTTGAAGATAAAACACATTCATCACCTGACCATCTTCACCTGTGTGTAATCTGGCGCCTGCAATCGACGCGCCGCAGGATGATATGGCGCGGGTAATATCGGCAAATAATTCTGTTCTATCACGGGTAAGTACCCAAAGCTCGGTGATATCATTGGAACGATCTCTCCGCGTTTGAACCGCCGTTTCTTGCTTGGCCTGTATGACCTGATCAAAAAATCTAGCATGACGCATCAAGTTTGGCATGTCGAAGTTTAGCCAATAATTCGTTCCAAGTTTCGATGTAATCGGCGTAATCCGCTCGGCTATCCCGCCAGGTAGACGTTCTTTCAACTGCTCCCTCGCGGCCTCAGCGCGCGCGAGCGGCGCGAGTTCTGCGCGCCCTTCCAGATAAGCCCGCGTGCTGTAATAAAGATTCGTTAATAAGGCAGCTTTCCAATCATTCCAAATCCCTGGCCCGACGGCTTTAATATCAACAACGGTTAAAACTGTTAAAAGATCAAGCCTTGTTTTTGACCCCACCAAAGCGGCAAATTCCGCGACTGTTTCAGGATCAGAAATATCACGGCGTTGCGCCGTTTCAGACATATCTAAATGCCGTCTGACAAGCCATGAGACCGTATCAATAATATCTTGGTCAAACCCTAAACGACGGCAGGCCCGCCGCGCAAGTTGTGCGCCTTCAATGCACTGATCCCCCTGCCCCTTACCCGTATCATGCAGAAGGCATGTCAAATAAAGAATGAGCTTATCTTGCTCTGAAAACCCTTTAACGATTTCGGTAGAGACCGGATGTTCTTTTTCCATCTCGCCAGACAAAATATCGTGGAAGTTAAAGACTAACCTCAAACTATGTTCATCAACCGTATAAGCATGATGCATATTAAATTGGGTACGGGCGACAATACCGCCAAATTCCAGCAAGTACCGACCTAAAACGCCAGCCTCATTCATCGCCTTTAGCGTTGCATAAGGCGCTCGTGCCCCAAGTAATGTTTTTTGGAAAATTGCAGATATCTCAGGGTCACGGCGAAAATCATTATCAATTAAATTTCGGCGAAAATCGATCGCGCTAAAAGCATCTGGATGAATATCTAAATTACGACGCCCTGCCGTTTCAAATATCTGCATAATAACAGAGGGTTTCTTTTTGATCATAAGCGGATCAGCAAACATTAGGCGCCCATGATCCAAGATGAAGTCTTTATTTTTAAGATTCCGCCGCGAGTTTGGCATTAATGCGTCCAAACCTTTGGGTAGTAAAATGGATTTTTCCACCTCGAGCTTCGCGCAGGCAATTCGGGTTAAAGCCCCGACCTCTTTTGCATTGGTAAAATATTCGCGCATGAATTTTTCAACGGCCACTTCGACAGGGCCTGATGCATATCCCATTTTTCGGGCTAATAAAGTTTGTTTGTCAAAACTCAGGCTTTCTGTTGCCCGTTCCGCTATAAAGTGAAGCCAAATTCGCGTTCGCCACAGAAAGTCAGCAGCGCTCACAAAACGCGTGGCAGCGCCCTTATCAAACAAACCCATTTCAACATAATCATTCGCTTGTTGAGGATCAGTTATACGGCCTTCTTTATCAAGAAACCGTGCAATCCAATACAAGACATGTAGGTCTCTTAAACCGCCCTTACCTTCCTTAACATCCGGCTCAATGACATATCGGGAATTACCTTCACGGTCATGACGAACATCGCGCTCGAGCAATTTCGCCGCGATATAGGCACGTCCTTTACCTTTGGCGACATTTTTACGAAACTTTGCATAAAGCGTTTTAGCTAACGTCTCATCCCCGGCTAAATAACGGATGTCGAGCAGCGAGGTCAGGATGGTTTGATCTTCTTTGGCCAGTTTAATCGATTGTTCTATTGTACGAACGGCATGGCCAACCTTCAGCCCCATATCCCAAAGCATATAGAGAATATATTCTGTGATCTCTTTCGTATCATCAGATACCTTTTTGTCAGCCACCAAAAATAGAAGGTCAAGATCTGACTCGGGCGCCATCTCACCGCGTCCAAAACCACCAACCGCACAAAGAGAGAGATGCTCTGACTTTGCCTCTTTCTGGATGAGGGTTATCGTGAAATCAAAAAGCGCTCGGACAATATCATCATGAATGGACGCCAAAAGACGAGCGGTTTCTAAACCATCCAGACGGCCAGCTTCGAAACGTTCTCGGGCAGAATTTTTAGCGGTTGAAAGTGTTGTCTTAAATAGTTCTAGAGCTTCATCTCTAACATTTGCTGATGTCGTTTCAATATGCGTTAGCTTTTGACGAAACTCTGATACATCAATTCCGCTATCAGGCGCGTTCATGCGAGCAGGTATTTCAAGTGTTTTGGGCTTACGGGCCATTATTTCACCTTCTCTTTTAAGTCATAAAGAAGGTCAAGTGCCGCGCGAGGGGAGAGTTCATCGACAGCCAGATTTTTTAAAGCCGCCTCAATTTCGGACGGTTTTTGTCTCGCCTGAGGCGGAGTAGATGTAAAGAGCGGTAAAGCGCCCAAACTATCCTTCTGACCATCATGATCAGTTTCGAGCTTGTCTAATACTTCGCGGGCCCGGGTTACCGCCGCCGCAGGCAGCCCCGCAAGCTTGGCAACCTGAACACCATAGGACTTATCGGCGGCCCCGAGTTTCACATCATGCAAAAACACCAAATCCCCATCCCATTCTTTTGCGCGCAGACTTGAATTACTTGCGCCATCTAAATTTTCAATAAGGTCTGTTAACTCATGATAATGCGTCGCAAATAGGGCGCGTGATTTATTTACGGCATGCAAATGCTCGGCTGTCGCCCAAGCAATGGAGAGACCATCAAATGTCGCTGTCCCTCGGCCTATTTCATCGAGGATAACAAATGTCTTCTCGCTCGCCTGATTGAGAATGGCCGCTGTTTCGATCATTTCAACCATAAATGTGGACCGTCCTTTTGACAGATCATCTGACGCACCAACGCGCGAGAACAAACTATCAGCCACGCCAATGTGAGCCGACGCCGCTGGCACAAAACTTCCAGCCTGCGCCATAATAAACATCAAAGCATTTTGCCGAAGATAGGTCGATTTACCGGCCATATTTGGCCCTGTAATAAGGGTCAGCCGCGGCGCGTTTTTTATGTCTGCATCCAGCAAACAATCATTGGCCGTAAATCCGGCCTCACCTGCTTTTTTTAACGCCGCCTCAACAACAGGATGACGGCCGCCTTTAACATCAAAGATAAGACTATCATCAACCTTCGGCCTGACTGCATTATTGTCATTCGCCCACTGTGCAAGACCGCATTGAACATCAAGTTCTGCTAAGGCCTGGGCCGCGGCTCTTATCGGCTCAGAAAAGCTAGCCGCCCGTGTCACAAATTGAGTGAATATTTCAATCTCTAGCGCAAGAGCCTTATCTCCAGCTCCCGAAATTTTCGCATCTAGTTCAGCTAATTCCGTTGTCGTAAACCTGACACCGCTAACCAAAGTTTGACGGTGTATAAATTGACTTTCCGGCCCCTTAGCCAACATGGCATCCGCATATTTAGGCGTAACCTCTATGAAATAACCAAGCACATTATTATGTTTGATTTTTAAGGTCGGTACATCAGCCGCTTTTGCATAGTCCGCCTGAAGACCTGCAACGATTTTTCGGCTATCATCTCGAAGCTTTTTAAGCTCGTCTAGGTCTGCGGCCCAACCAGGCGCGATATATCCGCCGTCACGGGCCATCATGGGCACATCCGGTAAAAAAGCTTTGCTGATATCTGACGTAAATTTCGCAAGCTCACCTTTATCGGCTAGGCTGAGTTTGCTGAGAGCTTCTAATATGTTTTGAGGTAGCTCAGTTTCAGAAGACTTCGCAAAAAACGCATTTATAATTTCGCCTTGCTTTAGGCCTTGCCCCAGTGTGAGCATATCACGCGGACCGCCGCGACCTAACGCAATACGGCTTATGGCGCGAGCCATATCGCCCGTTTCTTTTAACTTACCGCGAATAGTGTCGCGCGCTGACAGATTATCTAAAAAAAACTGGAGCGCATCTAACCGCCTATTGATAGACGTAACATCAACTAAGGGCCTCGCTAATCGGTCACTGAGCAAGCGCGCGCCCGGACCCGTTACGGTTTTATCGATGACGGATAAAAGCGATCCCGATCTTTGCCCTTTCTGAGTTTTATCAATCTCAAGACTAGCCCGCGTGGCAGGGTCAATCGCCATAAACCCGCTCGCCACACGGCGCTGAGGGGGTGACAATTGCACGGGGTTTCCTGCTTGCGTTAATTCCAGATAATCCAGTAATGCGCCTGCTGCGGAAATTTCCGCTTTCGAAAAACTTCCAAACCCTTCTAGGCTTTTTACATCAAACCTGTCTTTCAAGCGGCGTTCTGATGCGCGCGTATCAAATTTTGTGGAAGGTTGCGGAGTTAAAGCCGTCCCCTCTAAGGGCAAGCCCGCCATAAAGTCAGGCATTTGATAAAGCTTTTCCGGCAAGACGATTTCACGCGGCGATAAGGCGGAGAGCTCACTAGGCAGACGGTCTTTGTTCACGTCACAGACGAAGAACATGCCATCTGAAATATCCGCCCATGCCAAGGCAAAATCACCCGTTAGAGTTTGCGTAATCGATAAAATAAAATTACGCCCTCTTGCATCCAGTAATTTATCTTCGGTTAAGGTTCCGGGCGTAACGGTTCTAACCACCTCACGGCGCACTACAGATTTATAGCCTCGTTTTTTAGCCTCCGCAGGGCTTTCTGTTTGCTCGCACACCGCAACCCGGAAACCCTTTTTGATGAGCCGTTGGAGGTAAGTTTCGCTGGCATGAACTGGCACGCCGCACATCGCGATATCTGCGCCGTTATGTTTTCCGCGTTTCGTTAAGGCAATATCAAGAGCTGCGCTTGCTTTCACCGCGTCATCAAAAAACAGCTCGTAAAAATCCCCCATGCGATAAAACAGTAAAACCTCGGGACCGCAATCTGCCTTAATCCCCAAATACTGCGCCATCATCGGCGTCACCTTTGTGGCTTTTTTAGATATGTCAGAGGGGGCGTTCATCGCGGTCAGAAATTGGCGAAAATGTTATTAAAGAGCAAGTCTTTAAAGACCTATTCTTGTGTAGGACTGACTTTACCCCTATCCAATAACTTTATTCGCCAGCTTACAATAACAGCCAAAAGCGGTGGAATTCCAAATAGCGCCGTAATGATAAAGAAATTTTGATACTCTATCATATCCGCTAAGACCCCCGAAAATCCTGCTATAGACTTTCCCGAAAAAGCAACAATGGATGAGAACAGTGCATATTGAGTTGCCGTAAATTCCTTATTTACGAGTAACGACATAAAGGCGATGATAGCTGTCCCTGCATAACCTGCCGCCAAATTGTCAGCCCCTATCGTCACAAATAAGTATTGCGAGAGTGGCGCGTCAACTTGTGCCAACCAAGCAAAGGCCATATTAGTAATAATAGTCAATATTGCGCCGACTATAAGTGTCTTAGGAAGGCCGTATTTAACGGCTGACCACCCGCCAGCAAAAGACCCAACCAACAACATGGTCACGCCAAAAGCACCTTTCACAAGACCTATTGTGGCCTTACTATATCCTAAATCAATATAAAGCGGCATAGCCATCACACCCATTGTGTAATCGCTAAACCGATAAGTCATGACAATAAGAAGGAGCAAAAGCGATAGCCATCCAAAACGGCGAATAATATCCGCAAAATCACCTATAATGGGCACTTCGTAAATTGATTGCCCCTTTAATGCTTCACGCCCCCAAGTCAGAAGCCCTAAGGCAAATAAGTAGGGGAGTGATAAGATTAATAAAATAATATATAGAAGATCACTTACGCCGCCATATTTTTTAAAGGCTAAAACAACGGCAATAATAGGAATAATGAACAAAAACCGTGACCATTTAATATCTGAAACCAATTTAGGTTTAGATTCAACTGGACGGCTTGCCCAAAAAGGAGTGATAGCTCCTAAGAGGGCAATGGCGGCAACAGTCCAATAAGCAATTGGCCATGAACTTAATTCAGCTACCCATAGAACCCCAGATATGGCAATAATCATCCCGAAACGATAACCAAGTTGATAGACGGCCGCCATCATGGCCTGTTCTTTGTCTTCAGACGCATCAATACGCCAAGCATCGACACATATATCTAATGTCGCAGAAAAGAATCCAATCATGACGGCACAAATGGCAACATTACGTAAATTTACTGCAGGATCTTGAAATCCCATCGCAATCATTGCAGCTGTGACACCCAAAATGGCTAAAAATGTCCACGCTAACCTATTACCAATTTTATTCGCGAGTATCGGAATACGTATGCGGTCGATTAGCGGTGCCCAAAGAAATTTAAGAGAATAGGCGAAACTTGCCCAAATAAAGAAACCAATCGTCGCCCTATCAACGCCGACTTCACGAAGCCATGCCGAAAGGGTTGTATAAACAAGCATGATGGGCAAGCCTGCACTAAAGCCAAGCGCCAACATAGCTGCCATTTTTCTGCTGGCAAATATTTCAGAAATTAGAAAAGCATCATCCAGTTTTTGAAGTAATGTTTTTTCTGTTTTTAGAACGTCCATATAAAAACACCGTGCCTTGATTTGGGGCACGGTGCAAATTTTTCATACCTTTTACAAGGCAAAGGCATTATGGTTAAGCAGCGGCGTTACGCTCTGCTAAGTTTTTTGTCCATGTTCTCACCATTTCAGAAAGCTCTTCGGCGGAAACGGGCTTGGTCATGAAATCATTCATACCGCTATCAAAACACGCATTACGATCATCATCAAATGCATTGGCTGTCAGAGCAATAATAGGCAGGCCTTTTGGTACATTATTCATAGCGCGAATTTTGCGCGTGGCTTCTAACCCGTCCATATTTGGCATACGCATATCCATAAAGATCAAGTCATATATGGACGTTTTCATAGCTTCGACTGCGAGAGCGCCGTCCTCGACAGTGTCGACAACATGACCTTCAGCTTCGAGTAAAGTCCGTGTCAAAAGCGCGTTTATTGCGTTATCTTCAGCCAGAAGAATCCGGATGGCCCCTCCCGTATCAGCTTCTGCAACCTCATCGACTGTTTCAGACACCTCTTCTTCTTCGGCCGCAGTGGGTTCAGCCCCGACAGCTTTAGCAATAACAGCATCACGCCAGTTATTCCCTAGAACCGCATCTTCATTTTCGATGGGCAACGCACGACGCTCATAAGCGCGATCTGAATCTTGTGTCTCTGTATTTTGCATCTGCGCATTTTGTGTCTCAGCGAACGTTTCTACCGGGGGTGTTTCTTCCGTAATGTCCGATAGAGCTTGCTCAAATTCTGGGACTTGAACATCTTGAACTGGGGGAATGTCAGGAACTTGAACCGATTGCGCCGCTTCCACTATCGGATCAATCGCGGAAACAGCTACCGCCGCAGCTGCCGTAGGAACAATCGCCGCAGGAATATTTGATTGCAAAGCGGGTTGTTTGGGGGCTGTATCAATCATTGTATCTGGAATAGCTGACTCCATCACAGGCTCGGCCACAGCTTCCGCGAAGGCAGGCTGCTGCGGCGGAATGTTAGGCTCCTGTGATACGGGAGGAACATGTGAGGCCTCTTGAGGTTGATCTACAAAGGCGGTAGGGTCTGCTGCTTCTGCACCTGGATTAGGGTCACTGGGCTGAAAAAGGTAAGTCACATTTCGCGCCATAGCAAAAGCATTACCGTCAGCTAGTGTATATTCCATCCAGTCATAGACTTGTTCACCCTCTTGAGTCGGCAAGCGAGTTTCAAAGCGGTAAGGTGTGCCTGGAGCCTGAGGCGCGGGCCAACCTGTGACGATATTCCCCCGCCAATCATCAATATTACCACCATACATTTGCAGGAATGCTGCGTTTACAAATAAAACACGCCCCATAGAATCACGCTTGAGTGCTGGATCTGGCCAAGGCCACATTTGTGATGCAAAGATATCTTCCGGTGACATAATCGTTCCCTCATATCCCGATTTCGGGCTAATTCAGGTCTTTTCTGAACGATTAATCTAAAAATAGTCTTACCAAAACAGTCTATTTTGCTTTATTTATGCAAAATAAAACAATTAAGCGTTGTGCGCATATTTCAAAAAATCAAAGCCAATTTTAGGCTTCAAGGCTTAGTAAAGACCCTATTTGCGCTGTTTTTAGAGGATAATCCTTTGCGAGCCCGCCTATGAGATAAGCTTTCAGCAATATGCAGGCGGTGAATATTTTCAGATTCAGACAGATCGGCTAAGGTACGGGCTAATTTTAGAACGCGGTGATAGCCACGCGCCGTCAATCCTAATGTTTCAGCGGCTTGTATCAGCAGTTTTCGGCCTTCATTGTCGGGCTCAGCCACATGGTCAAGGCGGTCTTGAGAGAGTTCCGCATTTGTCAGGCCGCCATTGCGCGTTAATTGAATATCTCTCGCCCTGAGAACACGGCGCGCCACTTCAGCGCTGCCTTCTTTGGCTGGTGGAAGGGCCAGGTCGGCAGGCGTTACGGCGGGAACATCAATTTGGATATCTATTCTATCCATAAAAGGGCCTGAAACACGCGCCTGATAATCAGCGCCGCAGCGCTCCCCGCGGCGACAAGCAATACCATCTGCGCCTCCGCTGCCACAGCGGCAGGGATTCATTGCTGCTATTAACTGAAATCGCGCCGGATATGTGACATGCGCATTGACACGCGCGACCGATATTTCGCCTGTTTCAAGGGGCTGTCTGAGACTATCAAGAACTTGAGGTGTAAATTCAGGCAATTCATCTAAGAACAAAACCCCTCTATGCGCGAGTGATGCTTCACCCGGTTTAGCTTTCACACCTCCTGTGGAGTTCAGAAGTCAATGAGCCTAAAACCACCGTTTTTCTACCAATTTGCCCAAAAGATATTGAACCTAGATCAATACTTATTGGTCCTAACGACGAAGTGCTCTAATGTGGGATAAATTGGATTTCGCAATAACATATACCTCTAAAATATCGTCTTTGCATGTCGAAGAGACTCTTAGAGATGCCACAAGACGAAAAATATCAGCTGTGAGTGGATATATTGAAGCTCCTGTGGGCTCTAATGAAGTATATTTTGAATCAAGCATTGAGCGAGATTTCCTATTGGCATGTCGGTTAGACAAGCAGATTATAAGAGTAACATCCCAACCATTCACACTTACATTCACTACGAATGATACTCACGAACAAATGTCATACACACCTGATTTTTTGGTGGAAAAAGATTTAAAGCGTGAACCGGGTCAATTCTTTATCGGCGCGCCGGATAAAGTCCATTCTCTATTCGAAGTCAAAAGAGAAGCCGATCTTGAAAAACAGGGATATGATGCGCTTCTTCGCATTGCCTCTGGATATTGCTGGGCTCAAAATCAGGAAAGTGGGGCTTTTAGCGTATTAACCGATACAGAGCTTCAGGGTAACTTCGGAACCTATATGAGATTGCTTAGTAACCTCGTCGCTGAACCGATGAATGAAACCTCAGATGCATTGATGACCTATTATGAAAAACACGACCATTGCACTGTTGGTGATGCAATTGATGAATTAACGGCTCACGGTCACTCACAAACAGACGTGAATAATGCGCTCTGGAGTCTAATAGCCAAAAGCATCCTACAGCCTATTCAACTCGGAGATATAAATAGAAACGATAAGCTCGCTTATAAAAAGTTCACTTGATCAATCATGTATCCTATAATGACCAGTCTTTCGAGCACCTCTATATTCGATTATTCCTAGTTCTAGAATTTCTTGAATATCACGCCTCGCCGTTCGTAAGTTTTTATTCCAAACTTTGACAATATCGGTTGCACGAATGTGGCGGCCCTTTTGTAACTCCCCTACAAACCAAATCTGTCTTTCATTCATTTGAACGGCTAGTTCACGATTCAAGATAACATCTAGGTGGACAAATTTGTCACTATAACCATCATTTTGTACAATATGACTGCCCTGTGCTCTTCCCATTTTAGTTGGAATTTCCTTCAGCAAACAATACCTCCAAAGATCCTTCCTACCTATCAAATAAAGTACCCCCTTGAGAACTTCAGGGTATATTGAAGCTAATTCCAGTAGATGGGCACTTTTGGGGGCATTCGCAGCTTGATACCATTTTGCAATCGTATGGCGGCTGATCTCTGTTCTTGCACGTATGTGTTTTACGCTAGAGCTGTCCTGCCTATGCTCCAAACGTAGTGCTGCTGAAATCATACCAGCCACGGAATCATCGGTAATTGCATTAAGTAAATTATGGTTCGTATTTCGAAATGACACGTGCGCGCTCCTCTTGATAGTTTCGATTTGAGAAAAGCCCCAAAGCTTGTCTCCTCAGAACGAACAACAATGTGATCATAGGTAATTTTAGGTGAAAGATAATTTTGATACGGGCCAGAGTATCGAAGATAAGAGGGCGAATAAAAAGGCGGCCATGTATGTCCGTATGTCTACCGATCATCAAAAATACTCAACAGAAAACCAAGCTGACGCCATCCGTGCTTATGCACAGAAACGAAACATCGAAATTGTAGCTAAATATGCTGACGAGGGTAAAAGCGGATTAAAGCTCAAGGGAAGAGACTCCCTCAATCGTCTTATCTCTGATGTACAAAGTGAAAATGTTGATTTCAGCATTATTCTTGTCTTGGACATTACTCGCTGGGGACGATTTCAAGACGCGGATGAAAGCGCCTACTATGAATATATTTGTCGCAGAGCAGGAATGGATGTGCGTTATGTCGCAGAACAATTCGAAAATGACGGAAGTCCAGGATCTACGATTATTAAAAGCGTTAAGCGCGCTATGGCAGGGGAGTACAGTCGTGAACTTTCGAAAAAAGTATTTGCCGGACAATGCCGTCTAATTGAACTTGGGTTTCGGCAAGGCGGCCCCGCTGGTTACGGATTACGCCGTATGCTAGTTAACCAACATGGCAAACCAAAAGCTATTCTGAAAACCGGTGAACATAAAAGTTTTCAAACTGACAGGGTTATTCTCGTACCGGGGCCATCAGAAGAAATCGCCATAGTAACAACAATGTACAGGATGTTTATTGATGACCAGCTACGAGAAAGTGAAATTGCTGCCGAACTAAATCGGAATGGCGTACTCACTGATTTAGGCCGCAGGTGGACCCGAAATACCGTTCATCAGATTCTGACAAATGAAAAATACATAGGTAATAATGTTTTTAATCGAACTTCCAATAAATTGAAGAAACGTCATGTCACCAATTCGGAAGATATGTGGGTTAGAGCGGAAGGAGCATTTGAGGGCATTGTAGACATAAATGATTTCGCAAAGGTCAAACGAATATTAGCGGAGAGAAATAAACGATTTTCTGACGAGGAAATGCTTGAGCGATTAAAGGCTCTTCATAAAAGACAAGGTTCACTGTCAGGATTTATTATAAATGAGCAAATCGATATGCCCTCAAGTGGGGCTTACCAACATAGATTTGGAAGCTTATTGAGAGCTTACAAATTAATTGGGTATGATCCAGGACGTGACTATAGATATATTGAAATCAATAAAAGATTACGAGAATATCACTCCGACATCCTAGCAGATACACTCTGTAAAATTGAGGCTCTTGGAACGGATGTTACCGTTGAAGAGAACACGGACATTCTATGCATTAACGACGAACTACGAATTTCTATTGTAATCTGCAGATGCTTTGTAACGAAAGCTGGTTCATATCGATGGAAAATCCGTTTAGATACTGGATACTCACCCGATATCACTGTTGCTGTTAGAATGGATGCTTCTAATCAAAATGCCTTAGATTACTATCTATTGCCCCTTGTGCATTTGAACAAACCCAAAGTGCGGCTTTGTCAGACCAATGGGCTAGAACTCGACGCTTTTCGATTTGACCAACTTGATGCGCTTTATGATCTCACAGCTCGCACCGATATCTGTGAGGCAGCATGATGGCAGTTGATACTCATGCAAAAATTAAATCTATCGAGATTGAACGTATTCATATTCTTAATCCCAGATCCCGTAATCAGCAGATTTTTTCTGACATAGTTGAAAACATAAAACGTGTTGGATTAAAACGCCCTATCACTGTTGCACATTCTAAGTCCCGCAAAGATGGTAAAGATTATGACCTCGTTTGTGGCCAAGGCAGAATTGAAGCGCTTAAGGCCTGTGGCCAAACTCACATCCCAGCTGTCGTTATTGATGAGCCCGAGGAAATGATACTTTTAAAAAGCCTTGTCGAAAATTTGGCGCGGAGACAACACCGACCCTTAGATCATTTGAAAAGTATAAAAGTTCTTATCAATAAAGGATATGGGCCAAAAATAATATCCCAAAAAACTGGACTTGGTGAGGCCTATACAAAAGACATAGTACATCTACTTAAAAATGGTGAGGAACGCTTAGTTGTTGCAGTTGAAGCAAGGCATCTACCTATCAACGTTGCTATTCAAATCGCAAGCTCCCCCGCAAATGAACAAAAAGCTCTGCAAGAAGCATATGAAAACAATGAACTTAGAGGTGAGAAACTCAAAATCGTGCAGCAATTACTTGAACAGCGCCGCACCAAAGGAAAAGAAGCACATGACTCTCGAGGCAGATTAAGATCCAATAAAAAACGGAAGCAGCTATCAGGTCAAGACGTGATACGAATTTATCAAAAAGAGGTTGATCGCAAACAAATGATAACCCGCAAAGCCAATCGGGTTAATCAACAAATGTTATTTATTACCCAAGCTATGAAACAACTTTGCCAGCAAGATCACTTTACGACATTATTGAGGGCAGAAGGTCTAACAACGATGCCCAAACCCTTAGCTAACTTACTTGACCTGAATAGTGACTGAAAAGACTGACATTCATATTGCCTTTGAGGACGATTTAATTGAATTGAAGTTAGATCAATTGATTCCAACAAAAGTCGTTCGCAAAGTTACCCATAACAGCACAAAGTTCAAACAAATCCTCTCTTCAATTCGTGAAATCGGAATCATTGAGCCCCTAATTGTGAAACGCCAGAGCAAATCGAGTAAGAATTACATTCTTCTGGATGGACACTTACGACGCGCAGCCCTTAAAGAACTTGGTCTTTCCCAAGCTCTTTGCATTCTCTCTTCAGATGACGAGGCCTTTACCTATAATAAATACGTCAACAGAGTCGCAGCTATTCAAGAACACCGCATGATATTACGGGCTGTAGAACGCGGCGTGTCCGAAGACAAAATTGCCAAGGCCCTCAATGCAGATGTACGCAGCATTCAGCTTAAACGCGACCTCTTGCGGGGAATATGTCCAGAAGTTTCAGAAATGCTAAAAGACAAAATAATGGGTTTAAATGTTTTCGCTAATTTACGCCGTATGAAACCAGTAAGGCAAATTGAGGCCGTAACTTTGATGGAAGATGCAGGTGTTTTCACAGTTGCATATTCTCGCGCATTACTCGCAGCTACACCACAAGACCAATTAGTAAATCCTGATAAACCTAAAAAAGTTTCGGGTCTTAGCGCAGAACAGATGGCACGTATGGAAGCGGAAATGCAAAGCCTTCAAAGGGAGTATCAATTAATTGAAGAAAGTTATGGGACTGATGTTTTAAATCACACATTAGCTACCACCTATTTACGGTCATTATTAAAGAATAAGCGTGTCGCAAAATACTTAGATCAAAATCATCATAATATTTTCACTGAGTTCAAAAGCATTGTTGGAAACGAAGTACCTTAAAGCTCAATTTGTTGATTCATTCGAATCGCGCCATGCAATTTATCCATAAACCACAGATTAAACTCAGTGAGCGCTATGGCCTTAAGGAAATCAGACTTTTCAAGAAAAACTGTGCCTGTATTATCAGATGCTAAAATTGATGTTTCTGATAAATCTGAAGATGAACTGCAATGGGCAGAAGACCTCAGATCATTAATTTTAAAACATCCGATCGGCGGGCGTTCACCAAATAAGATTATTGAAAAAGAACTCGCTACAAAAAATTTAGGTATTTCATTTTCTACGTTCAAAAGAAAAAGAAGAACCTTCGAAGAAGAACAAACTCTCTCAAGCCTTTTTTCGAAATCCTCATCGGGTGGACGTGGAAAACGAAGAATTTCCACAGATGTTGTAAACATAGCCCACGAAATTATCCGAAAAACAGACGGCAATTCTGGCAGCAAACATGCGCGCGATAGTGATATCGTCAAAATGGTTAGAGCCGAGTGCCATACAAAAGGTCATCCTATCCCCGCCCCAAATACTGTGCGCAATATAATAAAAGAATACTCAATCCATAAAAGAGCTAAAAAGAAGTTTGGGTCCCGCTATGCCAAAGTTGAATATGATGCACATCCAGGCGAAGCCCCCGAAGTTTTTGCACCGCTTGAGCGCATTCAAATCGACCATACACTCGTCGATGTTGTAGTAACTGACGCAGAAAATAGAATTCCTCTTGGGCGTCCTTGGATAACAGCCGCAATAGATGAATACACAAAGTCCGTTCTAGGCTTTTATCTTTCCTTTGAGCACCCGTCTGCGACCGTACTTGCTTTTGCAATGACAAGGTTTGTTTTAAAAAAGAATGAATGGCTAGATGAATTAGGGATTGATCATACTTGGCCTATGCACGGCATCCCTCATACTATCTATGTCGATAACGGAATGGATTTCAAAAACTCTGGGTTAATTTCTGGCTGCCGAGAACACGGCATTAATCGCCCAGAATACCGCCCGCCTGGTGAGCCCCATTATGGAGGCGTCATAGAACGGTTCCTAGGAACATTGATGGGTGAAATGCGTTTATGTAGCGGCTCAACAACTCGAGAATGGCTTGGTAAAAAAGTTACTTATGACGCGCATGAGACCGCGGAAATGACATTGCAGGAATTGGAAGCCTATCTCGCAACATTTATTGCCGGTGTATATCATAAAACCCAAAGGGATACTCTAGAATATCAAACGCCAGAAAAACGCTGGAATGATTATTTTTTGGGATCTGAAAATGGACCTATTCGACCACAGCCCAGATTACCCAAAGACCCACTACGTTTTACAATTGACTTTATGGCCTCAGCAAAACGCGTCGTAAAACCCAGCAAGGTTGATTTGCACAATATGTCGTACTGGGATGAGGTCTTACGAGAAATAGTACATAAAGGAGATCGACGTGCATATGAGTTTCGTTGGAACCACTATGACATAACCAAAATATATATGCGTCACCCTATTAGCGGAAAATATCATATCATCCATAACCGCAGAGGATATACACGCCCCATATCATTACATGAGTGGAAAGAAGTCGGACGGTTTTTAAAAGAACGGGGTTATGAAAAGGCCGATGAAGACACCCGGTTTAGAGCCCTCGAAGAAATGCGGGCCGTAAGAGATAAGGCATCGACAGAAAAACTCAGGGCAAAAAGACAAGCAGCAGCCTCAAAAAGGAAAGATACTCAAGAAAACGTAACAACCTTCTTACCGCTCCCGTCACAGAAAAAATTAACATCACATAACATCAGTGATGAAACATTTGTGCCGCAACGTCTAAATATCAGGAAGCGGTAACCGGGTGGAGAGATATCTAACAACACGCGCAGAGTCCTTACTCAATGCTGATAAGCACATTAGGATTGCCGAGCTCGAAAGTGATGCTTTCATTGAACACGCCGCATACAACCGTATAACGAACCGCCTTGAAAAACTATTACGCAGAGCACCTAGACAAGGGATCGGTGGTATGATGCTTTGGGGTGATACCGGACTTGGGAAATCAAGTTTACTCCAGAACTTTAAGGCCGATCATCCAGATTTTATTGACGATGAAGGTGACCCTCACAAACCCGTTGTTTATATTCCTTTAAACGCAGGCGTGACGGTCAAAAGGATTATGCTTCGCATATTGGACGAGCTCAAAAATCCACTAAGTTTATCTGCGTCAATGTCGGCTATTGAAGTGACGCTCTATCGGTCTCTAAGGCATTTCAATACAAAAATGATTATAATCGATGAAGTCCAGCACTTCGTGGATACGGCATTGCCTAAACAGAAATCTGAATTTTTAAATCTGCTAAAAGATTTTGGAAACATGTTAAACATTCCGGTCGTGACTTGCGGTTTGCACAATGCAGCCATGAATATAGAATCTGACTTACAGCTCCTTAGACGTTTTCACCCATTCGAGCAGATGAAGAAGTGGGAGTATTCAAATGAATTCAGAAACCTACTCGCTAATCTCGAGGCGGCATTCCCGTTACAAAAATTTTCCAATCTACCAGACCCAAATATCGCCCGATATGTGCTCGATCGCTCGTACGGCATTTTAGGCTTTATAGTACAGATGCTTGTGGAGGCTGCTGTTGTTGCCATTGAAACAGGTGAAGAGCGTATTACTTTAGAACTTCTGCAGGACCTAAATTATAAGGCTCCAAAAAACCTGCAATTTAATTCTGAAAGCGTCGTCTCATCTCGGGCTTAAAGCTGGATGAGTATAAATGGGCCTATCGTCCCAAACCTCAGCCATTCGAACTCTTCTCATCTTGGCTTACAAGAATGGCTCAAGGAAACTGCGGTAGAGTCCACCCATTCTGTCACACAGTGTGGCCATCGGTTCAGATTTGGACCCGTGATATTGATACATTTGCACCAACAGAACTTATTGCTGACATGGCAACAATGACAGGGGTTTCTAATCATGTGGCTGAAAACACAACACTCAGACGGTTTGAAGGAATACTATATGAAAAAGTAAATACCTCAGGTCCTACCTCGGCCATAAATCGAGTTGGGGTTTATCATAGAACCCGTAAGCTACCGGGACTTCAATGGTGCCCAGCTTGTTTACGAGAAGATGAAAATCCATATTTTAGACAGCACTGGCGCCTAGTCCTATTTTCTACCTGTCACATCCATAAATCCATTTTATCCTGTTTATGTCCAGAATGCTCTTCACCCGCTGTACCTTTCAGAACAGAAGGACAACTCTGTCATAACTGCGGACATGACCGACGGAAGATTAAAAAAGTCCCTGCTAGAAAGGAAGTTTTACAATTAGAAAAGTATTTTCTCAACGGTTTGAATGGTCACGAAGTTTACCTTCAACATGGAGTGAATATTCATCCATATATATATTTTGCAATTGTTCGGAGATTACAACAGTTGCTTGCTAGCAACAAAAGAAGTGATCGACTTCGAACTATCCTCAACAACCATCTCAATACCAGAATAAAGCTCAAAATCCGAAATACATCAAACTATCCTAACATTTTAACTAGCAAAGAGAGGCATGATATCTCTTTCATGCTTTCAAAGTTATTAGATCAGTGGCCTGATAAATTCATCGACTATTGTAAACAGGCAGGTATGTATTGGACATGGATAACAAAAGACCTTGATCAACGTGACGTTCCATATTTGTTAGCCAGAATTGCGGATACCTATCTATCAGAACCAAGATCGATCCGAACATCATTAAGTGGATACTAATTGAAACTTATGAACTAATTATCCCGAAAGCGGACCTTAGAGTTATGACACTAAGGCATCCAATCTACATGGATGAGGTATATTCCCCATTCAGAATATCCATAACAAATAACTCCGTGCTTAGCTTCACTTTTAGGGGCGAAATCCCTTCGAACCTATGCTCATGATATTTTTGTTTCAAATTTGTTTCGAAAAGCAGAGCTTCGCTACCAGTATCAAATTCAATAGTTTTTATCAGTTGCATACTATCTCGCTCGTCCACGGTGTAACGGCGTTCAAAGGAGTTCTTCGTTATTCCAACCATCCACAAAGGAGCCTCTTTGTAACGATGAATTTTAGCGTAATAAAAAATACACTTTGCTAGCGGATCAAAACCATAATTTGCACATGAACTACACCCGCCACCTGTTCGATGAGTTACGGCGACTTGTTTAAAACGACCATGCTCAGGACAAGTTATCCATATTTTTGAAAAGACGTTTCGATAAACCACCTCTGAATAATCATAGTAACCTTGATGTATTTGCTCGCATTGAGCGACAAATTTTTCAGTTTCTGATAAGCGCTCTTGAGTTCGAACAATTTCATTGCACTCAAAACACCCATCACCAACAAAGAGGTTGGCGACCCTAACGTTTACGGATCCATGTTCTGGGCATACAAATTTTATTGGTGTTTCGGGGTTCAAAAACTCAATACTTGAAATATTGTATTTTCCTGGAAAACGTCGTTCGAATTGATCTTGTACCTTTTCCAAGGTAATTTTTCTAGCAAGGCCAGACTTTACAAGACCACACTTTGGACATCCAGTTGGCTTTGAACCTGATGCATGACCACCAGCATATGGTATGGTCCATTTTCCATGATCTGGGCATATGGCTTGGACTGGAGTGAAATAGTCTATCTCATTTGGCAAGTTTTCATAACTATAGAAGCCATCATGCAAATCACGCGAACATTTAAGAAAGCGACCAACTGTCCAAGGTTGTGATGGTCGGCAATCAGGACATGGCTCAAGTGACTTAAGGTGTAAAAAGGCCCTTTGTTCGAACTCTCCATGCTTAGTGCAAGAAATTCTGACCAATTGCATTACACTCTTAAAAGAGACTTTAGAGTAATCGTACTTATTGCCATGTATTTCGCGTGCTTGCTTGAGCCAATCTTTAAGTTTTATTGGCACTCCACCTTTGCACTTTTGACACCCTTTGCCAGACAAATGGTTGCTAGCAGATTGTGTGAACTCCCCGTGTTCTTCACAAATTATCGTGACATCGTTATGAGCACCGGTGTAATTTGAGAGCGAGTAATCATATAAGTTTCCATGAACAGCCGCTGCTTTGGTCGGGAATTTTCTTCCGGCATTTGCAATTCTTGTCGCCCGCCGTTTCAGGCTGGCGCAACCTGGACAACCGTTCTTAGCGACAACGTGGCCTTGAGGCGTTTGTTCAAAATCTCCATGCAAAGGACATGATATTGTGGTGTTTTTGAGAGCGCCCTTGTAAACTGATTTTCTGTAGTCATATCGGCCACCATGAATTCGGGTGCCCTCTTCAATTAGAATTTCGAGCCTATCGCGTCCTTGCTGATTAAATATAGATTGGCAAGTTGGGCAGCCTCTACCGTTTTTATGATTATTGGGTTTTTGTTCAAATGAGCCGTGATCTTTGCATATGATTTCACTCTTTGTATTTGAGTTCACATATTCAAATTTCGAGTAATCGTACTTATCACCATGAGTGGATTCAAAACGCTTTATCCAAACTTCTCTATTTAGAGTCTGTTTGCTGTTGGCCATAATATTCCTCGAAACTTAGCATACAAAATATAGCAACGAGATGCATAGAATAAAATCCCCATAGTAGACCTTACCTAAGTGAAGAATATCAGCTTAATTGAGCTAACATTTCTTTTGCCTGATCTGCCATTGCGTCATCAGGGAATTTTCGGAGAGCAATTTCGAAAGTCTCTTTGGCTTTGTCATGTTCTCCATTGTTGAAATAGTTTCCAGCTAAATTGTACCAAGCTTTTTCATAGTTATCATTTAACTCAACAGCCATACGAAAGGCTTCAATTGCGCCTTCATAACGATAGGTATGGGACAATGAAAATCCACGTTGAAACCAGTATATGTCGTCATCTGTGTACGTTTGTTCATGTGCAATAAGAATATCCAATGCTTCAGGGCACAAGCTAAGATGATTATAAGCTGTTGCTAAGCAACATGCATAGGGTCCGGGGACTAAGTCATATGCTTTCATGAAAAATTCAGTTGCACTTACCCAATCGCTTTCAGTTTGATATCGATGCCCAATTTTATCGTAGATTAAAGCGGCTTGTTCATCATTGATAACTTCGAGCTCATGATATCCATCTACTTCTGCTTCCAAATCGAAGGGATTAATGTTGCAGTCACGATTTGTCTGAATAAGCTTATTTTGACTTAACAGTAATTCAGTTGTGCCTAAAGGACTGTCCTGATTAGCTTGTAAGTATTGTCTCCAAAATCTGATGGAATTATTCAGATTCACCTCACGTAATCCAAATTGTTGAACTTGTCGTGAGCACCAACCCCAAGCCCAATTAGAGTTTTCGTTTTCAGCTATTAGAGAAAAGATTTCCCTAAAAGCCGCTCGATCATTGCCAACATTGAAAAGGGCGTTGACGCGCCACCCCTGCACTGAACCGAGTATCTTAGGGTGCCTATTTACCAATACAACTGAGTCTAAATGTTCCAAAGCTTCACTATAATTTCCATCTTTTAGCGATATCAAGCCTAATGCGAAGTGTGCTTCAGCTAACTCCGGGTCGTAATGTAATGCTCTTTCGAAAGCTTTTTTAGCATCGTTATTATTTCCGAGAGCCTCATAATTTGTTCCTAAGTTTTTTAGCGTCATTGCCGCTGTTTCAGCATTGCCACCCTCTTCAAGATCAAGCATCGCCATAAGAAAATACATGTTTGAATTTTCGACATCATTTAGAACCGAGTATGCATTTCCTAGATTATAGAAAGCTATTCCAGATTCTCCGTATTCATCAATTATAGAATTAAGAAACTCTATCGCATCACGAACTCTGGCTTCGTTAAATGGTAGACCTGTAATCCCCAAATTGATTTCAGCAAGATAGAGCATCTGCGTAGAATTGAGATTATTCTCAAGAACTGCAAAAAACGCATCAAAATTGTCACTGATGTATTCGTCTTTATTAGAGCTAGATAGTGACAAGAGCATTTTCGACGCCCTCTTGGGATCGTCAGGAACAGATATTAACACACTTTGTTTCGTTAAAGTTTGCGGCAAATCTTCTGCTTGAGAAGTAGCCACATCCAACCGGTTAGCTTTCTCTTGGTCAGCGAGTGAAAGAACGCGTTTGTTCAATGATGCAATATAATCTTCAGTCAGAAGATTTGTGAATTTTATGGAAACAGTAGTCTGAGTACGCCAACCATGGCCTTCTGCTTCATACTTCGAAATGACTGCTTCGGCTTGTTGAACATACAATCTATTGGTCGGACGGTGATAGCATACATAAATGGAATAGGGTTGAGCTGCTAGATAATTGAGGTTTTTACGATCTATTGATACGCTCACAGACTCATCACTATTGATCTGTTTATCTGTAGCTTTAAGCTGAGCCGAGACCCTGACGTTAGTGACATAATGGGTGCTGAGTGCTTCAATATTATAGTCAGTTCCGTAATCTTTTCTATCTTTAGATTGGTATTGAAACAATCCCGAGTTTGACAGTGCCGTT
This sequence comes from uncultured Hellea sp., assembly GCA_964472905.1. Classification (GTDB taxonomy): domain Bacteria; phylum Pseudomonadota; class Alphaproteobacteria; order Caulobacterales; family Maricaulaceae; genus Hellea. The sequence continues at coordinate 2,486 of CAYYMI010000014.1, read as the reverse complement.
TCGAAAGCGAGTTCAGACTCATCTTCTAAAACATGACTGCTTGCTCGTTCCGGCAACTCATTTTCTTTGAAAATGTCACTCATAGCTAATAGCGATCCATCTTATTACGACGGCGTTCCCACGCCTCTAAAAATGTCTCTACAATTACTTTTGAATCATTTTCAAGTGAGCCAGAACTTTGTAGTCCTTCTAATCCGCTCCTTAGTTTATCAGGATCAATTATATCAATATCGTCATCAATTTGTACTCGAGTCTCTCGAACAGCCACGCGATCACCTAATCCTGCAAAACCCATGCTGTGAGACCACGATTCTCCAGTGAGTTCCTTTGCAAAAACGATTAATGCCTCATCATCTTCTAATAGAGTGTCTGTCCAAGCCCGCACTTCACTAGCATTATTATCTAAAAAGTCGCGCCACCTGTAGAGGATATAAATGAGATCATCATGCTTTAACAATGATCCATCTCTGGATGAAGCCCTTATGGACTCCAAGGCCTGAGCAACAATTTGATTTACCACGGCCTCTTGCACGAGAAAATCATCCGGTCTCATAGACCCGTCTTTACCATCGCTATAATGTGCTTTTATTGAAGCCGCAAAGTCCACGAGCCAACCTAAAGAAGCGGTTTCTAATGCTGACATATAAAGCTTAGTTCTCTCATCAAGCGTAAAACGATTTTTAGTCAACCTTCGCATAAGCCAGTGATAGCGTAATGAGGTATCACCCATGCTCATGAAGCCTTTTTCATGGTCAATTTCTAAGTCAATCTCATCATGAATTTGGAACAAGGTCGTAAGTAAGGGCAAAACATTATTTTTTTCTATCTCAGGTGCGTGAGAGTTAAGTTCATCCAACAAAACAGGCACCATTGATGTACCAGTGTTTCGAATGGAATTAGCGGCATCAATAAAGACAGATTTTATGAAATTTTGATTGTTAGATTTTGTAACAAGTTCACTAATTCTTTGAGTGGATAGAGTGTCGTTACTAAGTGATAATCTAAAGTATGTATCAAAATGTTTATCTATACACACACGTCGGTTCATATCCCATTCTGAGAGAAACCCGTCATCATACCCAGTTTCTTCCAACCTAGGGAATAAGCGCTGCAAAGCCAGTTTTGCTATCTCATGTTTAGTTTCCGTTACTTTTCTCAAAAAAGGTTCAAACCGAGTTAAATCTCTTGGGTTATCAGGATCATCATAGCCGCTGAGACCGCAAACTCTATTTTTGTTAGCTCGAATGGCCGCAAACAACGAGGGCTCATATAACCTCAGTGTTTCAAGGGCTATGAAATCACTCACGTGTATTTCGTTTGCTATGGCAGGCCAGGTAACGCTTATAGCGTTCTGAAAACGAGTTACGTGTCTAGGCGTGGTTAAGTAAGGGGCAACCACATCATGAAACAAATTCATAATTCTTCGTATCTGTTTTTGGTCTGGTTCACCGCAAATCCCCTGAATAGAAGACAGTATAGAGTTATTTAGATCAGTTCTTAGTGGTGAGGGAAGTTCGAAGCCTGCCTGTATTATTTTTTCTAGGAAATGGGGACCTTCTGAGGGGTACTTTTCTTTGACAGCCTTTTCGGCAAGCTCTCTATCGAAAACCAACAAGTACATTACGTTAGGCAGTCTACCAACCGACTTTATCATCCGAAAAATGGCGAGAGCTTCATCGGGCGTCAAACGATCTATATCGTCAATGATGATTAAAAACCGTCGATTTTCCTCTTCCAATATTTTTGCGAGTTTTTGGAAGGTTTTCTCGATTGTATCTCCCTCTGGAAAAAGACGTTTTGCATAATCAACTGATTTCCCAGCTAGCCCGGCAAATGGCCCGACAGGCGTTAATGCCATTGCTGACCCAATTACGGGCCCTGCTTGGAGTAATTTGCGTCCTAATTGAGGAATTAGACCTTTGATCTTATCTTTAAGTTTGTCACTGAGGATGGAGTGTAGGTTTTGTAGGAACGCTAGTACTAATGCTTCCTCTCCTCGATACCACCAACACTTGAAGTCTGAGACCACAAGTGTGTCATCTTCAGTTTTTTCCAGTTCCCGTCTGATTAGATTAACTGCGCTACTTTTGCCCGACCCCCACGGACCATTAAGAGCTATTGTGGTGCCAATAGGTGTTTTTATAGAACGGATGCTTTTCGCTAATGACACGGCAAATGGGTAAATGCCGTATTGATCATCTTCCGAGGTTTCAATTGGGGTGTCGTTGAAATAATTACTCATGCTCAACATATAGGATTAATCGACCAAAATAACACCTCTTTCGATTGATTGCCTTTTTAGTACTTTTACCTTTTGAATCGATCAATCAAGAAGAACTTCTGACGTCCGCTATGCCCCCAAAGCAGAAATCCTGAGTTCCATTTGTAGCCTCAAAAAGGGCTTATCCACACAGAATATCAAAATAGGAGTAAATTCCTACTTGACTTATGTTCTTTTTTTGTTCTTTTATCGTGAGTCCGTAAAT